>CAZDXS010000185.1:0-15695 GCA_964509455.1 uncultured Enterobacteriaceae bacterium | reverse complement strand
CCGCTGCCCCCGGCGCACCGCCCGCCGCCTGGTCCTGCGCCAGCATCTCCCTCAGCGCCTCGTCAATCCGCTCAATGGCGCGGGCGCCGTCGTTGAAGTAGTCCGTCGACCACAGACGCAACAACCGCCACCCCATGCTCTCCAGGACGGCGTGGCGAATGCGGTCCCGGTCCCGGGCGGAGGGCGAGCTGTGGTACGCGGCGCCGTCGCACTCAACGCCGGCAAGATAGACGCCCGGCCGGTGGGGATGAATGACGCCCAGGTCCACCCGGAACCGGCTCACGCCCACCTGGGTTTGCACGCGCCAGTCTTTATCGCGCAGGTCGTACGCCACCGCTTTTTCAAAGTCGCTGTCGTACTGATCCACGCCGTGCCGGGCGACGGCCTGTTGCGCCAGCGCCTGCGGCCCCCTTTCCGCGAACTCCAGGTAGTGCTTCAGATGCTCCACCGCCGTGGCCCGGGTGCGCGACAGGTCCAGCATGCCGGGGTCGAAGCTGGCATAGACGTGCACCTCGGTGGTGGCGCGGGTGACGGCCACGTTCAGGCGGCGCTCGCCGCCTTCCCGGTTCAACGGCCCGAAGTTCATGGACATGGCTTTGCCGCCGACCTCCGTCGGCCCGTACCCCAGGCTGAAAAACACCAGGTCGCGCTCATCGCCTTGCACCGCTTCCAGGTTTTTCACGAAGACCGGGGCATAGTCGGCGGCGGCGTGGAAAAACTTCTCGATTTCCGGTTGGCGGCGGCGGGCGTCGTCCAGCAGGTCTTCGATGGTGCGTTGCTGTTCGCTGTTGAGCGTGACGATGCCTAAGGTAAGCCCGTTGCGCTCGGGGTCCGACAGGTGCGCCACCGCGGCCGCGACCACTTCCCGGGCTTCAATGGGATTGTTGCGCCCTTTGCCCTTGGCGTACGCCCCGTTCACCCGGTGAAAGAACACGGCGGACTGACGGGTGTTGCAGGCCGGGTACGTGATCAGCTGGTTTTCGTAGTACTTGCTGTTGGAAAACGCAATCAGGCTTTCGTGGCGGCTGCGGTAGTGGCCCGTCAGCCGGTGGTGGTGCAGGCCGGCGCCCAGGGCTTGGTCCAGGACGGACTCCAAGTCCTCGCTCTCCTCGTCGGCGTCCCCATCGGCTACCGCCGCGTTGAAGAAACTGGTGGGCGGCAACTGCTTCGGGTCGCCCACCACGACGACATGGCGGCCGCGCGCAATGGCGCCCACCGCATCCCAGGGGGTGATCTGCGAGGCCTCGTCAAACACCACCAGGTCAAAGCCCTTGAAGTCCGGCGACAGGAACTGCGCCACCGACAGGGGCGACATCATCATGCACGGGCACAGGTCCAGCAGGCGGGCGCCGGTCTCTGCGAACAAGGTGCGGATGGGGCGGTGGCGGGACTTTTTTTGCAACTCGCGGCGCAGGAAGGCGAGCTCCGGCGCCTCCATGTCGGGCGCCGACCCGGCAAGCTTCGCGGCCACGAAGCCGCTGGTCGATTGCGCCACTTGGGCGTCCAGGCGGCGAAACTCTTCCACCAGGCGTTGATGCTCCGAGGCCTTGAACTTCACCAAGCGCTCATCGCCGTCGATGAGGCGCGGCGCCAGCCAGGCGCAGAAAGCGGTGACGAAATGCTCTTCTGCATCGTCGGGCCGCAGTTGCCCGTTCTCCAGGGCGGCGGCCACGGAGTCCAGTTGCAGCTCCAGGGCATGTCCCCGGGCGGACTGCCACTCCACCCAGGCTTTCAGCCGGTTCCGTTGCTGCAACACCGCCTCGAGGTCCGCCGACAGGGCGTCATGGGCTTGGTCCGGGTCGAGACGGACGCCCTTGCCGGCCAACCGATGCGACAGGTCCGCCAGGCGGTCGTACTGTTCCTTGAACGCTTGGCGCCGGGCGCCCAGTTGCGAACTCGCCAGGTAGTCGCGCCCGTCCACGACCTGCTGCACCAGGCGCTCCACCAGGGCGGCGGGATTGTCCGCCAGGGAGGCCAGCCCCTTGACCGCTTCATGCGCCTCGCGGCCGGCCGCCAGCCGCTCCTTGAGATGGTCAACGGGAGTGTCCCACCCTTGCCAGACCCGGTCTTGCTCGAACTCCGACGTCAGCTGTTGCAGTTGCAAGACGATGTTCCGGCCCCGGGCCAGGAGGTCCACGGCTTCCACGCCTGGGAACGGCTGGTAGCCCAGTTTGACCGCCCGGCGGTTGAGGCGTTGCTTGCCCCACAACCGCTTGAACCAGTTGTTCGCCCCGGCCCGGAGGCGGCGCCAGTCGTCCATGGGGGATTGCAACAGTTTCTCCGCCGTTGCCCCATGGCCGATTTCGGCAAGACAGGCGTCCAGCGCTTCTTTGAGCGCCGCCAACTCCGCCAGGCGTTGCAAGCGCTCCGCCGCCCCGGGTCTCAGGGCGTAGCCGCAGGGGGCTTCCTGGGCCAGGTCCAGCAAGCGCCCGCCCTGCTCCAGCCGGCGGGCGTCGTCCAGCGTGTAGTCGCGGGCGGGAAGATGCAACTCGCCGGCAAAATCCTCCAGGGCGGCGAAGCAGTCCGGGGCCGCCCGGCGATATTCTTCCAGCAGTTCCAGCACCTCCTCCTGCCAGGCGTTGGACCAGGCGACCGCCGTGATGATGCGGAACGGCGCCGCGTCCAGGTCCTTGACGTCTAGAAAGGCGGCGGCTAGCCGGCGCGTGGTCTCTTTCAGGTTGTTCAGTCCCGCCGCATCGGCTACCGGGCAGGAATGAATGTCATGGCCCCAGCCCAGCCAGCGGGCGCTGTCGGAATGGCCGGCGCGGCGCCCCCAAGAGACGCGGGCAATGGCGCCGCGCGCGGAAATGCCGAACCGACTAGGACGGTGCAAGGCCGCTACGTAAGCGTTCAGGTGGTCCCGGCGCCGCTTCAATTCCCGGGCCTGCTCTAGCCACCGGGTTTCATTGAACTCGCCGTGTTTTGCCAGGGAGCGCCGCAACTGGTCCAGCACGGCTTTTTTGTTGGCCTTGTTGCTGTGCAACTCCAGGGCCAGGTGGTCCAGCCCCACTTTCTTGATGCGCTGATACACCACCTCCAGGGCGGCGATTTTCTCCGCCACGAACAGCACTTTCCGCCCCAACGCCAGGTTGTGGCAGATGATGTTGGCGATGGTTTCCGACTTGCCGGTGCCGGGCGGGCCCTCCAGCACGAAGTCCTGGGAATGGCCGGAAGCCTCCACCGCCGCCAGCTGGGAGCTGTCGCAGTTCAGGGGAATGAACACCTGGTCCGGGTCAATTCTCTCGTCCACCCGGCTGTTTTCGATGAACAGGGGGGTTTTAGGGTACGGCGCGCCGGGGCGCTCCACCAGGTGCTCCACAAAAGGATTCTCTTTCAGCTCCTCGCTGCGCTGCGCCAGGTCTTTCCACATGATGTACTTGGCAAAGGAGAAGGACGCGACCAGGCAGTCCTCGACCACCTCGAAGCCGCGCTCATCCTCGATTTTGCGCCGCACTTGGTCCCAGATTTTGCGAACGTCCACCCCCTGGTCGTCCTCGGGCAAGGCGTCACGGAACTCGTCCAGGTTGATTTCGAACCGTTGGCGCAGGAACTCGATGAGGGTCAGGTTGAACAGGGGGGGCTCCTCCGGCAACTGCTTGATCTTGACGCCGGCCCGCGCGCTTTTGCGCACCAGTTGCGCCGGCAACAACACCAGGGGCGCCAGGTAATCGCGGTCGTCCTTCGGAAACTCCTTCCAGCGCAGGAAGCCAAGAGCCAGGTACAAGGTGTTGGCGCCGCCCTCTTCCAGGTCGTTTTTGGTTTTTCGGTACAGGCTGGTGGTCGCTGCCGCCAGTTTTTGCGGCGGCATGTTGGCTATCAGGCGCCCGTCCTCCAGCTCCTCTGCGGCGAACTTCCTGTGCAGGTCGTCCCCGGTCTGCAAGCGAAAAACCTGTTGGCTGCGCTCGGCGGCGGCAAGACCGGGGCTGTCGGCCGCCGACTTGAAAGAAAATGTGCGGCCGCCGGCCAGCAGGTCTTCCAGGCGGCCGATGTCGGGGCAATACAAGCGGACGGCGGCGGCGTTCTTTCTGAAATTCAACAGGGGATTGCGCCGGCTCATGTCCAGCAGCTTGCCTTGCCACGATTCGATGCGGGAGGCGGGCGTCGCCTCCTCGCTGCGGTCGTCCGGCTCCACCGGCGGCAGGGCGGGCGGCGGCGGCAACGGCGGCGCCGCGGCGCGTTCCTCGGACGGCGCCTCGGGGCGGCGCTCTTCTTCCGACGCCAGTGGCTTTATCTGGCGGTTGCGCGCGCACTTGACGTCCAGCGCATACACGAAGTCGCCTTCCTGGTCCTCGTCCAAGCATGCGCGGGCGGCTTCGCGCGCCTGCTCGAACTCGACAAAACGGGGGCCGGCGACCAGCGTGGTTTCAAACAGCAACAGGTCCCGGGCGTCCACGCGCTTGCGCAACTCCAGCGGGTCGTCATTGACCAGCCAGGGAAAACTCGTGTCGTAAAGCCACGCGCCCGCCATGGCGTGGCCGCGGGTCAACGCGATGACCGTGTTCAACCCCATCAACTCCAGGCAACCCGCAAAGAGCAGGGACAGGTCCAGGCAGGCGCCCAGCCGCGTAGTGGAGATTTCTTGCGCCAGCCTGACGCGCTGGCCCTGGTGCGCGAAACTGGGCGGGGGCTCTGCGTACGCCAGTTCCTGGGAAAAAATCGCGCGCCACAAGGCGTTGGCCATCAGGTACGGCCGCTCCCTGGTGTTGGATTGATAGCCGTCGGCGCTGCGGGCATGGCCGTGCTTTTCCATTATTTCCGTTGCCAGGCGCACCAGGGACTCCGCGTACACGCCGTTGGGCTTGACAAACGCCGCCAGCAGGTCGGGCTGGCGTTGCTCGCCGCCCCAGAAGTTGGCGGGCAACACGTGCACTTCCTGCTTGCGGACAAGGAGCGGGTCGCTGTTGTTCGCGGCGGTCAAGGTGAACGCGAACCTGAGCCGGGTCTCGTCGGACAAGCGGAACAGGTAGTCGTGGGGCAACCTAACAGTGCGCTCGGGCAACGCCAGGCACTGGCCGGGGGAGATTTCATCCAGGCGCCACTCTTCTGCCTGCACCAGGTCTTTCTTCTCGCAGGTCAGCCGCAGCGCCAGGTCGCGCAACGGCGGCGGGGACGCGGCATCCTCCCCCGTTGCTGCGTAGCGCAAGCGCAGGTTGCGGAACAACGGGTAGGCGTTTTGCTGCGCCGCCAGGGAATACACCGGCGCGGCGTCAAAATCCAACTCCAGGGGACTTGATGCGTCCTTGCGGCTCGGCGGCGCCGCTTTGTCGTCAAGGGGCGGTTCGCCCCGTTGCGCTTCGTGAACGGACATGTTTTGGCGGCCCGGCGGCGCCGCTTTGTCGTCAAGGGGCGGTTCGCCCCGTTGCGCTTCGTGAACGGGCATGTCCTGGCGGCCCGGCGGCGCCTCTTTGTCGTAAGGGGGTTGTTCGCCCCGCTGCGCTTCGGGAACGGACATGTTTTTGCGGCTTGGCGGCGTCTCTTTGTCGTCGTGGTGCATGAATGGCGCGGGCGGCGGGGGTGCGCCGGCGTTACAGGTCTCTCAGCAACTCGTTGAGGCTGACCTTGCTGCGGGTCTTCTCATCCACCTGCTTGACGATGACCGCGCAATACAGGCTGTACTTGCCGTCATCAGAAGGCAGGCTGCCCGACACCACCACGGAGCCGGGCGGCACCCGGCCGTAGCTGATTTTGCCGGTCTGCCGGTCGTAGATGCGGGTGCTTTGCCCGAGATAAACGCCCATGGAAATCACGGACCCCTCCCCCACGATCACGCCCTCGACAATTTCAGAGCGCGCCCCGATGAAGCAGTGGTCCTCTATGATGGTGGGATTGGCCTGCAACGGCTCCAACACGCCGCCGATGCCGACGCCGCCGGAGAGATGCACGCCGCGCCCCACCTGGGCGCAGGAGCCCACCGTGGCCCAGGTGTCCACCATGGTCCCCGCATCCACGTAGGCGCCGATATTGACGTAGCTGGGCATGAGCACCACGCCGGGCGCGACGAAACTGCCGTGGCGCACCATGGCGGGCGGCGCCGCGCGCACGCCGGCGGCGGCGAAATCCTCTTCGCTGAAATGCTCGAACTTGGGAGCAACCTTGTCGTAGTAGTTGGTGAAACCGCCCGCCATGACGCGGTTGTCCTGCAAGGCGAACGACAGCAACACGGCTTTTTTCAGCCACTGGTTGACCACCCACTCGCCGTCGCGTTTCGCGGCGACCCGCAACGCCCCGCTGTCCAGCCCCGCCAGGGCTTCGGCAACGGCGCTCTTGAGTTCCTTGGGGGCGTCGGCGGCACTGAGGTTCTCGCGCTGTTCGAAGCCCTGGTTGATGATGTTTTCGATGTCGCTCATGGGGCGGATGACCGGAATGTTCAACTGCGTGAAAAGGTAAAGCAGGGCGTGGTACAAGTCAAGGGGCGGGCGCCGCCGGGCTACTGCTCATCCGGCAGGTCGGCGGGGCGGCGAATAAACCCCTCCAGGGCCGCCAGGGACAGCTCGTCGGGCGCTTTCCCCACCGCCACGGTGAGGCGCCGCAGTTGCGGTTCACCGGCGGCGCTGACGGACTCCCGCCAGTACCAGGTCTGCCCCGCCATTTCTTCGCTGCCCTCCTGGGCGCCGACATCCGGCCACTGCCGCACGGCTTGACGCCGCACGATGCGGTTGTGGGCGACCCAGGTCGCCGTCACCCGGTCCGGCAGGGCGCTGGTCACAGCAATGGACTGCCCCAGCGTCTGCCACAGGGCGGCCAGGGCAATGGCCATCACCGCCAGCGCCGCCAGCACTTCCAGCAGGGTGAAGCCGGCGGCCGCAGCAACCCGGGTCATGGCGTTCAAGGCGGTTGCGGCGCGTGCGCCGCGGCGGGACCGGCGGCGTCCATCACCAGAACGCGCCGCAGATCGCCGCTGTGCAGGGTCAGGCGCAAGGCATCTTGTTCGCCCGTGGGAAAGAAGCGCACGCGGCCGGTTTCAGCGACGGGTTGCCCGTTGATTTCCAGGCGGCTCACCGCGCCGTCCGCCGCGATGGGGGTTTCCGCAAAAGGGCGGCGCACCACCTGCTCCAGTTCCCCGCCGCGTTGCTGCAAAAACCGGTACACGCTCGCCGCCGGGTCTATCTCCAGCATCCAGACGCGGGAGGAAAGCACGGACTCCTGTCGGGCAAGATTGATCACCATGCTCATTTTGTCGGCGGCATCCTCCAGCCGCCGATAACGCCCATCCCCGGTTCCCGGCATGGCCAATCCCAGCAGGACGGCGACAATCAGCACGATGACCAGCAACTCCAGCAGGGTGAAGCCGGCGGCGCGGCCCGCCCCGCAACGGCCCGCCTTGCCGCGGCCCGGGGGGGCGTTACAAATCCCAGGAGCCGATGTCGTCCTCATCACCCCAGCGCCCGTTGGGGCCGGCGGAAGAAACATCCACGTCGGTGCGCTTGCCGGGATGCAGGTAACGGAACTCCCGTCCCCAGGGGTCCTGCGGCAACTTGTGCAGGTAGCGGTTCCAACCGGGCGGGAGCGGCTCCGTGTCGGGGCGCTCCACCAGGGCCTCCAGTCCCTGGTCCGTGGTGGGATAGCGGTAGTTGTCCAGCTTGTACATGTCCAGCGCCGAGACGATGGCGCGCAGGTTGTTGCGGGCCGCGGCGAGCCGCGCCTGCTCCGGCCGGTCCATGACCCGGGGAATGACCACCGCCGCCAGGATGCTCATAATTACTATCACGACCATCAGCTCGATCAGGGTGAAGCCACGCTGGGCAGTCTCGCGCCGCCGGGTGAAACCGTGCTGGGCGGCCCCGCGGTGCCGAACGAAGCCGCGCCGGGCGGCCCCGCGACACCGGGCGAAGCCGCGCCACCGAGCAACCCCGCGCCGCCGGGTGAAGCCGCGCCACCAGGCAAAGCCGTGCTGGGCGACCCCGCGGCGCCGAACGAAGCCGCGCCGTGCAACCCCGCGCCTCCGAGTGAAGCGGTGCCACCGGGCGAAGCCGCACTGAGCGACCCCGCGCCGCCGAGTGAAGCCGCGCCACCGGGTAAAGCCGCGCCGGGCGGCCTTGCCGTGCCGAGCGAGACCGAGCTGGGAGACCCCGCCGCGCTGAGCGAAGTTGCGCCACCGAGCAAAGCCGCGCAACCACCGCCGCACTGCCCGCAGCGGGCTGTTTTCCGACCTGTTCATAAGATTTGTCTCACTCGGCGTATTTGTCATCGCAACACTAAGAGGATTATACACCCGGATTGACCGCCGCCGGCGTCAGGCGCCGATGATCTGGTTCATCTCGAAAATGGGCAACAGTATGGCCAGCACAATTAACAGTACGATGCCGCCCATCACCAGTATGACAATCGGTTCAAACAGGGACGCGGCGGCGGCGATAACCGTCTCCACCTCCAGCTCCGCCTGGGCGGCCGCTTGCTCCAGCATATCATCCAGTTCGCCGCTTTCCTCGCCGGCGGCCAGCATGTCGAGGAACATGGCGGGAAACCAGCCGCTCTCCGCCAGGGAGACGTGCAACCGGTCCCCCTCGCGCACCCGCCGCGCGGCGGCCGCCACGGCTTCGCGCAACGGGATGTTGTCGATCAAGCGGCTGCCGGTCTCCAGGGCCTCCAACAGGGGCATGCCGCTGTTCACCAGGATGGCCAGCGCTCGCGCCAGCCGGGCGGTGTTGAGCATGCGACACAGGCGCCCGACGACCGGCAGTCCCAGCACCAGCCGGTCCCAGCGGCGGCGCACCGCCGCCCGTCCCAGCAAATAACGCCACAACAGCGCCGCGCCCGCCGCGCCGGCGAGCAGCAACAACCCGTGACGGCGCAAAAAGTCACTCAACGCGACCAGGGCGGCCGTCAAGGGCGGCAGGTCTGCGCCGGTCTGTTCAAACACCCGCATCACCTCGGGCACCACGTACGTCAGCAACACCCCCACCACCAGCAACGCTGTCACGGTCAGAATGGCGGGGTAAATCAGCGCCGTCCCCAGCGCGCGTTGCAGGGCGCGCCGCGCCGCGGCGTAATCGGCCAGGCGCTCTAACACTTCCGCCAGCCGGCCGCTGGCTTCTCCCGCCGCCGTCATGCTCTGGTACAGCCCCGGGAACACGCCGGGATAGGACGCCATAGCCTGGTGCAAGGAGAGCCCCTCCAGAACTTGCGCCCGCACGCCGGTGAGCACCGCCTTGAGGCGCCGCGAGGCGGACTGGGCCTCCAGGGAGCGCAGGGCCCGCTCTAGTGGAATGCCGGCCTTGACCAGGGCGGCCAGGCGGCGCATCAGCAGGGCCAGGGCGGCGCTGGAGACGCGGCGTTCCAGCCGCCACCCGGGGCGCCGCGCGGCGTCCCCGCCGATGACGCGCACCTCCAGCGGGTGAAACCCCAGCTCGCGCAGGCGGGAGCGCACCTGGCGCGCCGAGTCGCCGCTCAGCGAACCGCGCCGGGTGCGGCCGTCGCCGTCAATGGCAAGGTATTCGAACGCCGCCATGTCAGTGATGCGAGACCCGCAACACCTCCTCCAAACTGGTGACGCCGGCGCACACCTTGGCAATGCCGTCGTCCCGCAGGGAACGCATCGCGTTGTCCCGGGCCGCCCGGCGCAACTCGCGCTCGCCGTGCTGGTCGTGAACCAGGCGGCGCAGCTTCTCATCCATGATCATCAACTCGTAGATGCCGGTGCGGCCCCGGTAACCGGTATTGAAACAGGCCTCGCAACCGCCCGGGCGGTACAACTCCAGGTCGCCGTCGGCGGCGCCCAGCAGTTGTCGCTCGCCGGCGTCCGGCGCGTGCGGCACGCGGCAAGCCGTGCACAGTTTCCGCACCAGCCGTTGCGCCAGGGCGCCCAGCAGGCTGGACGCCACTAGATAGGGCTCGATGTCCATATCGACCAGCCGCGTTACGCTGCCCACCGCATCGTTGGTGTGCAAGGTGGAGAATACCCGGTGGCCGGTAAGACTGGCCTGCACCGCCACCTGGGCCGTTTCCACGTCGCGGATCTCGCCCACCATGATCACGTCCGGGTCCTGCCGCAGAATCGCCCGCAACCCCTTGTCGAACGTCATGCCGGTCTTGACGTTCACCGGAATCTGCCCCACCCCCGCCAGGTCGTATTCCACCGGGTCCTCCACCGTGATGATGTTCAGATCCGGGCTGTTCACCTGTTGCAAGGCGGCGTACAAGGTGGTGGTCTTGCCGGAACCGGTGGGGCCGGTAACCAGGAAGATTCCGTAGGGGGCGCGAATCAGCTCGATGAACTGCTCCCGCACCGCGGCCGGCATGCCTATCTGCTCCAAGGTCAGGATGCCTTGTTCTTTCTCTAAGATGCGCATTACCACCCGCTCGCCGTAGTGGGTGGGCAGGGTGGAGATGCGCACGTCGATCAGCCGCCCGCCCAGGCGCAGGCTGATCCTGCCGTCCTGGGGCACGCGCTTCTCGGCGATGTCCAGGCGCGCCAGCACCTTGACCCGGGCGATAATTCGTCCCGCCAGGACCACCGGCGCCTCCGCTGCGTCCCGCAACATGCCGTCCACGCGAAAGCGAATGACGAGGCGGGATTCAAACGGTTCAATGTGAATGTCCGAGGCTTTCTCCTTGACGGCCTGCACCATGACTGCGTTCAACAGGCGAATGATGGGGGCGTCGTCGCGGCTGTCCAGCAGGTCTGCTGTTTCCGGCAACTCGACCGACGCGTTCTCCAGGTCGATCGCCTCGTCCAGCCCCTGCGCCACTTCCTCGGCGCCGGCGGCGCCTTCGAAGACGCGTTGCAAGGCCAGGTTAAACATCTCGTCCGAAACGACCAGCGGCTGGAAGTCAACGCCAAACTCCGCTTGCACCTCCAGCAGCGCACTCCAGTCCAGGTCGGGGCGCACCCAGACGACGGTAACGTCGTCCCGCCGGCAAGCCGGCAACGCGCCCAGGCGCCGCACCAGGCTGAAGCCGTAACGCTCCGCCAGTTGCGGCTCCAGCAGGCTGAGATCGGGGCGCGCCGCGCGGGGCCAGCCCAGGCGGGCGCCGCGCTCCGCTTCCCCTTGCGGCGGGCGGCGGGTGCCTGCCGCAGGCGCGACGGCGGCCGCGGCCGGTGCGCCAGCGACCGTAGCGGGTGTTGCGTCCGCGGCAGGTGCACCAGCCGCAACGGCGGCAGGCGCACTGGCAGTTTTGGATGCCGTTGCGTTCAACGCCGCGCCGGCGGCGCCGGCGACCGACGCCGGGTTCATTGGCACGGAGGCATCCCTTGTCCCAGGGCCGCGCCGTTGGCTGCCGCGTTCCGCTTCTCGGGGGTTCTCACTCATGCGGTGGCCCTCCACCGTGGGGCCGGCCCAGGCAGGAGGCGCGCTCCGCTTCCCCTTGCGGCGAGCGGCGGCGGTTGCCCGCCGCAGGAGCGGCCGTGGCAGGTGCGCCGGCGGCACCGGCGACCGACGCCGGACTCATCGGCACAGAGGCGTCCCTTGTCCCAGGGCCGCGCCGTTGGCTACCGCGTTCCGCTTCTCGGGGGTTCTCACTCATGCGGTGGCCCTCCACCGTGGGGCCAGCCCAGGCAGGAGGTGCGCTCCGCTTCCCCTTGCGGCGGGCGGCGGCGGTTGCCCGCCGCAGGCGCGGCGGCGGGAGGTGCAGCGGCGACCGGGGCATCCGCGGCCGCGGCAAGTGCGCCAGCGGGTGCGGCGGCGGCCGCAGGGGGCATCCGCGTTTGCGGCAGGTGCGCCAGCCGCGGCGGCAGTCGTGGACGCCGTTGCGTTCAACGCCGCGCCGGCGGCGCCGGCGGCTGATGGCGGGTTCATCGGCCGGAGGGCGCGCCCGGTCCCGGGGCCGGGGCGCCGGCCGGCGGCGTGTTCACCTGGTTGCCGGTGATCAACTCCCACTCCTCCAGCAGGGTCGCGGTCTCCTCGGATTCCTTGAACGCGGGCAACTCGTTCAACTGGTCCAGGTATTCATACTTATTCCGCGTCGGCTCATCCATGTCCTGGGGCCCCCGAATGATCTGGGGGCGTAAAAACACCAGCAGGTTGGTCTTCTTGCGGGCCCGGTTGCGATAGCGAAACAGGTTGCCCAGCAGGGGGATGTCGCCCAGCAGAGGCACTTTCTGCACGGCGTTGGAGAGGTCGTCTTGCATCAGCCCCCCCAGCACCACCATCTGGTTGTTTTCCGCGACGATGGTGGTCTCCAGCGAACGGGTGTTGGTAACGATATCCTGGGCCTCGCCGCGCTGGGCGATGCTGGACACTTCCTGGAAAATTTTCATCTTGACGGCGCTGCCTTCCGTGATTTGCGGCCGGATGCGCAGCTTCAACCCCACGTCGCGCCGTTCGATGGTCAGGAACGGGTTTTCAACGGCCGTGCCCTGGTTGATCTGGGCGAACGACCCGGTGACGAACGGCACATTCTGGCCGACGACAATCTCGGCCTCTTCGTTGTCCATGGTGAGGATGTTGGGCGTTGACAGCACGTTGGCGTCCACCTGGCCTTCCAGGGCCCGGGCCAGGGCGTTGAGATTGTAGATCTCCGTGCCGTCGGGCAGAGTGATGGTACCGTCCACATACCCTAGGCTCAGCCCCGCGCCCGCCGCCAGCGGATTGATCAACACGCTTTGCAAGCTGGTGCCGGTGGTGAAATTGGTGGCGCCGACCACGCCCTGCCGGTCGCTGCGCACGCCGTCGCCAACGCCGAATTGCACGCCCAGCTCCCTGGTCGTTTCCGTATCCACCTCGGCAATCAACGCTTCGACGTACACCTGCAAGCGGCGCACGTCCAGCTTCTCGACCACCTGCCGGATGATGCTGAAATCCGAGCGGGACGCCGTGACCACCAGGGCATTGGTTTCTGCGTCCGCCCGGATGACGGCTTTTTGCAACAGGCCGCCTTGCCGGTCTTCCGCGCCCTCTTCCAGGGCGCTTTCCAGGACCTCCACCAGGTTTTCCGCACTGGCGTTCTTGAGATAAATGACGTGGGTGTCGCCGCCGCTTACCGAGGGCGAATCCAGCTCCACCGCCAGGGCTTTGATCTCCCGGCGGGCGGCGGCGTCCGCCTTGATAATGAGGCTGTTGGTGCGGGGGTCCGCTATCAGGGCAACCCCCTTGGCGGCGCCTTTCTTGTCGCCGTCTCCCTGGTGCAGGCGATTAAACAACCCCGCCAGCTCCTGCGCCGAGGCGTTGACCAGGGTAACCAGCTCCACCTCGCCGGTGCGGGTGGGGCGGTCCAGACGCTCGATGATGCCCACCAGGCGCTCCACGTTGGCGGCCCGGTCGGTCAACACCAAGGTGCCGGACTGCGTCTCGGAGGCCAGGTGGCCGTAGGTCGGCACCAGCGGCCGCAGGATGGGCACCAGGCGGTCCGCCAGGATATGCTCCAGGTGAATGACGCGCGTGACCATGTCGTCCCGGCTCTCGCCCGCCCCCGGCGGGGACGGCCCGTGCACCTTGCCCTCCACCTCCGGCACGATCTTGGTGACGCCCTGAGATTCCACGGTAACGTAGCCGTTGACTTCCAGCACCGCTTGAAACACCCGGTAGGCCTCCTCCTGCGTCAACGGCCGGGGAGCGACCACGGTGACCCTGCCCTTGACCTCCGGGTCAACCAGGAAGTTGCGGCCGGTGAACTCCGCCACCGCCTTGATGACAACGCGCAGGTCGGCGTCTTCGAAATCGAAATTGACGGTTTGCGAGTGCGCCTTGCCGGCAAACCCGGCCAGGGCGGCGAACAGCAACAGGAGCGGCGACGCGACCGCGGCTAACGGGCGGCGGCGAGCGGTCGGCGGCGTTTTCGGGGCGGCATCCGGAGTATCGGGGGCGACGGAGGCGGCAACCGTTGCCGCAACGGAAAAATAATTCACTGGATGAGTCGTCCGCAGTCTGTCGCAGCCTATTGGATGGAAAAGTCCATGGTCACCTCCCGGCCGCCGCGCAACAGGAGCAGTTGGAAAGCGGCGGCGGAGCGGAACTGCCGGTAGGCCGCCAGCGCCTCCCGGTTGTTGCGCACCGATACACCGTTGACGGCGACGATAACGTCCTCCTGTTGCAGTCCCAGGTCCTCGAACACGCTGCCTGGTTTGATTTTCACCATTTGAAACCCCAGCTGCCGGCCGTTGTCCACGTAGGGCACCGCTTTTGCCTGTTGCAACAGGCCGGACAGGTTGCCCAGTTGCCGGTCAAGCAAATCCCTTGTCACCACCCGCTGGTAATCGTTGATCCGGGTAATGCCGCCCTGGCCGCGGCCGGCGTCCCGCGGGACTGCCGCCGGCAATGCCTGCAGTTTTTCCGCCTCCAGGGTAAGCGCCTCCCGCGCGCCGTTGCGCAACAACACCACGCGGCGCGCGTCAATGCGGACAATTTTCGCATCGGCGATGACGTCGCCCAGCCAATAGACCTGCTCCTGGTCGCCCCCCTGCGCTATCAAGGCCAGCTTGCGGTTGGTGCCATGTTGCGCCAGAACGCCTTTCAATGCCAAGTCCAACCCGGTTTCCGGCACATCTTCTGCGGCTTCAAAAACAGGCGCCCCCGCCGGCGCCATGGGGCTCTCGCCAAACAGGGAGAATACGGCAGGCGAAAGCCGGGCGCCGCCGGGCGGGGCCGTGGAAGCCGCGCGACCGCCCGGGTCGGCGCTATTGCGACCCGCGGCGCCGCCCGCCTGGCCCGGCCACAGCCGCCAGGCAAACTCCGCCAGCGCCAGGGCCAGGGCGATTGCCAAAATAAGCTCCACCCAGCGCAACAGGCGTTGCGGCGAGGGGCTGGAAACAGTGGGGAAAGCCATCATGACCTGCTATTTTGCGCGATAACTCCTGGCTTGTCCATTTTTCCGTTGGTTCTTGCTGTCTTCCCACCTCGCCAGGTGTGACTTGTCAGTAGGTTGCTCTCTCGGAACATATCCGGATGTGGCGGTTGTCGAACAAATAAACCGGAGGTCCGAATGAACCATCACCATAACGCACGACTGACATTCCATGGTCGAGAGTTGCTGGTAACGCAGGTCATTGAGCAAGGTCAAGCGCCTACTGATATAGCCCGGTCCTTGGGGATCAGCAGACGCACGGCTCACAAGTGGCTGAAGCGGTTAGCGCGAGGAGGGGAAGGCGGGCTTGCACAACCGCTCCTCCCGTCCGTTGCACAGCCCGCGGGCCACAGACCCCGCCGTCAGCGAGACCGCGGCGGCGCTTCTTCGGCGCACGGTTGCCCGGTATCAATGCCGCCGGCTTGCCGCCCGCGTTCTCGCAGGCGCACGCCCATCGTTGCAGGGTGCGAAGGCTAACCTAGTGCGCGTCCACGGCCGCCTCCGCACCGTGGCGCTTCCAGAAGCGCTGTCTTGTTCATGGGCGTACTTTGCCCCAACCGGGCGACCCTGTAAAACCCTTTTATGCGATAGCCCAGACAGCGGATTTGCATGGCTCTCTCCTTGTAGAAAAAAACGACGGATGTGTCTGAGCTTATACAGAACGGGCCGAGCATTCGCGCCACTGGCTACACCAGTGCAATTGGCATCACCTCATGCCCGTCTTGGACGCCAACCACCCACCAGCCGGGCGGGGCTTTCCCTGAACAACCTTATGGGCTTGCACACAAATCATTGCCCCATGCGTTGCGGTTTCGTACGTTCAATTTGTATTCAAGGCGCCGTTTTGCTACTATGGGACGACTATGAGAAAGCTGGCGCTTTCAACATGCTTGTGTAGTCCTTTGGCGCCCGATGGTAGCACCGTCGGGCCGGCAACGGCCGCCGCGTTGGATGGCGGTTGTAGCCCGTTGCCGGCC
>CAZDXS010000184.1:0-12570 GCA_964509455.1 uncultured Enterobacteriaceae bacterium | reverse complement strand
CCTCAGGCAGGCCTGGCAAACGCCGCGCCTGCTTGATCTGGACAACGACGCAAGCGGGATGAAAGACATCCTCCACCATGAGGAAGATTGGAGGGCGGGCGGCACAACCTCCGGGGAAAACGGCGACGAAACCAACTATATCGACGGCAACGAATTCGTCAACGCGGCCAACCCCACTCCCTCCTGACGCGGGCGCCGCCGTGCGACAATGCGGCGATGGGAGAAAGGGGTTGTCCGACGTGCGGTAGGGCGTTCCGTCCCTTTCGCGCCGGGGCGGCGTACTGCACGGCGAGTTGCAGGCAACGGGCTTGTACGGAACGGAGAAGCGTCGTCCCGTTGCGTACTTGCCCAGGGAGTGTCGGGTTTGCGGCGTTGACATATCGAGTCGCCCGCGCCATGCGAAGCACTGCGGCGATGCCTGCGCCGCGGCGGGATGCAAACTGCGGCGGGCGGCGCATTGGAATATTCGTACCCGGCGATGAAGTTCACAGCGCGAGATTATGCCAACAATGATGAGGTCGGATGAAGCACAGCATTGGAGCTGGCTGTTTGGCCAGTGGTGGGGGTTTGTTCCTCCGTGGCGTTGGACGGGAGAGACGCAGATCGTTTGGAACCCGGAGAGTTTTGGCGGGCCCGCCGCGCCGACGTACTACGAGGAGCCGGTGTACGATCCGACTGCCAATCTTCCCGAGGACGTTGCTTTTGAACACAACGGAGAGCGCAATTTTCACCAGTTTGAAGTACAGGTAGATTCCCAGCGGACGTACTCTTGGGAAGTTTCCACAAGTCATCACAGCACGGCTCCGCTCGGGCAGATCCCGTGGAACGGCCGTTGGAGATATTTCGAGGTGATTTTGGAGCAGGAAGACGCCGGCGTAACTGTGCAATGGCACGTTGACGACGCCGACGTCTTTCTCCTGGAAGACGGGTTGGGTTTTATGACTCCAGAGTGGGCCGCGGCGCAGGACAGACCGAGACAAATAACGTATGACAATGGAGAATTCGTTTCCAGGCTTCACGACGATGATCGCAACGGCGAGTGGGACCTGTATTACTGGGGGCGGGGCAGGATCACGCACGGCAGGGTGTTGGACGAGGCATTGCGAACGGAAGTAGGCGAACTTGAGTTGTTGTCTCCATACGACGACGTCTGGGATTATGTAGTCGCTCTCCTGGGGGAGAGACCCTTGGTTGTGCGGCAGGAAGATGTAAAGGCGGCGGTAGGCGAAATGGATTTCAGCAACATTGAAGACGTTCAAAAACAACTTGATTCGTACAGTCGCTATCTTGGCGACCCCGAGGTGATGATTGACGGATAGAGAAGTTGGAAGCATGAACGCTTGTGACGGAAAGCTCCGCGAAAGCCCCGCCGCGCCCCGCTGGCGCGGCGGAGCGGCATAACGCCGGGCAAGCGGCGGCGATTCCTGTTATACTCGGCGGCATTGTTCACACCTCAGCAACGCGACGGAGGAAAGAAATGAAACCCCGCGACACTAACGCCTTACAGATTACCCCCCCCCCCCCTGATTCGCTACAGGGCGGCGGCGCGTGCCCGGGGACGCGCCTCAGGCATGCCTGGCAGACGCCGCGCCTGCTTGACCTGGACAACGACGCAAGCGGGATGAAAGCTCAACCATACAGTATGGAGACCTCAAGGGTACAGGGGTTCACACGCGTCGTGGATGGCGCGACCGTCTATATGGACGGCAACGAATTCGTCAACGCGGCCAACCCCACCCCTTCCTGACGCGGCCGGCGCCGCGGAAAGCACCGCCTGCGCTCCATCGGCGCGGCGGCCGGCGCAAGCGGAATACGAGCGTTGCGGCGTTGTTGAGGCGCTGTTGCAGTTAGCCCGGTGCGCCGTTGTCGGCCGGCGCCCTCAGGCGTTGAACGCGGTGCGCATTTTCTCCATGGCGCCTTGTTCGATCTGCCGAATTCGCTCGGCGGACACGCCGTATTCCTCCGCCAGCTCGTGTAACGTGCTTTTATCCTCCGCCAGCCAGCGTTGCTGAATGATTTTCCGACTGCGGTCATCCAGTTTCGCCAGGGCGGACGCCAGGTTCTGCTGGTTGTCGCGCTCTTGCTGGTCGGTCGCCAGTTGTTCTTCCGGCGAGGCGCGGCCGTCCGTGAGACAGCCGGCGGGGCTGGGCGTTCGGTAGTCGCTGTCGTCATCGACGGGGCCGTCGTACGATGCATCGATTGCGCTCATTCGGGTCTCCATCTCCAGCACTTCGCCGGCGCTGACGCCCAGGTCCCGGGCCACGGCGTCCACCTCTTTTCGGTTCATCCAGCCCAAGCGTTTCTTGCTGGAGCGCAGGTTGAAGAACAGCTTGCGCTGGGCCTTGGTGGTCGCCACCTTGACAATGCGCCAGTTGCGCAGGATGAATTCGTGCATCTCCGCGCGGATCCAGTGCACCGCGAAAGACACCAGGCGCACGCCCACTTCGGGGTCAAACCGCTTGACTGCTTTCATCAGGCCGATGTTGCCCTCTTGCACCAGGTCCGCCTGGGGCAGTCCGTATCCCCGGTAGCCCTGGGCGACCCGCACGACGAAGCGCAGATGCGCCGTCACCAGTCGCCGCGCCGCGTCCAGGTCCTGCTCGTCGCGCAGGCGCCGCGCCAGCATCCGCTCTTCCTCGGCGCTGAGCATGGGTACCTGGTTCACCGCCTGTATGTATTGCTCAATGGACCCCGCCGGCAATGCCGGTTGCCAAGTCATGATGTTGTTCATTGTTCTGTATATCCTCCGAAAAAACGCCTGGGGGTCGCGAGACCCCCGCCAAATGTTGCGTTCGCTATTTTAGCACTCTATTGGTTAGAGTGCTAACTTTTCTTGAAGTTCCTGCCGGGACGAGTGCGGCGCGGGGCGGCGCAGGGCGCGGCGCGGCGGAACGGCGCGGCGGGGCGGAACGGCGCGGGGGACGGGGCGCGGCGGAACGGCGCGGCGGACGGGGCAAGCGGTGCGCGATGGGGCGCGGCGCAAGCGGGGCAAAGGCGGCGCAAGCGGCGCGGGGGACGGGGCGCAGCGCAGGCGGGCAGGACAGCGCGAACCGGGCGCAGTGTGCAAGACAGCGCGGCAAAGGCAACGCCGCCGGCCGGCCGGGTTACGCGGGAACCAGGACGCGCAGGCAGTGCTTCACCGACAGCCAGGAGCCCGCCAGCCCCAGGCCGGCGCCGCAAAGCAACAACTTGACGGCCGCGCCCGCGCTCATGCCGACCAGCGCGAACCGGGCGCAGTGTGCAGGACAGCGCGGCAAAGGCAACGCCGCCGGCCGGCCGGGTCACGCGGGAACCAGGACGCGCAGGTAGTATTTCACCGACAGCCAGGAGCCCGCCAGCCCCAGGCCGGCGCCGCAAAGCAACAACTTGACGGCCGCGCCCGCGCTTATGCCGACCAGCGCGAACCGGGCGTCGTACAACTCGGCCAGCCGGGCCACCGGCCCGGCGAGCAACAGCACTGCGCTTTCCAGCAACAGCCAGGCGAGCAGGCTGCCGCCGACGCCGTGGAACAGCCCCGCATACAGGAACGGCCGCCCGATGAAAGCGTCGGTCGCGCCGAACAACTTGTTGATCTCGATTTCCCGGCGGCGATTGTGCATGGCCAGCCGAATGGTGTTGCCGACCACCAGCGCCGCCGCCAGCGCCAGCAACGCCGCTGCGCCGGCAATGGCCCGTTGCAACACCGCGATGACCTGGTGTAAGCGCCGCGCCCACTGCTGGTCGAATTGGCTGTACTCCACTTCCGGCAAGGCGCCCAGGTCCTCGGCCAGCTGCTCGTCAGCGGCGTCCCCGGCCCGCACCACCAGCGTGACGGGCAACGGGTTGTGATCTAAGGCGTCCAGCGCCGCGCCAAACCCGGAATGTTGCCGGTACTCCGCCAGCGCCGCCGCGCGGCTGATGACTTCCGCTTCTGCTACGTCCAGGCGCCCGCGCAATCGTTGCGCCAGCTCCCGGGCTTGTTGCTCGGCAACATCCTGCCGCAAAAACAGGGAGATGCGCGGCGCCGCGTCCCAGTGGGCAACGGCCCGCCGGGCGTTTTCCAGGAACGAGTAAAACCCCGCCGGCAACGCCAGGGAAATGCCGATGACGGCGGTGGTCAGCAGGGTGTTCCCCGGCGCGCGCCGCATCTGTCCCAGGCTGAACAAGAAAGCCCGGCCGTGTTGCCGCAACCAGGCGCCGACCCGCCCGCCGCCGGCGGGCCTGTTTTCAGCGGCCCGGCGGCGCACCCCAGTCCTCCCCCTCGCGCCGTGCGCCGTCGCGGCGCTCGCCCTCGTGCAACTCGTCCTCGCGCCGTTCCCCCTCGCGCAACTCGCCGGCGTCCAGGGTGATGACGCGCTTGTTCATGCGGCGCACCGTGTCCAGGTCGTGGCTGGCAATCAGCACGGTGACGCCCACTTGGTTGAACAGCTCGAACAGCTTCATCGTGTCCCAGGAAAGCGCCGGGTCCAGGTTGCCGGTGGGTTCGTCTCCCAACAACAGGTCCGGGCGATGTACCACGGCCCGGGCAATGCCCACCCGTTGTTGCTCGCCGGCGGACAACGCCGGGGGAAACGCTTTCTCCCGCGCCAACAGGCCGACCCGGTCCAGCACGGCGTGAACGCGCCTTTTAATGTCCCGGCGGCGATAGCCGGCGATGAACAGGGGCAACGCCGCGTTGTCAAAAACGGTGTATTCATTGACCAGGCGGTGGTCTTGGAATATGAAGCCGATGTTGCGCCGGAACAGTTGCACCCGGCGGCCGGTCACCTGTTTCAGGTTTTTGCCGTTGACGATGATTTGTCCTCGGCTGTGGCGTTCGCTGAGAGCGACCAGGCGCAAGAGGGTGGTCTTGCCGGCCCCGGAGCGTCCGGTCAAGTAGAGCATCTCGCCGCGCTCCACGCGCAGGTTGACGTTTTTCAGCACGTCGGCGCCGCCGGCGTAGCGCATATAAACGTCGGCGAAGCGAATCATGGTTCCACTCCCGGCCGGGCCTGGTCCGGGCGCTTCCCGCCCCCGGCAACCCCGGCGATGCCGCACGCAAATCCGTCCCGGCCCCGCCCCGGCGCTGCTCGCCGCGCAAAACCATTCGCCGGCCCGTCTTTTTTCGAGGCAGTCATTACGCAACGGGAGTGCCGTTTCAGGGTACAATAGGCGGCTCATCGTACCACACCCACGACGCAAACCGGAACAGACAATGAATTTCAAGACGGGCTTTTGCCGTTGCCTGTGGTTGCCGGCGCTCCTGGCGTTGCCGGCGGCGGCGTCCGCCGGCGGTGCGGAAGTGCATGAGTACCGGCTGGAGAACGGTCTGAAACTGCTGGTGAAGGAAGACCACCGCGCGCCGGTAGTGGTCTCTCAGGTCTGGTACCGGGTCGGCTCCAGCTATGAACACGACGGCATCACCGGCGTCTCCCACGTGCTGGAGCACATGATGTTCCAGGGCACGGAGAGTTACCCCGGCGGCGAGTTCTCGAAAATCATCGCGGAGAACGGCGGCCGGGAAAACGCCTTTACCAGCCAGGACTACACGGCGTATTTTCAGATACTGGAAAAGTCCCGACTGGAGGTCAGCCTGCGGCTGGAGGCGGACCGCATGCGGAACCTGCTCCTGCTGGAGGAGGACTACGAAAAGGAGGCGGAGGTGGTCAAGGAGGAGCGGCGCATGCGCACGGAAGACCGGCCGGTTTCGTACCTGTACGAGGTCGCGCAGGCGACGGCTTTTCAGACTTCCCCTTATCGCCATCCCATCGTCGGTTGGATGGCGGATCTTGAATCCTTGCAGGCGGCGGACTTGGAGGACTGGTATCGCCGCTGGTATGCGCCCAACAACGCCGTCCTCGTGGTGGTTGGCGCCGTGGAACATGAACGGGTTGAGCAGTTGGTGCGCCGGCATTTCGGGCCGTTGGAAGCCGCGCCGGTCGCGGTGCCGCGACCACGCCCGGAAATCCCGCAGCAGGGCGTCAAGCGCGTTGTGGTGAAGCGCGTTGCGGAAGTGCCGCACCTGTTGCTGGCGTACAAGACGCCGGTGCTGAGGGCGGCCGCGCCGTCGGCGGACGGAGCGCAGACTGCGGAGGGACAAGCGGACGCGCCGCCCTGGGAGCCTTATGCACTGGAGGTGCTGGCGGGCGTGCTGGACGGCGGCATCAGCGCCCGGCTGGAGACCAACCTGGTGCGCGGTCAGGAAGCGGCGTCTTCCATCGGCGTTTCCTACGACGCCGTGGGCCGCCTGCCCGGCCTGTTTGTCATACAGGGCGCCCCGGCCCGGGGAAAGACCGTGGCGGAGCTGGAGGCCGCCGTCATGGAACAGCTGGAAAAGCTGAAATACGAGGCCCTCAGCGAAGAGGAAATGGCGCGGGTGAAGGCGCAGGTGGTGTCCGGCGAAGTCTATGAGCGGGATTCCCTTTTTTACCAGGCCATGGTGTTAGGCGTTTATGAAACGGCGGGGTTGTCCTGGCGCCTGGCGGACCAGTACGCGCAACGGTTGCAGGCGGTGACTCCCGCCCAGGTGCAAAGCGTGGCGCGGCGCTATTTTCAGGATGATGGGCTTACCATTGCCGTGCTGGACCCGCAACCCGCGGCCGCCGCCGCGGCGCCGTAGCGCCAGGGGCTCCCCATGCTGTTGAACGCCTGTCGCTTGTTGCGGGCCTGGTTGCCGTTGCCGGTGCGCCGCCCGCCGTTGCGGCCCGCGCCGCCGCGCCCCCCGCGCCGCCCGGGTCTGTTGCGCCGTTATGCGCTCGCCGCGTTGCCGGCGCTGACGCGCCTCCCGCCGTTGCGGGCCGCGCCGGTGCGTCTCCCGCGCCTCCCGCGCCTGTTGCGTCGTAGCGTCAGGGGCTTCCCATGTTGTTGAACGTCTGTCGCTTGTTGCCGGCCGCGCCGCCGCGCCTCCCGCGCCGCCCGGGCCTGTTGCGCCGTTATGCGCTCGTCGCGTTGCCGGCGCCGATGCGCCGCCCGCCGTTGCGGGCCGCGCCGCCGCGCCCCCCGCGCCGCCCGGGCCTGTCGTGCCGTTATGCGCTCGCCGCGTTGCTGTGCTGGGCGCCGCTTGCCTGCCCGAATCCGACCATCGCCCACTGGCAGACCACTGCCGGCAGCCGGGTGTTCCTGGTGGAGGCCCACGAGTTGCCCATTGTCGACCTGCGCCTGACGTTTGACGCCGGTGCCGCCCGGGACCCGGCCGGCAAGAACGGCCTGGCGTTGCTGGTGAACGACCTGCTGGACGAGGGGGCCGGTGAGCTGGACGCCACGGCGCTCAATTTCGAGTTCGAGCGCCTGGGTGCGCTGTACTCCGCCTCGGCGGGGCATGATTCCGCGTCCGTGAGCCTGCGCTCCCTGTCCGACCCGGCCCGGCTGCAACCGGCCCTGGCCAATTTGCGCCGGGCAGTCGTTGCCCCGGCGTTTTCCGAAGCGGCCGTTGCGCGGCAGAAGCAACAGCGGTTGCTCGCCATTCAACGCAAGCAACAAGCGCCGGACGACATTGCCTGGGACGCTTTCGCGCGCGCCGTGTACCCCGACCATCCCTACGGGTTTCCCCTGGAAGGCGACCGCGACAGCGTCGCCGCCCTGGAACGCTCGGACATCGCCGCGTTTCACCGGCAATTCTACACCGCCCGCAACGCTACCCTGGCGCTGGTGGGCGACCTGACCATGGAGCAGGCGAGAACGCTGGCGGAAGATCTGACCGGCGGGTTGCCGCCGGGGCGAAAACCGGCGCCGTTGCCGGCCGCGGCGCCGCTGTTGCAACCGGCCGAAGTGAAGATCGACCATCCCTCGTCCCAGGTGCACGTCCTGCTGGGCATGCCGGGCCTGCGGCGCGGCGACCCCGATTATTTTCCGTTGTACGTGGGCAACCACATCCTGGGCGGCGGAGGATTTGTGTCGCGCCTGTTCGGCGAAGTGCGGGAAAAGCGCGGCTTGTCCTACAGCGCCTACAGTTACTTTGTGCCGCGCCGCGAGCACGGCCCTTTCGTGGCGGGGGCGCAGACCCGGGCGAGCGGGCGGGAAGAGGCGGTGCAAGTGATGCGGAAGACCATAGCAGAGTTCATCGCCGCGGGGCCGACGGCGGCCGAGCTGACGGCCGCGAAGAAAAACATCAGCGGCGGGTTCCCCCTGCGCCTGGACAGCAACAAAAAAATCCTGGACTACCTGGCCATGATAGCCTTTTACGGGTTGCCCTTGGATTACCTGGACCGATTCGTGGAGCAGGTGGATGCGGTGACCATCGAGCAAATCAAGGATGCGTTCCAAAGGCGCCTGCAACCGGGGCGGTTTGTCACCGTCATGGCGGGGCCGGTGGGCGCCGCCGCCGCAAAGGACGCGGCCCTGCCGGCGGCGGCCAGGTGACGGGAAGCCGTTGCCTGGGCGCCCCGTCCGCACGGCCTGCGCCGGCGGCGTTGCGCGCGGCCGCGTAGCGGGATGCCGGCCCGGGGGAAAGTCCGGATCATCGGCGGCGCCTGGCGCGGCCGCGGCCTGCTGGTCGCCGCCCATCCCCAGTTGCGCCCGACGCCGAGCCGGGTGCGGGAGACCCTGTTCAACTGGCTGGCGTCCGTCATTCCCGGGGCCCGTTGCCTGGACCTGTTTGCCGGCGCCGGCGCCCTGGGTTTCGAGGCCCTGTCTCGCGGCGCCCGTTGCGTGACCCTGGTGGAACGCGACCGGCGACTGGCGCGGCAACTGGCGCAAAACAAGGCCGCCCTGGGCGCTGAGCGCGCGCAGATTGTTAACGCGGATGCGCTGGCGTGGCTGGAGCAAAAGCATGAGCCGTTTGATGTCGTGTTCCTGGACCCGCCGTTTCGCGGCGCCTGCCTGGACCGGACCTGCGCCCTGCTGACCGGCAAGGGGTTGCTGGCGGCGGCCGCCCACGTCTATGTGGAGACCGAGCGCGGCGCCTGCCGGCAGGCGGCGGGGTTGAGAACGGTGCGCCGGGCGCGCGCCGGGCGGGTGGAATGCAGCCTGTTGCGCCCTGACGGCGCCGGCGAGCAGTAAAGGGACTTATACGCCGCAAACCGGATTTGGCGTTATAATCGACCTCGATGAAAGCGCACCGAACAATCCGCCCGCGTTTTCGGGCAGGGGCGCCGGGCGCCGGGCAACCGGTCCGGGCCGGCGCCTGCCGGCGCACCCGCAACCGGGCGCCGCACCGCGCCGCCGTCAGCGTATGAATCCCGGTTTGACAGCGATTTACCCAGGCACTTTCGACCCCGTCACCAACGGTCATGCGGACATTGTCGAGCGCGCCGCCCGCATGTTTGACCGGGTGATCGTGGCGGTGGCGGGCAGCACGGGCAAATCCACCACGTTCACGCTGGACGAGCGCCTGTCCCTGGCGCGGGAAGTCCTGGCCGATGTCGCCAACGCGGAAGTGTCCAGCTTCACCGGGCTGGTGACGGCGTATGCCCGGGAGCGCCGGGCAAACGTCATCGTGCGCGGGTTGCGCGCCGTGTCCGACTTTGAGTACGAGTTTCAAATGGCGGGCATGAACCGCCGCCTGTACGGCGAGGCGGAGACGGTGTTTTTAATGCCGGCCGAGCACCTGAACTACATTTCGTCCAGCCTGGTGCGGGAAATCGCCGCCCTGGGCGGGGACGTGACCGGGTTTGTGCACGGCGTGGTCAGCGCGGCGCTGGGCAAGAAGTTTGCCGGCTGAGCGCCCGCGGCAATGAAGCACAGCGCCATGCCCGCTCTCGCCCGAAAATGCCTGTCCCTGGTCGTCGCCGTTGCCTGCGTCGGCGCCGCGCCGGCCCCTGCGGCCGCGCCGCCCGGCGATGCCGTCGCCAGCGCCCATCCCCTGGCGACCCGGGCCGGCCTCGAGATCCTGCGCGCGGGCGGCAACGCCTTTGACGCCGCCGTTGCGGTGAGCGCCGTGCTGGGCGTGGTGGAGCCTTTCAGCTCCGGCTTCGGCGGCGGCGGGTTCTGGCTGTTGCACCGGGCGGCGGACGGCCGGCAGGTGATGCTGGACGGCCGGGAGACGGCGCCGTCCCTGGTGCACCGGCGCATGTATTTTGATCAGCAGGGCGAGGTGATCAAGGAGGCCTCCCTGTCCGGGCCGCTGGCCGCGGCGATTCCCGGCATGCCGGCGGCCCTGGTTCACCTGGCGGAGCATTACGGCCGCCTGCCGTTGAGCGACACGCTGGCGCCTGCCGTGAAGTACGCCCGCCGCGGTTTCAAGGTGACGTCGCGCTATCACCGCATGGCGTCCTGGCGCGCCGCCGCCCTGCGGCGGTTTCCCAGCGCCGCCGCGGTCTTTCTGCAAGACGGCGACCCCCCGAACATTGGCTACCTGCTGCGGCAAGAGGCCCTGGCGAACACCATCGAGGCCATCGCCCGGCAAGGGCGCGCCGGTTTTTACGACGGGGCGGTGGCGCGCGGCCTGGTGCAGGCGTCCCGGGATCTGGGCGGCGCCTGGATCATGGAGGACTTGCAAAATTACCGGGTGGTTGAGCGGCAGCCGCTGGTCGCCCGCTATCGGGATGCGACCATTGTGTCGGCGCCGTTGCCTTCCTCGGGCGGCATCGTGTTGTCCCAGTCCCTCAAGATGTTGGAGCGCTTCGACCTGAACGGGATGAGCGGCGTGCAACGCAAGCACCATATTGTCGAGGCCATGCGCCGGGCTTACCGGGACCGCGCCGTGTTCCTGGGGGACCCGGCCTTTGCGGACGTGCCGGTGAAGCGCCTGCTAGCCGCGCCCTATCTGGAAGGGCTGGCCATGACCATAGACCCGCGCCAGGCAACGTCCAGCCGCGTCCTGGGCGAAGTCCCCGTCCTGCCGCAGGCCGGCGCCCAGACCACCCATTTCTCCATCCTGGACCGGCAGGGCAACCGCGTCGCCGGCACGCTGAGCATCAATACGCCGTTTGGCGCGGCGTACGTGGCGGGGGACACCGGCATCCTGCTGAACAACGAAATGGACGACTTCGCCATCAAGCCCCGCTCCCCCAACGCCTACGGGCTGATTGGCGGCAAGGCCAACGAGATTGAGCCGGGGAAGCGTCCCCTGTCCAGCATGACCCCCACGTTTCTGGAAGCCCCCGGGCGCGTCGGCGTCCTGGGAACCCCCGGCGGCAGCCGGATTATCAGCATGGTGTTGCTGGCCGCCCTGGATTTTGTCGACGGGGGATTGCCCCGCTCCTGGGTCAGCCTGCGCCGCTTCCATCACCAGTACTACCCCGACCAGTTGCAATACGAGCAGTACGGACTGACTGAGCATGAACGGCAAGGGCTGGCCGCCCTGGGGCATGAGTTGAGGGAGATACCCCGCCGTTACGGCAACATGCACGCCATCTTGTGGGACAAAAAAGAGAACAGGTTGTACGCTGCCAGCGACCCCCGGGGCGAGGGGCTGGCAGAAGTGGTTGTCAGGTAGCGGGGCGGTTGCGGGCGACTGCGGGTTGCCGCGCCCGGCTGTGCGCCTGTGAAAGGAGGGCGCCGCCAGGGTGGGTGCGCCCGGTGTGCGGCGCGGTCAGCGCCGGCGGTTGCGCCCGACGCGGTCAGCGCTGGCAGTTGCGACAGTAATATGTTGAGCGCTGCCCCTGCCGGATCTGCGTGATCTCCGTAAGGCAGGCGCGGCAGGGCAATCCGGCGCGGTCATACACGCTCAGCTCGTGCTTGAAGTAGCCGGGCGCCCCCTCGCCGTTGACAAAGTCGCGCAAGGTGGTGCCTCCTTTCGCCAGCGCCCGCGTCAACACCTGCTTGATCGAGGCGGTTAACCGGTCGTAGCGGGCCTGGGAAATGTTGCCGGCGCGGCGTTTAGGGTGTATGCCGCTGTCAAACAAGGCCTCGGAAGCGTAAATGTTGCCCACGCCAACCACCGTGCGGCTGTCCATGATGAACGCCTTGACGGATTGGGTGCGCCCCCGGGCGCGGGCGTACAGGCCGGCGGGGGTGAAATCTTTTCCCAGCGGCTCCGGCCCTAGGTCGCGCAACAAGGGGTGCGTCAACGGGTCGCCGGCGGCCCAGTGAATGGAGCCAAATCGCCGCGGGTCGCGAAGACGCAGACAGGCGCCGTCCTGGAATACGAAATCAACATGGTCGTGCCGGCCCGCCGGCGTGTGCGCGTCCAGCACGCGCAGACTGCCCGACATGCCCAGGTGCAACAGGACGCAACCGTGGTCGAAGTGGAAAAGCAGGTACTTCGCGCGCCGCCCCACTTGGGCAATGCACCGCCCGCTGAGCCTGCCCGCCAGGGAGGACGGCACCGGCCGCCGCAACCGGCGTTGCCGGACGACTACGTCCCGAATGGGCTTGTCGATGATGTGAGGGGCAATCCCGCGCCGCGTCGTTTCAACTTCGGGTAGTTCCGGCACCGGAATTAATCAGCGTGTTTTTGTTCGCCGCCGCGGGGGACGCGGCGGCGCTTTTCGCGGCGCCGGGCGCGTCAGGAATGTGTGTCCCAGTAGGTGGTTCCCTGAGGCCCCGCTCCATCAGGAGTTCTCGCCGTTCCTTCCTGGTCGGCAGTTCTCGGTTTAAAGGCATTTACCAGACGATCCGGCACCCCCCGCACGCCGTTATTGTCCAAGTCGGTTAGGCGCGGCGTCTGCCAGGCTTGCTTGCGGCGCGTTGCCGGGCGTGCGCCGCCGTCCCGTGTCGAATCAGGGGGGGGGG
>CAZDXS010000183.1:0-3521 GCA_964509455.1 uncultured Enterobacteriaceae bacterium | reverse complement strand
CGTAGCCGTCATCGTCGGTGAACGCAACCGTCACCCGCAAGACCCCGCCCTCGTCCCCGCCCTCGAACCAGTTCTCGGTCAGCGCTTTCGGCGTGTAGGTTGCATGAGTCGCGCCCGGAATCTCATACGCGTACTCGGTCGATGCGCTGTTCGTCCAGCGGTTATAGGGCGCCCACTCCCACTGGTAGCGGTAGCCCGGCGCACTCAAACCGTTCACCGGGTCCGCGATGGCGGCCGTGTTTGCCGTTAACACCTCGCCCATCCGCGGCGGGCCGTCAATGGTCACATCGCCCACGGCCGGTATCGATGCCCGCGGCTCCCCCACCCATTCGCTGGTCTTTATCTCGGAATAACCGTCATCGTCGGTGAACACAACCGTCACCCGCAAGAACCAGCCCTCGTCCGCCGGAGCCGGCGTGTAGGCAGACTGGGTCGCGCCCGCAATCTGATCCCCGCTCGTCACGGGCACGCGGGTATTGGCTAATGCCCGCGCCCGCTCCCACTGGTAGCGATAGCCTGGTGCGCTCAAGCCGTTCACCGGGTCCGCGATGGCCTCCGTATTCGCCGTCAACACCTCGCCCAACTGCGGCAGGCCGTCAATGGTCACGTGGCCCGTCGCCGGCGCGTTATCAAATTCATATCCCGTTGAAAATACGCCGCCGGAAAATTGATCATTATCAAACACACTGTCAACGCAGCGAAGTACGGCCCGGACAGGCAAGTAATCAAACAGGGTGTCTCCATCCTCCGAATGTCGGAAAAATTGCTCTATCCGGTAAATGCCTGCGAAATCTCTGGAGGTCGACCACTCAAATGCATCGAAGAGGCCCTGATCGTAGGACTGCAGGAACTCCAGGCCGGACACCTCTATTCCCAAATTCGAAATGTCTTTTTCAAAAAATTGCACTGGGCCATGCTTGCCGTTGGAAAGCGCCGGCCGCAAAGTGTCAGTGTAAGTATCCCAGGTCCCGTCCAAGTCGGCGTCTTCAATGATCGCTCCCCTTAGGTTGTAATCCTGGCCTATGCGAATGCGACTGGGCGTGGTCAACTCCGCCCGCCATTCGGGGTCAAGCACGAATTCGAAATTGCTGACCTGTCCATCAGCCGTCCTGTACGGATTATCGTCTTCGGCTGTCGCAACCCTGTACTGGCTCAGTCCCAAATCTTCGATGTCCCAGATTACAGCTTTCCAGAAGTCGTCGCGTTCTCTTACTGCAAGTTGAACACTGTCCCACATGCCGTCGCTACCGTTCAGACTGAAAACAATGTCCGCCGGGAACCAAGCCTCCGATCCCAGATGGGTCCAATACACGGTGCCAAGGTCATGATGGCGCAATTCCAAACTCAATGCCAAATCGGGTATTGCTCGCTCAATTACTTCTTTCATTGGAGCAACATAGTGATCATCCTCCGCTTCTTCCAGGACAGCTGGAACGGCAAGGTTCAAGCTCGAAATGTCTTTGGTGCCGCCTCTGAAATCAGGCGCGTCGCTATTCAGGTGCTCCCAACCCCGGGCCTGCCTGTCCCAGATTCCGTCGGAGTTGGTATCGTAGAAATCGATATAGTGGTACTTGGCGCCCGTATGGGAAGTTCTCCCCATTCTGAAATAATCCCACGCACCATCCGAGTCGGAGTCCTGGAGCATGAACTCTCTGTCGTTGTAACGATTTATGCGATACACCCAATCAATGGACATGATGCTTCACCTCCGGGAAACGCCCGAGACGCCGGCCCCGAGCCCCTCATTGAAACCTATCCGGTATATCGTGCCGCTTGCGTCCCGCTCATGGCATTCGGACCAGTCCACGGCGTCATCGGCGCCATCATCGACTTCGGCCCGCAGAAGCCGCCCGGACTCGTTTCCCGCACAAGCATTGACCCGGTTTGCAGTTCCGTCTCCATTCAGGACGAAGTGAGCGCGGATGACAACGCCATTGGCGTCCCGCACGTAAATTTCGACCCGGCCCACGACACCGTCCCCATCGTCATCGATGGGGTTGCGGATGCCGGCTTCTGTGTCAATGCCTGTCGTCATTTTCGTTCACCTCACGCCTCATGGTCGCGTCAGAGTTGCCCTCGGCGCCGCATGGCAGAACACTTCGTCTGCGTCACGTTGATTAGTAGCCCCTGTCAACCAAAATGTCAAGCACAACCCGACCGGTGCCGCCCTCATTGTCGCCGATGGATTGCGGACGCTGGTCTCTGCGTCAATGCCGGTCGTCATTTTCACCGTCCCCGTGCTTTACGGCCGCGTTGGATGTGTGACCCCATAAGATTGTTCACAGAAGTACCTGCTCGGCTGATGGTGGTTGACGTCCAATACCGGCATGGGGACGATGCAAGTTGCACTAGCGTATCCAGCGAAGCAGATACTCGGCCCGTTGCCTTGAACTTGTCGATTGCTTGCCCCGGGCCGGGCGTCGGGGATACACTGGCGTTCCAGTCACCACCTTTTAAAGGAGCATGACACAGTGGCCACGGGCTTTATTTTTGACAAAACATTCCTGGAGCACCAGACCGGCGCCGACCATCCGGAAAGCGCGGCGCGGTTGCAAGCCGTGATGCGGCGCCTGCATGGGCTTCCCCTGTATCAGCAACTGGTCCAGTTTACCGCATTCGCGGCGCCGGAGGAAATCGTGGAAAGCAACCATTCCAAAACCTACCTGGCGCGCGCCCGGCAAACCTGCGCCGGCGGCGGGCCGTTTCTCGACACCATGGACGTCGCCGTCAGCGAGCAATCCTACCAGGTCGCGCTCACCGCGGTGGGCGCCGGCATCGCCCTGGCGGAAGGCGTGCTGGACGGCGCCATAGCCAACGGTTTCGCCCTGGCGCGACCGCCCGGCCACCACGCCGAGCACGGCCACGCCATGGGGTTCTGCCTGCTCAACAACACGGCCATACTGGCGCGTTATCTGAAAGCCCGCCACGACCTGCACAAGATACTCATCCTGGACTGGGACGTACACCACGGCAACGGCACCCAACATTCTTTCGAGGAAGACCCGTCAGTGCTGTACGTGAGCATTCACCAGTATCCGTTCTATCCCGGCACCGGCGCCCACACGGAAATCGGCATCGGCAAGGGGCGCGGCGCCACCCTGAACTGCCCCATGCCGGCCGGCAGCGGCGACGCCGACTACCAGGCGGCGTTTGCGGAAAAAATACTGCCCAAAATTGATGCGTTCAAGCCGCAGTTCGTCATCCTGTCCGCCGGCTTTGACGCTCACGCCGACGACCCCCTGGGCGGCGTCAACCTGGACGCCGACAGCTTCGGCTGGATGACCGCCCGGATGATGGAGGCAACGGACCGGCACGCCGACGGCCGCCTGGTCTCGGTGCTGGAAGGGGGCTACAGCCTGACCGCCCTGCCCTTGTGCGTAGAAAAACACTTAGAGCGCCTGGCTGGTTCTTTTGCGCCATAACTTTGTAGCGTCCCGCCCTTACTGCAGTCGCCCCTGGCTGGTTATTTTGCGCCATAACTTTGTTGGCGTCACGCCCTTATTGCAGTCGGCGTATTGCAC
>CAZDXS010000182.1:0-16635 GCA_964509455.1 uncultured Enterobacteriaceae bacterium | reverse complement strand
GCCCAAGCCCCCGCTCACAGCAGGTCCTGCGGGTCGATGTCCAGGCGCCAGCGGGCGCGCCGGCCCGCAGGCAGGTCCTCCAGCATTCGCACCCAGGGCGCCATCACCTGCCTCATCAGCACCCGGTTGCCGGCGCGGATTAACAACTGGCTGCGATAACGCCCCCGCCTCTTCTCTATGGGCGCGGCAATGGGGCCGAAGACGCCCAGGTCGGCGCCGAAATCCTCCAGGAGGCGGCGGGCGTCTTCCAGGAACTTTTCCGCGTCCGCGCGCTGGGCGGCCTCCGCCCCCAGCAGGGCCAGGTGGGCGTACGGCGGCAACTCCGCGCTTTCCCTTTCGGCGAGCAGCAGATCGGCGAACCGGCCATACCCTTCCCGCACCAGGGCGCCCAGCAACGGATGGCCGGGAAAGTGAGTTTGAACATACATGACCCCCGCATCCTGCTCGCGTCCGGTGCGCCCGCTGACCTGGACCACCAGTTGCGCCATGCGCTCGGCGGCGCGAAAATCAACGCTCAAAAGGCCCGCGTCCGCATCCACCAGCGCCGCCAGCGCCAGCCGGGGAAAATGATGCCCCTTGGCCAGCATCTGGGTGCCCACCAGGATGTCGACCTCGCCCCGGGTAATCTCCCTTATCATCCGCTCCATGGCGCCCTTGCGCCGGGTGCTGTCGCGGTCCACCCTGACGATGCGGGCGGCGGGGAAATGCCCCGCCAGTTCGCGCTCCAAGCGTTGGGTGCCGTGGCCGACCTCCACCAGCGCCGCCGCGGCACATTCGGGGCAGTGCGGCGGCAGGTCCTGGCGCGCTCCGCAGTGATGGCAGAGCAACCGTTGCCCCGCCTCCTTGTGGTAGGTCATCTTGATGCTGCAGTGCCGACACTCGGCGTACCAGCCGCAGTCGCGGCACAGAATCACCGGCGCATACCCCCGGCGATTCAGAAACAACAGCGCCTGCTTGTTTTCCGCCAGTGCGCCCGCCACCCGGTTGAGCAGGGTTTTCGACAGGGCGCCCCGTCCCGCCTCGCGGCGCTGGTCCAGGATGCGAATGGCGGGCAGGGCGCCGCCCAGAGCCCGCGCCGGCAGGCGCAGGCGCGAGTACTTCCCGCTCTTGACGTTGCACAGGGTCTCCAAGGAAAGCGTGGCGGACCCCAGCACCACCGGCGCCCGGTCCAGCTTGGCGCGCATGACGGCAGCGTCCCTGGCGGAATAGAGAAAACCGCTGTCCTGCTTGTAGGACGAGTCCTGCTCCTCGTCGACCACGTACAGACCCGGGGACTTGAGCGGCAACCAGACCGCGGAGCGGGCGCCGACAATCACCGCGGCCGTGCCGTCCCGCGCCGCCAGCCAGTTGCGCAACTGCTCCGCCGCGCTCATGGCGGAGTGATGCACCCTGACGTCCGCGGGCAAGCGTCGCCGCAAGCGCTCAATGAACTGCGTCGTCAAGCCAATTTCCGGCACCAGGATCAGCGCCTGCTTGTCATTGTCCAACGCCCGCCGCACGGCTTCAATATAGACCTCGGTCTTGCCGCTGCCGGTGACCCCTTCCAGCGCCAGGACCTGGTGGGCGCCCGCGTGGGCGTTAATCGCGGCCGCCGCCGCCCGTTGCTGCTCATTTAAATTGACGACTTCGGAAGCGGGCGGCGACGCCGCGTCCCGCCCGGCGGGGTCGACCAGCGTCCGCTCCGCCAGCCCTTTCTCAAGCAACGCTTTCAGGGGCGCGGCATAGTGCGGCAACTCCCGCCGCAGGGCCGGGCGGTCCAGGCCGGCCGGATGCGCTTGCAACAACTGCAACAGGGCCTGTTGCGCCGGCGCCCGCTCTAACTGCGCCAGGGCGGCGGGATCTTTCCCCGCCGCGGCGGGGGTGAACGCTTCCTCCCGGGACGGCTCGGGCGGTTCCGCCGGCGCCCCGCGACGCAACGGCGGCGGCAACGCGTTGAACAACACCTCGCCGATGGGGTGGTGATAGTACTCCGCGGCCCAGCGCAACAACTCCAGGCAACGCGGCGGGAACAGCGGCGCGGCGTCGATGACGCGGGCAATGGCTTTCAAGCGAGCGGGTTCCACCTCACTCTGGTCGGCAACGCCCAGGACCACCCCGACCTGCTCCCGGCGCCCGCCGAACGGCACGCACACCCTGCTCCCCGGCGCCGGCAACGCCGCCCCGTCCACGGCGGGCAGATAATCGTAGCAACGGCGGAACGGCACCGGCAACGCCACTTGCACAAAGCGCTTGCCCACGGGAATGCTACCGCCTCAGAAAAGCCGTTCCAAGGGAGCCGCCGGTCCTTGGGCGGCAACGCCGTAGGGCCGCCCCGACCTGCTCCCGGCGCCCGCCGAACGGCACGCACACCCTGCTCCCCGGCGCCGGCAACGCTGCCCCGTCCGCGGCGGGCAGGTAATCGCAGCAACGGCGGAACGGCACCGGCAACGCCGCTTGCACAAAGCGCTCGCTCATGGAAACGCCGCCTCAGAAAAGCCGTTCCAGGGGAGCCGCCGGCCCCTGGTCGGCAACGCCCAGGACCACCCCGACCTGCTCCCGGCGCCCGCCGAACGGCACGCACACCCTGCTCCCCGGCGCCGGCAACGCCGCCCCGTCCGCGGCGGGCAGGTAATCGTAGCAACGGCGGAACGGCACCGGCAACGCCACTTGCACAAAGCGCTTGCCCACGCGAACGCTACGCCGCCTCAGAACAGCCGTTCCAGGGTCTCCGCCTCCCCCTTGTCGCCGCCGTAAGCGGCATTGGGTCGCCCACATTCGGCGGCATCGGGCAACCGCCCCGCCGCAAATATTTCAAATGCGGCGTTGGCGTCGTCAGCGCCGGCCGGGCATCCCGTATCCTTGTTGATGCGCAGCGTGACGATGCCGGCGGGGCGGCGCTCCTGCGCCGGCGGCACGTCCCGCAGGGCGGCTTTCATGTAGTCCAGCCACAGGGGCAGGGCGGTGCGGGAGCCGGTCTCGCCCGTCCCCATGGGCTTGAAGTCGTCAAAGCCCACCCACGCCACGGCCACCAGGGCCGGGCTGAACCCGGCAAACCAGGCGTCGCGCTGCTCGTTGGTGGTGCCGGTCTTGCCGCCCAAGTCGTCTCGTTTCAACTCCCGGTAGATCCTGGCGCCGGTGCCGCGGCGCACCACGTCCCGGGTCAGCTGGTTCATGATCCAGGCGTTTTCCGGAGCGATGACCCGCCGGGCAACGGCGTTGCCGGCGGCGGCTGGCAACGGCGCCGGGTCGGCGGCATACGGGTCGGCGGCACGAAAATCGTCCGCGGCATACGAAGCGGCGGCGGGCGCAGCGGGCGCGGCAGACGCAGCAGACGCACCGGCGGCCGCGCAGTCAACGCACACCGTGGCGGGGTCGGCCTGGAACAGCAACTCGCCGCGGCGGGTTTCTATGCGCTCGATGAGGAACGGCTCCACCCGGTAGCCGCCGTTGGCGAACACGGCGTACGCCGCGGCCAGCCGCCAGGGCGTGACGACGCCGCTGCCGAGCGCCAGGGAAAGGTTCTCCGGCATGGCCTTGTCGTCAAAGCCGAACTTCGCCAGGTGGCGGCGCGCGGCATACACGCCGACCGCATGCAACAGGCGGATGGAGACCAAGTTCCGGGAATGGCGCAACGCCACGCGCAGGCGCGTCGGCCCGAACGTTTTGCCGCTGTAGTTCTCCGGCTTCCAGCGGGCGCCGATGGCGGGGTCGCCGTAAACCACGGGGGCGTCGTTGATAATGCTGGCCGGCGTGTAGCCGTGCTCCAAAGCGGCGGAATAGATGAACGGCTTGAGGCTGGAGCCGGGCTGGCGCTCGGCCTGGACGGCCCGGTTGAAATTGCTCTGGTAAAAATCAAACCCGCCCACCAGGGCCAGGGCGGCGCCGTTGCCCGGATCCAGGGAAACCAGGGCGCCCTCGATATCGGGCAGTTGCGCCAGGCGCCAGTTGCCGGCGGCGTCTTTGCGAACCCGGATCACATCGCCGACGCTGACCACGTCGGCGGCGTTGGCGGGCGCCGCGCCGCGCTGATTGACGCTGCGCCAGGCGCGCGCCCAGGACATGCCGTCCCAGCCGATTTCAATGAGGCCGCCGGCGCCGCCCAGCCAGGCCGTGGCGGCGAAGCCCTGCACCCGCACCACCAGCGCCGGCGCTAAGTCGGCAACGGGAACAAACGGGCTGAGGCGTTGCGTCCACTGCTCTTCGGTCTCGCCGGCAGCCGGCGCCAGGCGCCGCTCGGGGCCGCGATAACCGTGTCGCTCATCGTATTGCGTCAAGGTGCGGCGCACGGCCTTGTTGGCGGCGGCCTGCAACGGGGCGCGAATGGTCGTCGTCACCGCGTAGCCGGCGCTGTAGGCGGCCTCGCCGTACTCCTCCACCATGCGCCGGCGCACCATCTCGGCCGCGTAAGGCGCCTCCAGGCCGATGCCGGGGCTGTGCAGCGCGGCGGTGACGGGCGCCGCGACGGCTTCTTCGTAGGCGTCGCGGCGGATGAAGCCCAGCTCCAGCATGCGGCGCAGTACGTAGGCGCGCCGCTGCGCCGCCTGTTCCGGGTTGCTCACCGGGTTGGTCCTGGAGGGGGCTTTCGGCAGTCCGGCCAGCATCGCCTGTTGCGCCAGGTTGAGCGCGTCCAGCTCGGCGCCGTAATACACCTGGGCCGCGGCGCCGACGCCGTAGGCGCGTTGCCCCAGGTAGATCTTGTTCAGGTACAGCTCCAGGATTTCGTTCTTGTTCAGCTCGCTCTCTATCTTGAGCGCCAGGAAGATCTCGTTCAGTTTGCGGGCGTAGGATTTTTCCCGCGTCAGGAAGAAGTTGCGCGCCACCTGCATGGTGATGGTGCTGCCGCCCTGTCTTTTCTCGCCGGTGCGCGCCAGGGCGATGGAGGCGCGCAACAGGCCGCGCCAGTCCACCCCGGGGTGCTTGAAGAACTGGTCGTCCTCGGCGGCGATAAAAGCCTGGACCAGCTGCGGCGGCACCTCGTTGATCAGCACCGGCACGCGCCGTTTCTCGCCGAACTCCCCCATCAGGACGCCGTCGTGGCTGTATACCCGCAGGGGAATTTGCAAGCGCACGTCCCGCAGGGCTTCAATGTCCGGCAGGCGGATGATGATGTACAGCGAGGTCGCCGCGCCTAACAACAACGCACCGCCAACCGCCAACGCCAGGCTTTTCAATAGGCAACCGGCGTGTATACTACCCAGCTGAGTGCTCAACATCATTCAGAGGGACGCAAGCCGGCGGCAGTCAATGGGCGCGCGCGGGACAGGCGTCCCCTGCGGGAAAGTGCGCCGGCGGGAAAGCGCACCTGCGGCAAAGCGCACCTGCGGCAAAGCGCGCCTGCGGGAAAGCGTGGTTGCGGGCGCCGGGTTGGCCCCGTTGGGCGGCGCGGCGGGGCGCGGCGAGTGCGCCGCAACGCCTGCGTCAAGGCCGGCGTCCCCTACACGGGAGGCGTGGTTATGGGCGCCGGGTTGCAACCGTTGGCGAGTGCGCCGCATCGCCTGCGTCAAGTCCATGGCCAACCGGTCCGGCCGCCGTTGGCGGGCGCGGCGAGGCGGCAACAGTGCGGCAGTCCGTAACAAAGATGAGCCGCGAAAACAACGCGGGAGTCACACATAATGCGTAGTGTAATCCATTTAGCCTTGTGAGATGATACCGTTTTAACGGCGGCATTACTTCGGACATTAATAACAATGGGACAAGTTGACAATATTTTTCTCATCGGCTCCATGGGCGCCGGCAAATCGACCATCGGTCGCAAGCTGGCCGCCCGGCTGAACAAGGAATTTCTGGATTCAGACAACGAGCTGGAAAACAGGACCGGCGTCGGCATCGACGTGATCTTCGACATCGAGGGCGAGGAAGGGTTCCGCCGGCGGGAGACCCGCCTGTTGCGGGAGCTGGTGGAGCGGCGCGGGATCGTGCTGGCGACGGGCGGCGGCGCCGTGCTGGCCGAAGAGAACCGGCAACTGCTCAGGAACAACGGCTTTGCCGTCTATCTGCATGCGCCGGCGGAACGCCTGGCCCACAGGCTCAGAAAGGACCGGCAACGCCCGCTGTTGCACGCCGACGACCGCCTCGCCAGGGTGCGCGAGTTGCTGGCCCAGCGGGAGCCGTTTTACCAGGAACTGGCGGACGCGGTGGTGGATACCAGCGGCGGCAACATGCGCCAGGTCGTGGCGGAAATCTGCCGACTGGTGGAGCGCCAGTGAAGCCGCTTGACGCGGCGCCGGGCAGGCGCTTCCCTCTCGGGAGCGCCGGAGGCGGCGGGTGCGCTTCCCAACCAGGGGAGTCGATGTCGGGCGCACGCTCCTGTTTCGGGGGCGCCGGCGGAACGCCCGGCCCACAGACCCAGGCAGAGCCGGCAACGCCCGTTGCCGGGCGCCGCAAACCGCCGCGCCATGGTGCGAGAATTGCCGGCCCCGCAGGAGCTGTTTCACCCGGCGCCGGCGGTCGCGGTGGTTGACCGCGGCGGCGCCGGGCGCCCGGCCGCGGCGGCCGCCCGGCGGCGGACGGGGCGCCGATGAAGCAGGTTGACGTTGCGCTGGGCGAGCGCTCCTACCCCATTCACATCGGCGGCGGGTTGTTGCGCCGCGCCGCGGAGTTGTTAGGCGAGCGCCTGACCGAACAAACCCTCATCGTGACCAGCGCCGTTGTCGAACCCCTGTACCTGGAGCAGTTGCAGGACGGACTGGGGGGGGCGCCGACCTGCGCACTGGTCCTGGAGGACGGCGAGCGCCACAAGACGTTCGCGGCCGTGGACCGCATCATCACCCGGTTGCTGGAAGAGCGCTTCAACCGCACCTGCACCCTGCTGGCCCTGGGCGGCGGCGTGGTCGGCGACATCACCGGGTTTGCCGCCGCCTGCTACCAGCGCGGCGTCCGTTACGCGCAGGTTCCCACCACCTTGCTGGCCCAGGTGGACTCCTCGGTGGGCGGCAAGACCGCCGTGAACCACCGCCTGGGCAAAAACATGATCGGCGCGTTCCACCAGCCGGTCGCCGTGCTGAGCGACACGGACGCGCTGGACACCCTGCCGCCGCGCGAGTTCCGCGCCGGCGCCGCCGAGGTCATCAAGTACGGGCTGATCAACGATGCGCCGTTCTTCGACTGGCTGGAAGACAACCTCGAGGCCCTGTTGCGGCGCGACCCGGACTGCCTGGCGCACGCCGTGGCGACTTCCTGCCGCAACAAGGCGGCGGTCGTGGCGCAGGACGAGCGCGAGGCGGGGCGGCGCGCCATTCTCAACCTGGGACACACTTTCGGCCATGCGCTGGAGACGGCCCTGGACTACCAGGACTGGTTGCACGGCGAGGCGGTGGCCGTGGGCATGGCCATGGCCGCACACCTGTCCGTGACGGCCGCCGGGCTGCCCGCAGCGGACGCCGCACGGGTGACCGCACTGCTGGAACGGGCGGGACTGCCCGTCAAGTTGCCGCCCGGCGTTGCGCCGGCGCGGCTTCGGGAGTTGATGGCGGTGGATAAGAAGAACCAGCACGGGCGCTTGCGCCTGGTGTTGCTCGAAGGAATTGGCCGGGCCGTGGTGACTGCCGAGTTCAAGGACGCAGACCTGGACGCCGTCCTGGAGCGTTATTCGGCTTAGGCGCCGGGCGGCGCGACGGCGCAACCATGACCGCCGTAGCGCCCGACAGCGCGGCGCACGCCCGACAGCGCGACCCTAGCCGCCCGCACACCCGACAACGCGCACCCGACAGCGCGACCCTAACCGCCCGCCCGCCCGCAACTGCCCAGGATCAGCGCCGCACCCGACAGCGCAACGGCCCCGCCCGCAACGGCGCCCCGCCTTTTGTTATAATGCCCCGCCATGAAGACTGGCATTATCGGCATCGGCGCCATGGGCGCAGGCATGGCCCTGAACCTGCATCGGGCGGGCTTCTTGCACGGCTTGTGGAACCGCACCCGCGACAAGGCGGAAAAACTGGCGGAGCAGACCGGGGCCGCTTGCTTCGCCGCGCCGGGCGAGCTGGCGGCAGCCTGCGAGCTGGTGTTGCTGTGCGTGTCCCGGGACGAGGACGTGCTGGAAATGGCGGAGCAGGTTGCCGCCGGCGTACGGCCCGGCGCCGTCGTTGCGGACGCTTCCACGGTCAGCAGCAACACGGCGCGCCGCGCCGCGAAAATCCTGGCGGCCCGGGACGCGGCGTTCCTGGATTGCCCCGTGTCCGGCGGCGTTGAGGGCGCTCGCGACGGCGCCCTCGCCATGATGGTGGGCGGCGACCCGGACGCGCTGGCGCGGGCGCGGCCGGCCCTGGATGCGATGACCGCTTCCATCACCCTGGTGGGCCCCGTCGGCAGCGGCCAGGACTGCAAGGCGGTGAACCAGGTTATGTGCGCCGGCATCAACCAGGCCGTGACCGAGGCCCTGGCGTTCGGCGCGGCCCTGGGGCTGGACATGAACAAGACGGCGGACGTGGTGGGACGGGGCGCCGCCGGCAACTGGTTCTTGGCGCATCGCGGCAAGACCATGCTGGCCGGCGAGTACGAGGCCGGCTTCAAGGTGAGCCTGCACCACAAGGACCTGGCCATCTGCCGCACGCTGGCGGCGGGGCTGAAAGACGCCGCCCTGCCCCTGGCGGAGGCCACCATGGAGCAATACGAACAGCTGATGGAGCAGGGGCACGGAGACGAGGATATCTCCGCCCTGTATCGCCTGAAAAGACCCCGCGCCGGATGACGGCCGGCGGCGACCCGCGCGGCGGCGCTTGACAGCGGCGCACAACTGTGGACAATACTGCACGCTCCGGGCCGCCCGCCCGGTCGCGGCAACCCCCGCAACGAAAAAACGCAACCCAAAACACGCAGATTAAACAAGCGATTGCCCGACAATGACGGAACAGCAAACAGCGGCCATTGAAGTGAAAGCGCTGGACAAGCGCTTCGGCCCCATTCACGCGGTGCGCGACGTCTCGTTCGCCGTGCGCCGCGGCGAGGTGCTGGGATTCCTGGGGCCCAACGGCGCCGGCAAGTCCACCACGATGAAGATGATCACCGGCTTCCTGGAACCGGACGGCGGCACGGTGCTGGTCAACGGCCACGACGTCATCGCAGACCCCATTCGCGTGAAAGCGTCCATCGGCTACCTGCCGGAGGGGGCGCCCGCCTACGCGGAAATGACGCCGCGGCGCTTCCTGGAGTTTGTTGCGGAAGTGCGCGGCCTGGGCGGCGCAGAGCGGCGCCGGCGCATTGACCGGGTCATCGAGCAGATCAACCTGGGCGCCGTGGAGAACCAGACCATAGACACCCTGTCCAAAGGCTTCAAGCGCCGGGTCGGGGTGGCGCAGGCCCTGTTGCACGACCCCGACGTGCTGATCATGGACGAGCCTACTGACGGCCTGGACCCCAACCAGAAGCACGAGGTCAGAAGCCTGATCAAGGAGATGGCGGCCGCCAAGGCCATCATCATCTCCACGCACGTGTTGGAAGAGGTGGGCGCCGTTTGCACCCGGGCGATCATCATCGCCGCCGGCCGGCTCCTGTTTGACGGGACGCCCGCCGAGTTGCTGGCGCAATCGGAAACCGGCGACTACGACGAGGCGTTTCGCGCCATCACCAGCCGCTTCTACGCCGACCAGGGCCAGGCGGGGCAGTCCTGATGGGCGGCGCCGGCGCGGCAATGAGCAACATCAGGGCCATCCTGAAGCGGGAGCTGTACGGGTATTTTTACACGCCCGTGGCGTACGTATTCATTGTCATCTTCCTGTTTTTGACCGGCATCTTCAGTTTTTACCCGGGCGCTTTCTACGAACGCGGGCAGGCGGACTTGGAGCCGTTCTTTCGCTTTCACCCGTGGCTGTACCTGTTCCTGGTGCCGGCCATCGCCATGCGGCTGTGGTCCGAGGAGCGCAAAACCGGCACCATCGAGTTGCTGATGACCCTGCCGGTCTCCACCCTGGACGCCGTGCTGGGCAAGTTCCTGGCCGCCTGGGCCTTCACCGCGGCGGCCCTGGCGCTCACTTTCCCCATGTGGCTCACCGTGAACTTCCTGGGCGAGCCGGACAATACCGTCATCCTGGCGGGCTACCTGGGCAGCCTGCTGATGGCGGGCGGTTTTCTCGCCGTCGGCTCCTGCGTCTCCGCCCTGTCAAAAAGCCAGGTCATCGCTTTCGTGGTCAGCGTGGTCATCTGCTTCTTGTTCATTCTCAGCGGTTTTCCGCTGGTGCTGGATTTTTTCCAGGGATGGGCGCCCCAGGCCCTGGTGGAGGCCATCTCCTCCCTCAGCTTCCTGACCCATTTCGACTCCATCAAGAAAGGCGTGATTGACCTGCGCGACCTGGTCTACTACCTGGCGTTCATCGCCTTCTGGCTGTACGCCAACGCCGTGGTCATCGACGCCCGCAAGGCCGCGTAGGCAGGGTCGTGGAACGAATGAAACTCCGGGGACTCAGGTCGGGCTCAGGCATCCTGGCGGCGGCCGCGCTGGCCCTGGGGCTGATCATCATCAGCAACAACCTGCTCACCGGCCTGCGGCTGGACCTCACGGAAAACCGGCTGTTCACCCTGTCGCCGGGCACCGTCAACATCATCACCGCCCTGGAGGAGCCCGTCTCCTTGGACTTTTACCTGTCCCGCAAGACCATGGCGGATTTCCCCCAGCTGGTGAACTACGCCGGCCGGGTGCGCGACCTGTTGGAGGAGTACGCGGCGAAATCGGGCGGCAAAATCAGCCTGTCCGTCATCGAGCCGGAGCCTTTTTCCGAGGAGGAGGACCAGGCCGTGGCCAGCGGGCTGAAAGGCGTCTCCGTCACGGCCGCCGGCGACCGCGCCTACTTCGGCCTGGTGGGAGTCAACTCCACCGATGACGAGGCCAACATTCCCTTCTTCCAGGTGAGCCGGGAGACGGCGCTGGAATACGACATCACCAAGCTCATTCACAACCTGGCCAATCCCAGCAAGCGGGTGGTGGGCGTGATGTCCGCCCTGCCCCTGTTCGGCGACCCGGCCCGGGGCGCGGCCGAGCGCTGGGCCGTCATCGATGTGATGGAGGAGTTCTTCGAGGTGCGGAACCTGGGAACCGCCGCGGAGCGCATTGACGAGGACGTTGACGTGCTGATGGTGGCGCACCCCCGCGGCTTTTCCGAGCGCACCCTGTTCGCCATCGACCAGTACCTGCTGGGGGGCGGACACGCCCTGCTGTTCGTGGACCCGCTGGCGGAGGCGGACAGCCAGGAGCCGGACCCCGCCAACCCGTACGTGTTGCCCGACATGGCGTCCAGCCTGAATGTCCTGCTGGAGGGCTGGGGGCTGGAAGTGCTGGAGGATAAAATCGCTACGGACGTCAACTTGGCCATGCGGGTGCAGACCCAGGGTGCGCGCGGCCCCCAGGAAAGCAACTACCTGCCCTGGCTGCGGCTGGACGAGGCCAACTTCAACCAGCAGGATTTCAGCACCAGCGAGCTGAAGCTGGCGCACCTGGGCACCGCCGGCGTCATCGAGCGACGGGAAGACGCCGCCGCTGAGGTTGAGGTAACGCCGTTGCTGCAGACCACGTCGGAGGCAATGAAAATGGAGCGGGACCTGGTCTTCTTTCAACGGGACCCCAACGTGATGCTGGCCAACTTCAAGTCGGAAGACACGCCGCTGGTGCTGGCGGCGCGGGTCAGCGGCACGGCGCCCAGCGCCTGGCCCGACGGCTTGCCGGATGCGGCGGAGGAGCCGGGGGCGGCGGACGACACGGCAACGGACACGGCCCAGAACGCAGGAGAGACGCGGCAAGAGGGACGGGTTGACGTGGTGTTGGTGGGCGACAGCGACATCCTGGCGGACCGCTTCTGGATCCGCAAACAGAACTTTTTTGGCGTGGAAATCCCCCAGAGCATTGCCAACAACGGCGACTTCGTGGTCAACACGCTGGACAACCTGGCGGGCAACACCGACCTGATCAGCCTGCGCAGCCGCGGCGAGTTTTCCCGGCCGTTCGTCGTGGTGGAAAACATTCGCCGCCGGGCGGAAGCCCGGTTTCGCGCCCGGGAACAGGAGTTGCAAGAACGCCTGCAAGAGACGGAGCGGAAAATCCTCCAGTTGCAACAGGAAAGCGGCGAGAGCGAGTTGTTGCTGAGCGCGGAGCAGGCCGCCGAGATTGACCGGTTCCGGCAACAACAGGTCGCCACCCGCAAGGAGCTGCGCGCCGTGCAACACGAGTTGCAAAAGAACATCGAGAGCCTGGGCGTGCGCCTCAAGTTCATCAACATCGGTCTGGCGCCCCTGCTGATTGCGTCCATCGCCGTCATCGCCGGCGTCAGCAGGACGCGCCGCAAGACCCGATGAAGCGCCGCACCCTCGCCCTCGCGGCCGTCGCGTTGCTGGCGGCGATTGCCGCGGCCGTCATCAGCCAGCAACGGGCGCCCCAGGCGGGCAAGGAAAAAGCCCTGCTGTTTCCCGGACTGGCCGCGAAGATCAACGACATCGACGCCCTCAGCGTGGAGGACGGCCGCACCGCACTGACCATCCGGCGCCGCAACGGCCGCTGGCTCATTGCAGAAGCCGACGACTACCCCGCCCTGCCGGACAAGGTGAAACAAACCGTGTTGGGCGTTGCCGACCTGCGCGTCATCGCCGAGAAAACCAGCGACCCCGCCCGCTACCAGCGGCTGGGCGTGGCTGAGCCGGGCAGTCAGGGCGCCGTCTCTCACTGGCTGGCGCTGAAACAGGGCGAGGCGGAGCCCGCGCGCCTGGTGGTCGGCGACCCCCGGAGAAGCCGCGCGGCCGCGGACGCGCCCGGCCTGTACGTGCGCGTGCCGGGGCGGGCGGCCGCTCTGCTGGTGACGGGCCGCCTCAACGTCAGCGCCGACGTGACTCAGTGGATCAAGCGGGACCTGGTCAACATCGCGGCGGAACGGGTCGAGTCCGTGCGCCTGCGCCCCGGCGCCGGCCCGGAGATACACATAGAAAGAGATGCGCCAACGGCGGACCTGGCGTTGCAGAACCTGCCCGCGGGCAAGGAACCGGGGGCGGAGTATCTCATCAACCGCCTGGGCGCCGTATTGGAGAATGTGTACGTTGACGGGGTTCGCAACGAGGACGGGCTGGACTTCGCCGCGCCGGACGCCGTGCTCGAAGTCAGCGCCTTTGACGGACTGGCGGCGCGGGCGGAGGTGAAGAAAAGCGGCGACCGTAGCTACGCCCGGTTTTTCTTCACGGCGCCGGCTGAAAATGACGCGGCAACGGATGCGGCCGCTGAACAGGATGCGCCCGGCGGCGCGAAAGATGCGGCCTCCATGACAACAGACGATGCCGCCGCAGACGCCGCCATGACGACAGAAGACGCCATGGAGGATGCCGCCCCAGAAGACCCAACGCCCGCCCAGGAAGCGGAGCAACTGAACGCCGCGGTGCGCGGCTGGGCCTACCGCCTGTCCCTGTCAAAAGCGGAATTGTTCGACCAATCCCTGGCCGACCTGGTGCGCGAGCCGGGCGAGGCGGGCCAGGAGTAAGCGCACGCCGGGCGCCCGCAACGCGGCCGGGGCGTTCCGGGACGGACGAATCGCCCCCGGCACAAGGCGCCCGGGCAACCGCAACACGGGCGCTCTTGCGGGAATTACAAGTTGAACGTAAATTGCTTGCACATTCCGAACCATTTGTACTACCATTGCCCGGGTACGCGACTCATGACTCAAACTCATGACTCGGAATTTCATCCGGTGCATCCGTGGGTAATGATGCATCTACCGCAAGTTTTGCAGATGTGTTCAGACCGGATTGGAGGTAACTAGTTATGACTGTTGACCCAGGCTACGACCACGCAATCGAGGGCGGATACAACACCATCCTGCTTGACGGGGATGCCGTGCTGGAAAGCGGCCGGGCTCCCAGGGGCGCCGTCAGAGTCGGGTATGACCTCTCCAACGACGACGCTCCGGCTTTCCTCAAGTTCACGCATAACTTACGGGGCGACGCCTACTCCATAGTTCAGGATACCGACCTGGACGGCGTCTGGGATTTGTTCATTGACGTCCAGCGCCAGGATACCGGCGAAAAACGGCTCGATGGGAACGAGCAGATAGGGCACGCCGAGGTTCCGGTGTATGGCTCTGCGCGAACCGAGTCCGACATCTCGGACCTGAATCTTGCCGTGCCGGCGGTGGAGTGGCGGGCGCATCACGATGACTATGTTGACCTGCACAGCGAGGTACTCGGGCAGGTCGCAAACATCATTGTTCCCGATATTCAAGGATGGAATAACGAGGCGCCGGTGGTTGAAGTCCACGATACTGAGCCAGGCAGACAGGAGATCACCGTGGTGCAACACATTGACCGCGTTGACGAGGAGAACGTCCTGTGGAGCCGGGAGTTCGTACTGGATTTTGAGTCCGAATCGCTACAGGACATCCACGACAAGCTGGATGAAATCACGAACTTCCTGGCCGACCCCGACGTGAGTCTGATTAGCTGACGCAGAACACGGCGGGTTCGCCCGTGGGCGCTGATGCTCCGCAAGTTGCCCAGACGTATTCAGACCCAGCCGCAGGCGAATAGTTATGACTGTTGACCCAGGCTACGACCACGCACTCGAGGGCGGGTACAATACCATCCTGTTTGACGGGGATCCTTGGCTGGAAAGCGGCCGGGCTCCCAGGGGGCACGTCAGAATCGGGTATGACGTCTCAAACGACGACGCTCCGGCTTTCCTCAAGTTCTCGTGGAACCTTCAAGGCGACGCCTATCTCATGATCCGGGATACCGACCTGGACGGCGCATGGGATTTGTTCATCAATGTCCGGCGCCAGGAAACCGGCGAGTTTCGGCGCGATGGGAACGAGCAGATAGGGTACGCCGATGTTCCAGTGTATGGACATGTGCGAACCGAGGATGACATTTCGGACCTGGATCTTGCCGTGCCGGCGGTGGAATGGCTGGCGCATCACGATGACTATGCTGACCTGCAAAGCGAAGTAATCGAGCAGGTCGCTTTCATCATCGTGCCCGAGCTTGCAGGATGGAACAACGTTGAGCCGATGGTTGAAATCCACGATTCTGAGCCGGGGCGGCAGGAGATTACCGTGGTGCAGCACATTGACCGCGTTGACGAGGAGAACGTCCTGTGGAGCCGGGAGTTCGTACTGGATTTTGAGTCCGATTCGCTACAGGACATTCACGACAAGCTGGATGATATCACGAACTTCCTGGCCGACCCTGACGTAAGTCTGATTGGCTGACCGCCCGTGTTCGCCGCGCAGGGCGCAACCTTGTGAGGATTTTGATTGGCTTGATGGATAATGTGCCGGGGACGGAAATCCCGACTGCCTCCGCTTCGTATTCCAGGCGCTAGGCCGGCGCCCCGAGCGGCGCCCCCAGGCGTTGCCCGGTATCGCCTTGTTCCGCCTCGGCCTTGTTCGGCCCCGGCTTCGCTTTTGCGTTCTCCCCTTGGGCTTTGTCGCCCTCGCCCTGGCCGTTGCGTCCTTGGCGCGCACTTCCTCAACGACAGCGCCCCGCAACGGGTTGCCGACCCGGCGCCCCCGGTTGCGATAAATCATTCGCCCCTTGCGACATGCCCGCCGGCGCCATTGCTCGGCACCCAGGCAACGGCGGTTGAAGAAACATCCTGCGATTCGGCGCCCGGCGCCCACGCACCGTGCGCCGCCCGCACACCCCGTCCGACACCTCGCGCCCGGCGCACCACGCCTCGCACCGCGTCCCGCGCCCGCACCCAGCGCACCACGCCCGCACCGCACCGTGCGCCGCCCGCCCGGCGCCCGGCACCTCGCGCCCCACGCCCGGCGCACCACGCCTCGCACCCAGCGTCCGACGCCTCGCGCCCCGCGTCCGACGCCCGGCACCTCGCGCCCCGCGCCCAACGCCCACGCCCAGCGCCGAGAAAACCTGCCACACTCCCCCGGCAGAACCGAAAAACCGCCGAAAAAATCCCGGCCGGCGCGGGCGAATCCTCGTTTTTCGTCCCGAAAAGCGCTTTTTTCGAAAATTTTTTTGCCTTGTAACCGATTGTTTTTGCTGGAAAATCAAAAATAGTTGGAAATTTTTTCAAAAAAATTGCATTTTTTTGTTGCATTGCGGAAAAAACCCGTCTATGATGCACCGCAACATCAACCTTTACAGGAGAAATTATTGTGAACGCACAAACTGAAAAATACTTTGAACCCGCCCGGGAGATCAACGCTCTCACCCTTGAGAATATGGAGAAGCTGCTGGACATCCAGCTGAAAGTCATCAATGACACAGCCCGGGTCAGCGTTGAGCAGATGAAGGCCATCGCCGACATCAAGGACCCGGACAGCCTGAAGAAGTACTTCGCTGACCAGGCCGAGACAGTGAAGACCTTGCACGAGCGTTTCGTCAAGGACACCCAGGCCACCCTGGAGCTCGGCGCCAGCTACACCGACAAGGTGCGCCGTGTCATGACGGATACGGTTAAGCCGGATGCGGCTCGCAAGACGGCCCCCCGGGCCAACAAGCAGCCCCTGGACTAACCTCCTCTCTGCTCCCTCCTTACCGCCGGTTCTCCCCCCCGAATCGGCGGTTGGTAAGCCGCCCGCTTTGCGGGCGGCTTTTTTATTGCAGGTTCGCCGCCGGGCGCACCGCGGCGATTCCTGTTATACTCGGCGGTAGCGTCCATTCACCATACATAAGCGAGCGGAGGAAATCATGACCCATCGCACCAAGAAAATCTTGCAAGGTAACACGCCCCCCCCC
>CAZDXS010000181.1:0-5771 GCA_964509455.1 uncultured Enterobacteriaceae bacterium | reverse complement strand
CGACAGCGGCGGCGGGCGCGGCGCCGGGCAAGGTGCGCCGCCTTGCTTTCGTCCGCCCGCCGGCAAGGCGCAGATTCCCTGATGGCGGGGGCGTTTTTGCGTTATCCTGTCGCAATGAACAATCAGGGGGAAAACATCGATGCGGCGGAAGTCGACAAGTTCGACCGACTCGCCCAGGACTGGTGGAATCCCGACGGACGGTTGCGCACCTTGCACCACATCAACCCGACCCGCCTGCGTTACCTGGACGACAACGCGGCGCCGGCGGGGCGGCGGGCGCTGGACGTGGGGTGCGGCGGCGGCTTGCTGACGGAAGGCATGGCGCGCCGGGGCGCCCGGGTGACCGGGCTGGACGCCTCTGAGAACGCCGTCCGGGCGGCCCGGCAACACGCGGCGGCCGGCGGACTGGAGATTGAATACGTTGCCGACAACCTGGAGAACTACGCCGCGCACAACGAGGGGGGCTTCGACCTGGTCACCTGCATGGAGTTGCTGGAGCACGTGCCGGACCCGCAGTCCCTGTTGCGCGCCTGTGCGCAGGTGTTGCGGCGCGACGGCGACCTGGTGCTGGCCACCATCAACAGGAACCTGAAATCCTACCTGGGCGCCGTCATCGGCGCCGAGTACCTGTTGCGGCTGTTGCCGTGCGGCACCCATGACTATGCCGCGTTCATACGCCCCTCCGAGCTGGCCGCCTGGTTGCGCCGGGCGCATTTCAAGGTGCTGAACATACGGGGAATGCGCTACCTGCCGGGCGCCGCCTGGTGCGCCCTGGACGACGACCCCAGCGTGAACTACCTGTGCCATGCGCGGCGGGTCGGGTAAGGCGAGAGTCGCCGCGGCGGCCGGCGGCCGCGGCGACTCAAAGGACAACACCCGATGAAAGCCGGTTGCGTCCTGTTCGACCTGGACGGTACCCTGGTGGACACCGCCCCGGACCTTGCCAATGCGCTGAACCAGGCGCTGGCCAACCACGGCAAGCCGCCGTTGCCGTTCAAGGAAGTGCGCCCCAGCGTGTCCCTGGGCGGCGCGGCGATGTTGCAACTGGGCTTTGGCGTGCGGGAGACGGACCCGGGCTTCACTGCCCTGCGGGATGAGTTTCTGGACATCTATCGCAACAGCCTGGCGGACCACAGCCGCCTGTTCCCAGGCATGGAACAGACGCTGGCGGCCATAGAGGAGCGGGGGCTCCCCTGGGGCGTCGTCACCAACAAGCCCGGCTGGCTGACGAACCCGCTGATGCGCCGGCTGGAGCTGGACGAGCGCACCCGGTGCATCGTCTGCGGCGACACGCTGGAGCGCCGCAAACCGCACCCGGATCCCTTGTTGCATGCTTGCAAGCTGTTGCGGCGCGCGCCGGAGGAAAGCCTGTACGTGGGCGATGCGCGGCGCGACATCGAGGCCGGCAGAAGCGCCGGCACGATGACCCTGGTCGCCGCCTACGGCTACCTGGACAACGAAGACGACCCGTTGCGCTGGGAAGCGGACGGGCTCATCGACAGCCCGCTGGAGGTGCTGGACTGGCTGGAGGCGGGCGCATTATGACGCCGGCAACGTACTGCCGCGGCAAGGCTGCGCCGCCCGGCTCCAACCTGTATTACAGCACCCTGTTCCAGGCCTCGGCAAACCGGCCGGCCATTTATGCCCTGTTCGCCCTGCGCCAGGAGCTGAGCGATGTGCTGTACCAGTCATCGGACCCGAACGCGGTGAAAGCGACGCTGGGCTGGTGGCTGGAGGAAATCCAGCGGCTCTTCGACGGACAACCCCGACATCCCGTCACCCAGGAGTTGCAGCGGTTGCAGTTGCCGGAACGTCTGGAGCAACAGGACCTGGAAGATTGCGTTTTGTCCCATGCACAACTCCTGGAGGTGCCGGACAGCCTCAGCTACACCAATTGGCTGGCGCGGCACGTCTGCGCCGCCGGCTTCCCCTGGAAAGCGGCCGGCCTGTTCTGCGGATGCGAAGACCCGGAGTTGCTGAGATTCCTGGAGGCAACCGGCTGTTGCCACGGCGCCGTGGAGCAGTTGCACCACCTGGGGCGCTTCACCGAGCGCGGCATCGTCCCGTTGCCCGCCGATATGCTGTCCGCCGCCGGCGGCGCGGCGGTGCTGGCGACAAGAAAGAACGATGCCGCCGCCCGCGAGCTGTTCCGGGAACTGTTCACGCGCCTGGAGCGAACCGCGCGCATCTGCCAGGATTCCCTGTTGGACGCGACGGACAAGCAGTTGCTGTTTGCCGTGACCATGCTGGAAATGCTGGCGGCCCTGTGCCGCAAGTACCGCACGGCGCGGCGCCCGATACACCGCGCCCGCCTCTCGCTGTCTCCCATCCGCAAGCTGTGGATTGCCTGGCGCGTTGCCCGCGGGCAACGCAGCCCCGCGCCATGGGACTGAACGACACGGCGCCCTCCCCGCCGGGCGGCGGCTGTTTGCCCTGATCATCCTGGAAATGCCGGCGCCCCGTGCCGCAAGTGCCGTGCGGCGGCAGGCGGGCGCCCTGCTTATGGCGGCGCTTTCCCCGTCGCGGCGCGACCCCGCGGCTGTTCCGGCGCCCCCCGGGACCAGCGCAGCCTGACCCGCAGGCGGCGCAGAGTGTGCGGGTCCAGGTTGTCCCGGGTCAGCACGCAGGCGTGAGTGCGGCCCGACGCCTCCCGCAACCGCAGGACCACCAGCGCCGGATGCACCAGCGCCCCCGGCAGCAAGCGCAAGGGAACGGCGTCGCGCCCCTCGCGCAACAGGCGCCAGCGGTCCTGGCGGTCCAGCCGGAACAACAACCCCTCCGAGGCGCGGCGCTGTCGTCGATAACGGCGGTAGTGCCAGGCAATGCCGACGCCCATGGCGAGCAACGCCCAGGCCAGCAAGTCCGTGAGAAACAGGCAGAAAATCGCGCCGGCGTGCGCCAGGAAATGGAGGGCTGCGAACCGGGGCGAGCGGCGATAACGGATAAAAAGCGGCGCTTCCAGAGGGAAGTCCGCGTTGGGGTCGGCTGTCATGGCTGGCAGTCCATCGCAACTTGCACCATAACAGGCGCCGCGACAAAAGCCAAGCATTTTGTGTGGGTTTGCCCGGGCTGCGGCACAGGCAACCGCCGCCTCTTGGCCGGGTCGGAAAAACATCCTGCGCCAGGATTTCGGTCTGCGAGCAACTGCGGCGCGGCTCCACCCCGTTGCCCAGGATAAAGCGCGTCAACTGCCCCGCCGCGTTGCGGGTCCGCGCCTGCCGGCAGCGTGTGCCAGCGCCCCCGCATCGCGCAGGGCGGATAGATGACCGTCCACCGCGCAACCGTACGCCGCCTCCAACCCGTTGGGATGGCTTGTGCTTGCCGGGTAGCGCAGGCGCAACAGCCGCCCTGCCGCCGCGGCGGTCAGGTTGTCGCGGCGCCAGATCTTACCCGGCGGGCTTTTTGTGTTTGATTTGTTCAAGCCAACTCAGGGTTAGAAAGAAAATCGGCGACCAAAGCGACGCACATATAAAACCAAATATCGGCGCGAGGTTTCTTCCAGCGTCGTTTACGGCTATGGAATAGTATTCATCATATTCCTCCGATGAGACTTCCTCGTCTGAAAACTCTCCGTCTCCATTCACATCGAAAGTGGACATTTTGTATTCTATATCCGCATCATAGATGAATGCACTCACAACCCACAGCAAGTAAACAATTGTGAAATGGGTGAGTGCCAACGCCAAGTTGCCCGGCTTCCACCTGGAACATCCGGAGATGAAATAAATTCCCACTGCAATGGCAACAATGAGCGCCTCGGTATCTACGGGGATCCCCCACATGTCTAATTATCCGGGTAGGAATTGCCGTACGTCTCTGTCCACACATAAGGCCGGTATGGATATGGCGTCCCACCAAGAATCTCCCCATCCGGCCCAGCGGCATCGCGGGTGAACCTGTAATGCGGACCACGGAAAGGATGTCGGCGCACGGAGATAACGCTCTATCGCGCACAAGCAAGGGTTATGGCTCCGCCAGTACGTACTTATCGCCATTGAAGACGTACAAGCGAGGTTCATACAGAGGATCCAAGACAGCATTATAAGGGTCAACTGACAATATGAGCTCCTTGATCTTCAGGTCGCCAAGCCCCAATTCCACAAACTCCGGCCTTGATGCTGAATTCCCTTCAAAGACCTTGCGAAATCTGTTTTCGCCAAGACCAAAAAAAACCTCGACGTATAAATCAAATTCGTAATAGCCCCTGATATCCAGATCATCCTTTCCGTCGCCGTTTATATCCACGAGGTGTATCCGAAAATTATAAATGGAAGTCAGCCATTGCGGCTCATGGATTGGTACAACGGAATCGCCGTCCACCACCACGATAACGTATTTATCATGTTTTTGCTCTTTTGGTCTCTCCAGGAGGACCATGAGCAGATAAGCGCCGGAAGTCAACTGTGTAATCTCAATCCAGCTTACACGCTCATCATAAATATAACCGTGCGCTTCAATGACCGGCCGCAGGTCGGGAATTTCCTCGCCGACGGCACTGGACGCAGTTATCAACAAAAACCACGCCGCGATAAATTTCAAGCATGAAAAGCAGGTCCGCCGGGCGCCTTGTTGTTTTTTGTTCATCAACGGGCGCCAAGAGAGGAGACACAAACCAGGGAATGTTTCATAACTCAGGCAATTCATGCAACACGAAAGTCTCGCCGTTAAAAACATGGATTTCACGCACAAACAAGGGCGGGTAACGGAGATTATGCGGGTCAACAGTCAATACGAGATTAACTCCGCTGGATCCAAAACCATCCAAAAAGTCTGCTGGATACACTGCTTTTCCCTGAAACACCTTGCGGAACGCATTCCCGTTTTCGCCTAAAAAGACCCGCACGGTTAAGTCCGGTTCGTAGTATTCAACCACTGTCCAATCATCGTTTTTATTTTTTATGAACGGCTGGTGGAAAATATCAGAAATCAACTTCGCGCCTTGAGACAACAGGTCGTCCTTGTTACGCCGGGACGGGTCCAGCGCACCCGGTCGGAGCCGCCCTTGGTATTCGTTGACCGCCAGGTCGTCCCTGCCGTCAGCGTTTATATCCAGCAACTGCATTTTAATGCCGCTGCCGCCTCTCATCGGCTCGTCAATCGCCGTTACCGAACGGCCGTCCGTCACCACGATGACGGATTGATACGTGTCGCCTTTTACGAAAACCCGAAGCACCCAGGCGCCGGAGGATAATGCCTGGACCCCGCTCGCATTCTCCAGGTAGGCGTAACCATGCGCTTCAATGACCGGCCGCAAGTCGGGAACATCCTCGCCAGCAACGGTGGGCGCGGTTGTCAAAAAGAACCACGCGGCAACAAGTTTCAACAATAGAATGCCCATCAGCCTAATCAAGCCCTCGCACATTACCGCCAACAGCATAAAGAGCAATATCCGCGGCGGCATGACCCAAGTCGTTCACCGCAAAAGAACCCCAACCAATTGCATCATACCATTTATCGGGTCTGGTCCCCGGGTTTATGTTGTCAACCAAAACCTGGAACGTCGTCTTTTCGTCAAAATAAAAACTGCGTTTCCAGTTGCCTTGAAGCGGTGGCGGCAACAGGGTTTCCGACCCGGTTTTGGCGCTACCGTCAGAATCCGTGAGCGCGGCAGTCGACAAGGGGACGGTATGGATGTTGCTTGTGCGGCCTCTCATCCGCCCGTCGTTGCTGTTGCGGGATGCCGGGCCGGGCGCGGTTGCCGGTCAGTTTGCGTGTAACTGTTTGCCGCGGCGCCGCTGGCGCGAGGGGCGGCGGGTGCGAGGGGCGGCGAG
>CAZDXS010000180.1:0-7492 GCA_964509455.1 uncultured Enterobacteriaceae bacterium | reverse complement strand
GGTGCGGGGTGTGCACAGAGGATCAGGACACGTCATCCGTGTTCGTGGTGTACTTCGGCACTCCGCGTTCCGTGAACTCTATCACGTTGAGATACTTCTTTTCCCCGGTGTCGTCCAGGTCCGCCAGGTGCGGGGAGACCCAGGGCTTTTTCGCCCCGGCGGCTGAGTCATTTTTCTGTTCGGCAACCATAAAATCGTCCCTTGGCGCGGTCAGTGCAACATGCACGGCGTCTCGCCGCAGGTGCGAGACAGCAAAAAATCGGGGGGCGCATGTCAACACCATGCATCGTCAGGTCTTCTCCGCAAACGGAACGGTAAGCGCCATTGTACTACAAACCGCCCCCGCGTGCGCAGGTTGCTCCCGCCCGCGACACGAGGGCGCCCTGGAAAGGGCGGGCAGTCCCCGGCGGCCGCCGCCGCTTACTTGACCAGGCGCCGCCGCACCAGCGTCACGGCGCCGTAAAAACCGCCCAACGCAACCAGCAGCAAAACGCCCGTGTGAAGCAAAACCTGGGACGGCTCCTGTCCCGCGGCCAGGGGCCGGATCAGGGCAATGGCGTGGGTGAGCGGCAACACGTCGACCAGGGGGCGAACGAAACCGGGCAGGGAGGCGATGGGATAGAACACGCCGCAGAAGATGAACATGGGCGTCAGCACCAGGGTGATGTAGTAGTTGAAAAAGTCATAAGAGCGGGAAAATGCGGACACCATGATGGCCGGCCCGGCAAAACACAGCCCGGTCAAAAAGAACAGGGGCAGGCACAGCACCGCTTGCCAGTGGGCAATCGCGCCCAGCAGGACCGCCACCACCAGGATGGCCGTGCTGCTGAACAATCCCTTGGTGGCGCACCACAGCATTTCGCCCGCCACCACGTCGTCCACTTCCAGGGGCGTGGCCAGCATGCCCTCGTAGGTTTGTTGCGGCGCAAGGCGCGTATAGACCGAGAACAACCCCTCGAAAGTCGCGGTGTTCATCGACGACGAGGCGATGAGCCCGGTGGCGAGAAACGCCAGGTAGGACATCTCCTCCAGCTCTCCCACGAACTGCCCCAGCCCCAGCCCCAGGCCCAGCAGGTACAGCACCGGCTCGCCGAAGTTCAGCATCAGGCTGGGCACCAGCAGCTTGCGCCACACCAGCAGGTTGCGCCGCCACACTAAGAACATGCCGTAACGCAGTCGGGGCGGTCGCAGGTCCATCACGAATCCCTCCCGCCGAAGTTCAGCGTCAGACTGGGCGCCGGCAGCTTGCGCCGCGCCGTCGGGTTGCGCCGCTGTGCCGGGAACATGCCGCAACGCAGTCGGGGCAGTCGCAGGTCCATCATGAATCCCTCCCGCCGCAGTTCAGCGTCAGACCGGGCGCCGGCAGCTTGCGCCGCCGCATCAGGAACGCCGCTGGGAACATGCCGCAACGCAGTCGGGGCAAGCGCAGGGCCATCATGAATCCCGCCCGCCGCAGTTCAGCCTCAGGCCGGGCGTCGGCAGCTTGCGCCGCGCCGTCGGGTTGCGCCGCCGTGCCGGGAACATGCCGTAACGCAGTCGGGGCGGTCGCAGGGCCATCACGAATCCCTCAGCTCGCGGCCGGTGAGGCGCAGGAACACGTCCTCTAAGTTGGCGGGGCGATGCAAGTAGTGAATCCCCGGCCGGTTCTCAACCCGCTTGATAATCTCGCGCGGCTGGTCGGTGAAGTAGTAGATGGTTTCGCCCACGATCTCCGCCCGGTACAGGTCCGTGTCCGCCAGGATGCCGCCCAGGGCGTCCAGCTCGCCGTGGATTTCCACCACCTCCGGCTCCACGTGCCTGCCGATCAGCTGTCGCGGGTGGTCGCGGCTGAGAATGTCGCCGTGGTCCATGATGACCACGTCGTCGCAAAGGCGCTCGGCCTCTTCCATGAAGTGGGTCGTCAGCAACAAGGTGGTGCCGGCGCTTTTCAACTCCCGCAGCCGGGCCCAGATCAGGTGCCGAACCTGGGGGTCCAGCCCGGTGGTGGGTTCGTCCAGCACCAGCAACTTAGGGTCGTTGACCAGGGCGCGGGCGATGCTCAGCCGCCGCTTCATTCCGCCGGACAACTCGTTGATGCGGGTGTCGGCGCGGTCGCTCAACTCGACGAACTTCAACAGCTCGCCGATGCGTGTTTCCAGGGCGGCGCCGCCCAGCCGGAAGAAGCCCGCATACACTTTCAGGTTCTCCGCAACGGTGAAGTCGGGGTCCAGGTTGTCCGCCTGCGGCACGACCCCCACGTTGCGCCGCATCTGCGCCGCCTGCCGCGGCACTTCCAGCCCCAGGACTTCCAGGCTGCCCGCCGTGGGCGGCGAGCGCCCCAGGATCATTTTCAGAGTGGTGGTCTTGCCGGCGCCGTTGGGCCCTAACAAGCCAAAACAACCGCCGTAAGGCACCCGCAAATCGATGCCCTTGATGACGTAGTTGTCCTTGAACGCCTTTTTCAGGTTCTGCGCCTTGATGATGTAATCGCCCATATCGTGTCTATAGTCCCCGGCATCGCCGCAGGATTCAAGCACGGAATGGGCTTGTCCGCAATGGGCGGGGGGCGCGGCGCCGGCTTTCGCCCGCCGCCGGGCGGTTGCACGGGGGCCGCGCCCGTCTCGCGCCGCCGCCCGCGGCCGCCGCCGCCCGCGGCCGCCGCTCGCGGCAACGGGTGCTTGCCCGTCCCGCGCCGCGCCCGTCCGCCCCCGTGCCGTGCGCCGGCCGCGCTCGTCCCGCGCCGCCGTGCCGTGCGCCGGCCGCGCTCGTCCCGCGCCGCGCCCCCGGGCGCCGTGCGTCCCGCACCGCCGTGCCTCGCGCCGCCGCGCCTCGCGCCGCCGCCCGTGCGCCCGCCGTGCTCGTCCCGCGCCGCGCCTGTCTCGCACCGTTGCCGGCCGTCGCCGCTTGCGCCGTGCCCGCGCACCAAAAACCCTGTTGCGCCAAAAACCCAAACAACCGGACAATAACCTGTTACAATGCCCCGCAAGAGGGGGGGAAGAACCACTCTTTTGTTGCTCACCATAAACAAGAGTCCGGGCATCTGGGGCGAACCCAAGAGTCCGGACGATCAGGGGGATTTTAAATGAACACCAGGTTGTTAGCAGTCCTTGGCGGACTTTTTCTGCTGGCGGGCGAGACCTTTGCCCAAGCCGTCCTGGAAGAGGTCACCGTGACCGCCCGCAAGCGGGCAGAGTCGCTGGTTGACGTGCCGGTTTCGATTTCCGTTACCTCCGGCGAGAAGCTGGAGCAGTTGTCGTTGCGCGGGCTAGAAGACCTCTCCGGCTTCACGCCGAACCTGCAAGTCAACGAAAACGCGACCCAGCAGACAGTGACCATCCGGGGCGTGGGCTCCGGCGCTAACCAGGCTTTCGAGCAATCCGTGGGCACCTACGTGGACGGAGTGTATTTTGGCCGCGGGCGCTCCGCCCGCAACCTGTTCTTCGACATGGAGCGGGTGGAGATCATCCGGGGGCCGCAGGGTCTCCTGTTCGGCAAGAACACGATCGCCGGCGCCATCAACGTCACGACGCGCCAACCCACCGAAGAACTGGAGGCCTACCTGGAGGGCGAGTACTTCGGCGGCACCGGCCAGGCGGGCGTAACCGCCGTGATTTCCGGCCCCCTGTCCGACAACGTTCGGGCGCGTCTTGCGGGGCACTACAAGTCGGAAGAGGGGTACGTCCGCAACACTTTCACCGGCGAGCGCGAGGCCGCCCGGGAGGAATACATCATTCGCGCCGTCGGCGCCTGGGAAATTGGCGACAGCCTGGATTTTACGTTCAAGGGGGAGATTTCCTCCTACGACGTGGACGGCAGGACCGCGCAAAACGTCCAAGCCGGCCCGCTGGCGGCGGTGTATCCCACGTTTGACCCCCGGTTCGAATCGAACTTGGATTTTTACTCCTCCACGCCCGGCGATGATTTCGACAATACCGACACCGGCAACCTGACCCTGCGGGCCAACTGGGCGATGAACGACGAGCTGACCATAACGTATATCAGCGGCTACACGGCGTACGACTTCGCCAACAACATTCCCGCCGAGTTTACCCCGATAACGGAATACGCCGGACAACTCAACCGGCAGGACCACTGGCAGATCTCCCAGGAGTTGCGCACCCACTACGTCGCCGTGGACGGACGGCTCGAGTTTCTGGGCGGCGTGTATTTTGCCTACGAGGATTTGAACATAGAGGAGACCTTTGATTTTGACCTGCAGGTGCTGACTCCCTACTTTCCGCCCATGATGGCTCCGCCTCCGGTACACGCCGACGTCATTACCTTTTTCTCTCAGAACACGGAAAGCTACGCAGTGTTCGGCGAGGTCCAGTACAGCCCCATGGAGCAGTTGCGGCTGTCCGCCGGCTTGCGCTACACCTACGACGCCAAGGACATGGACAAGGAGTTGCGGGTGGCCGCTCCGGGAACCCAGACGCGGGCGCCGGGGCAGGAGGGGAACGCCGCGAGGACCGGGCGCATTCCGCACCAGCACAACCTGGAGCGCTCAGACAAGCGGCTCACGCCGGCGGTCGGGGTTCAATTCGATGTGACCGATTACGCCATGCTCTACGGCTCCTGGTCCCGGGGCTTCAAGGCGGGCGGGTTCGACGCGCAAAACTCCGGGGGCAACCTGGACCTGGCGGCGTATGATTCGGAAAAAGCGGACTCCTTTGAGGCGGGCGCCAAGTTCGATTTCCTGGACGGCGCGGCCCGGCTGAGCTTGAACTACTTCTACACGGACTTTAACGACTTGCAAGTGTCCGCCTGGAACGGGCTGGTGTTCACGGTGGCGAACGCGGCTTCTGCAACCTCCATGGGGGTGGAGGCGGACGGTTCCTGGCAAGTGACGGAGAACTTCAACGTGGGCGGTTCGGCGGCATGGTTGCACGCCGAGTACGATGACTTCCCCAACGCTACTTGCACCGCGCCGCAACAATCCGCTTTTCGCGTTCGCACCGGCCTGCCTGCCGGCCGTTGTGCCGAAAATGACCTGTCCAGCCGCGACCTGCAGTTCTCCCCGAAAATGGCGGGCAACGTGAACGCCAGCCTGCTCCTGCCGTTGCTGGACGCGTTTCGCGTGACCCTGCAGGGAGACCTGAACTTCACCACCAGTTATCACACGGCCCTGGACCTGGACCCGGTGGCGAAGCAGGGCGGGTTCGTCAAGCTGAACATGCGGCTGGAGCTGGCAAGCCTCAACGAGCGCCTGAGCGTGGCCGTTGTCGGCAAGAACCTGACCGACAGGAAGACCACCACCTGGGTCAACGACATGCCGGTGCTTCGCGGCGCCTATTTCGGATTTGTCGACCCGCCGCGGTCGGTGGGGGTGCAGGTTCGCGTCTCCATGTAGGCGGGCGCACCCGCGCCATTCAAGCGGCGGCGAACGCCACCGGCAGCCTTTGCGATGGGAATGACGCCGTTCACTGAGCCCGCGTCCGGGGCGGTGCGCCTGGTTTCTTCGGTGCGCCGGCGGCCCGCCCTTGTGCGCGGGCGCCGCTGGGCGGGCCTGCTGTTGTGCGGCTTGTCGGCCCCCACCCTTTCACGCGGGCGCCGCTGGACTGCCCTGTTGTTGTGCGGCCTGCTGGGGACGGCGGGCGCCGCCCTCGCCGCGCCCCCCGCCGCGCCGCCCGGCGCCCCCAACATCCTGTTCATCCTCACGGACAACCAGGGCGCCTCCTTGTTGGGCGCGTACGGAAACCCCGACATCCGCACCCCGCACGCGGACCAACTGGCGCGCGACGGTATTCGCTTCAACCACGCTTACGCGGTGAGCGGCATGTGCTCGCCGACCCGCGCCACGCTGATGACGGGACTGATGCCGTCGCAACACGGCGTTCACAACTGGCTGGACGATGAAATGCTGGACCAGTGGCCGCAGGACTGGTCGGCGGTGGCGGAGTTTCGCTCCCTGCCGCTGACCCTGAAAAACCGCGGCTACGCCACCGCCCTGGTGGGCAAATGGCACCTGGGGCAACCCTGGCGCCCCTCCCTGGGGTACGACCACTGGGTCACTTTCCCAGACGGCCACACGGTGGACTTCTGGGACAACACGGTCATAGACAACGACGAGACGTACGAAGTCGCCGACCAGCACATCGTCGACTTCTTCACCGACCAGGCCGTTGCGTACCTGCGAAAACAGGACGGGGAGAAGCCGTTCTACCTGCAACTGAACTACGACGGCCCGTACGTCAACCCGCCCACCAACATGGGCCCGGCGCGCAACCGTTTTTACGCCGAGTACCTGGGGCGGGAGTTCAAGTCGTTTCCCCGGGTCGCTTTCAACGCGAACATGGTCGAGCAGCTGATTCGCGGCGACAACCCGTTCATGACGGAGAAGATCCGCCAGGGCATCGCCATGCACAACGACCCGGCCACCATGGCCAACGTGGCCTCGCAAAACACCCTGGTGGACGACGGGGTGGGCCGGGTGCTGGCCGCCCTGGAAGAGGCGGGGCTGGCGGACAACACCCTGGTCATCTACTCCTCCGACCAGGGCAACTTCTACGGGCAACACGGCCTGTGGATGCACACGGTGGTCACCACGCCCTCCAACCTGCATGAAACCGCCATGAACATTCCGCTGATCCTGCGCCATCCCGGGCAGATTCGCCCGGGGCAGGTCAGCGACATTCTGGTAGGGCAGTACGACATTCCGCTCACCCTGCTGGACTACCTGGGGATTAAAGACGCCGCTTTTGTCGACAGCCCCGGCCGCAGCTTCAGCCCCGTCCTGCGCGGGCGCACGGCGCCGGGCGCGGCAGCGGTCTATTTTGAACAGGAAGAGACCCGCGGCATGCGCACGGCGGAATTTGCCTACTGGGAGCGCCTGGCGTCCATCGGCGACCCCGTCCTCTACGACATGCGCGATGACCCGGGGCAGCACGTCAACGTGTACGGGCAACCCGCTTATGCCGCGGCCGCCGCCGAGCTGAAGCAGCAACTGGCAGACTTTTTCGCCCGCTACGCCGACCCGCAGTACGACCTGTGGCGCGGCGGCACGGCCAAGGGCTCCGTCATTCGCCCGGAAATGTTTCGCCGGCTCTACGGCGAGGACTGGCAAACGAAAACGGAAGTCAAGCCGGCGTTCGTAGAATGAGGACGGCGCCGGCATGAACAACCTCCTGTCGGGCAGCCCGGTGCGGCGTCTGGCGCGACTTCTGCTGGCGTTGGCGGCAGTGCTGGCGGGCGGCGCCTGCGGAATGAGGGCGGCATGAGCGGTCTCCTGTCGGGTAGCCCGGTGCGGCGTCTGGCGCGACTTCTGCTGGCGTTGGCGGCAGTGCTGGCGGGCGGCGCCTGCGGAATGAAAGCGGCATGAACAACCTCCTGTCGGGCGCCCCGGCGCGGCGTTTGGCACGGCTCCTGTTGGCCCTGGCGGCGGCGCTCACGGGCGGCGCCTGCGGCATGAAAGCGACATGAGCGGTCTGCTGGCGGGCAGCCCGGTGCGGCGTTTGGCACGGCTCCTGTTGGCCCTGGCGGCGGCGCTCACGGGCGGCGCCTGCGGCATGAAGGC
>CAZDXS010000179.1:0-15807 GCA_964509455.1 uncultured Enterobacteriaceae bacterium | reverse complement strand
GGTGGGATGAAACTGGATGAATTCCATGTTGGCGACCCGGCAACCGGCGCGCCACGCCATGGCGATGCCGTCGCCGGTGCAGGTGTCCGGGTTGGAAGTATATAGGTAAACCTTGCCGGCGCCGCCGGTGGCCAGGACCGTATGGGCGGCCAGGAAGACGCGCACGCACCGGCTCCGCTGCGCATAGACGTACGCCCCGACGCAACGCCGGTCGCGCACGATGAGGTCAACGGCAGTGTGAAACTCCAGCAGCTCGATGTTGGGATGGGCGCGGGCGCGGCGCTCCAGCGCGAGTTCAATGACCTGTCCGGTGGAGTCTTCGGCGTGCAACACGCGCCGGTGGCTGTGGCCGCCTTCCCGGTGCAGGTGATACCCCCGGCCCTGGGAAGCGGGCAGGGCGGTAAAGTCAACGCCCAGCCGCTCCAGCCAGTCAATGCTGGCCCGGGCGTTTTCCACCACGAACCTGACCACGGATTCATCGCACAGGCCGGCGCCCGCGCGAATGGTGTCGCTGACGTGCGATTCCACCGAGTCCGCCGCATCCAGCGCCGCGGCAATGCCGCCCTGGGCGTAGAATGTCGCTCCCTCTTTCAGTTCCGCCTTGGACAACACGGCGACCCGGGCATGCTCCGCCAGTTGCAGGGCCAGGCTCAGCCCGGCCGCGCCGCTGCCGAGAATCAACACGTCCGCCTGGCGCTGGTTGCTTGTCATACTGCGGGGTAATATAATGGATTAACACGCCGACAGTCAGAGAAATTGCAATCCGCCGTTGCGTTCCCGCAACCAGGACCGGCGCACACCGCCGGCCGCGCCCGGCGCGGTCGCACCGAAATAAAAAACAAACATGAGCGCTAACCAGGTCGACCAGGCACTTATCAGCAGGGTAAAGCGGGGGGACAAGCAGGCCTTCGACGCCCTGGTGCTGAAATACCAGGGGCGGATTTTGGCCCTGGCGCGGCGCTTTGTGCGCGACCCCAGCGAGGCCCGCGATGTGGCGCAAGAGGTCTTCATCAAGGCGTACCGCGCCTTGCCGGGCTTTCGCGGCGACAGCGCGTTTTACACCTGGCTGTACCGCATTGCGGTGAACACCTCGAAAAACTACCTGGATACGCAAGCGCGCAAACCGGTGACCGCCGCGGTGAATTTTTCCGAGATGGAACAAAACGAGCAGGATAATGTCCTAAGAGAACAGGCAACCCCGGAACGCCAGGCGCTTGCGGGCGAGCTGCAACAGACGATTATTGAAGCCATTGAAGAACTGCCTGCTGAACTGCGCTCGGCAATCACCCTGCGGGAGATTGACGGCCTCAGCTATGAAGAAATCGCAACAGTGATGAAGTGTCCCGTCGGCACCGTGCGCTCGCGCATCTTTCGCGCGCGGGAAGCCGTTGATAAACAACTACAACCACTACTGGGTGACTGATATGAGCGATGCGAAAAAAGAGCGCCTGTCCGCTTTCATGGACGGCGAGCTGGAGGGGTCGGGCCAGGGCGGCGCGGTCGACCAGTTGCTGGAGGAACCAGAGCTGATGGGCGCCTGGGGACGCTATCACCTAGTCTCCGACTGCCTCAAGCAGCGCCTGCCGGACCGCCTGGACCGGAACCTGGCGGCAAACGTCAGCCGCGCCTTGCAAGATGAGCCGCCCATCGTCGCCCCCGTCGCTTTCCTGCGTCCGCTGGCGCGTCCCGTTGCGGGCTTCGCCATTGCCGCCTCCGTGGCCGCGCTGGCCGTCCTGGGCGTTCTGGGCGTGCAACAGCAACAACTGGGCGGCCCGCACGAAGCGCCGGCCGGCCTGGCGGCGGCGCCCGGCGGCGACGAACGGACGGCGCCTGACGCCGGCGGCGAGCGGGCGGTGCGCGCGCCGGTGCGCCCCGTGGGCGGCCAGGGCGCGAGCCTGGGCGGCCTGGGAGCGGGGAAGACGGGATGGTCGGCGGCAGGCCGGGCGCCCGCAACGGATTGCCCGCCGCGGCGACAGGAAAGGGAGCGGGAAAGCAGGCGGGAACAGCAGCGCGAACGCCGGAATGCGCTCGCTGATGAGCATTGCCGCTAAAAAACGAACAACATCCACAACAAAAACGAGGTACGGCGAGACGATGATCCGACAGCATAACGGCCGCGCGGCGGCCCTGCTCCTGTTGCTGTGGCAAGCGGGGGCGGAGGCGCGCCCCCTGCCCGATTTTACCGAGCTGGTGCGCGAGAACAAGGAGGCCGTGGTCAATATCAGCACCATTCCCAAAAAAGAGGAGAATGCGCCCGCGGCCGGGCCGCGCATGCCAAACGTTCCCGAAAACAGCCCGTTTCACGACTTTTTTCGCAGGTTCTTCGAAGATCAGATGCCGCAACACCCGGGCCCGTCCCGCAAGTCGTCGTCCCTGGGCTCCGGCTTCATCATCTCCAAGGACGGCTACGTGATCACCAACCATCACGTGGTGGCGGACGCCGGCGAGATCATCGTCAAGCTGAATGACCGCCGCGAGTTCACCGCCGAGGTCGTCGGCACGGACAAGCGCAGCGACCTGGCCCTGCTGAAAATCGAGGGCGAACGCCTGCCGGTGGTGCGGCTGGGTTCTTCCGCCGACCTGAAAGCGGGGCAATGGGTGCTGGCCATAGGCTCGCCTTTCGGCTTCAATCATTCCGTCACCCAGGGGATCATCAGCGGTACGGGAAGAAACCTGCCCAGCGAGAACTACGTCCCGTTCATACAGACCGACGTCGCCATCAACCCCGGCAACTCCGGCGGCCCCCTGTTTAACCTGGACGGCGAGGTCATCGGCGTCAACTCGCAGATCTACAGCCGCACCGGCGGCTTCATGGGCCTGTCTTTCGCCGTGCCCGTGGACGTGGTGGTCAATGTTTATAAGCAGTTGCAGAAAAACGGTTATGTCACGCGCGGCTGGCTGGGCGTGCTGATCCAGGACGTCACCCGGGAGTTGGCGGAGTCGTTCGACATGGATAAACCCCACGGCGCCCTGGTGGCGCAGGTGTTGCCCGACAGCCCGGCGGAGAACGCGGGCGTGAAAGTGGGCGACATCATCACGAAATTCAACGGCAAGGAGGTTGGGCTTTCCTCCGACCTGCCGCCGCTGGTGGGCGAGAGCCCAGTGGAAGCCAAGGCGCCCATGGAGATCATACGACAAGGAAAGCGTATGAAAATCAAGGTGTTGGTCGCAGAACTTCCAGAAGAAGAGCAGATTGCGCAGGGCGCAGGCAAGAACCCGCGCGACGCGGCGCCCAACGAGATGAACCTGGTGGTGCGCGAGCTCACGGACGCCCAGCGGAAAAAACTGGAGTTGCCCGACAACGGCGTCATGGTGGCGCAGGTGATGCCCGGCCCCGGCGCGGACGCGGGCATTCGCAACGGCGATGTGATCCTGATGCTCAACAACCAGCACATCAAGGACACAGCGCAGTTCGAAGAGGCCCTGGCGGCCCTGCCGCGGGACAAATCCATTCCCATCCTGATTCAGCGGCGCGGCGCCCCCACCTTCCTGGCGTTCAAGCTGGAGGCGGACGCCGGCTGAGCGCCGCTTGCCCGGCGGCGCAGGCCGCCCGCTTGCTCACCGCGCCGCCGGACGCCGGCTGAGCGTTGCTTGCCCGCCGCGCCAGCGGCCGCGACAAGGCAGGAGCGCCGTGGCCCGGCGCCGGCCCATTGGGCGCTGGGATAGCACCTACGCTTGTTGCAATGGGATATCCCCCGCTTTCGCCCTCCGTTGCTTCCCCTCGGCGCTCCGCCTGAATCGTGCGAGGAACAAATTCCTCGCCATAGACCTTGCTCTCTTCCCATCCCGGGGGCATTGTGCGGCGCGCCTGGCGCCCGTTGTTCAATTTCGGCGCCAAGTAGGGTAGAATCGACATTTTAACATCCTATTTTTCTGCCCGTAATGGAGCGCACCAGGAATTTTTCAATCATCGCCCACGTCGATCACGGCAAGTCCACGCTGGCGGATCGTTTCATTCAGGCCTGCGGCGGCCTGAGTGAGCGGGAGATGTCGGCCCAGGTGCTGGACACGATGGACCTGGAGCGGGAGCGGGGGATCACCATTAAATCCCAGAGCGTGCGCCTGGATTATCCGCACCACGACGGCGCCGCCTACCGCTTCAACATCATCGACACGCCCGGCCACGTGGATTTTAGCTACGAGGTGTCCCGCTCGCTGTACGCCTGCGAGGGCGCCCTGCTGGTGGTGGACTGCAGCCAGGGGGTGGAGGCGCAAACCGTGGCCAACTGCGTCTCCGCCATAGACAGCGGCCTCACCGTGTTGCCGGTGCTGAACAAGATTGACCTGCCGTCCGCCGACCCGGACCGGGTGATACGGGAAATCGAGGAAATCATCGGCATAGCGGCGGAAGACGCCCTGCGGGTCAGCGCCAAGACCGGCGCCGGCTTGGAGGCGCTGTTCACCGCCGTCATTGAGCGCATTCCGCCGCCCGCCGGCGCCGCGAACGCGCCCTTGCAGGCCCTGATCATCGATTCCTGGTTCGACAACTACCTGGGCGTGGTGTCCCTGGCGCGGGTGAAGCAGGGACGACTGGAAACCGGGCAAAAAATCCGCATCTTCTCCACCGGCCAGGACTACGTGGTGGGGCAGGTGGGCGCTTTCACCCCCAAGCAGACGCCGGCGGCGCGCCTGGAGGCCGGCGAGGTGGGTTACGTGACGGCGGGTATCAAGGAGATCCAGGGAGCGCCGGTGGGCGACACCATCACCACGGCGGCGCAACCGGCGGAGCAACCCCTGCCGGGGTTTCAGGAAGTGAAGCCGCGCGTGTTCGCCGGGCTGTTCCCCATTGACTCCAACGATTTTGAAGACCTGCGGGAAGCGTTGGCGAAACTGCGGCTGAATGACGCGGCCCTGCATTTTGAGCCGGAAACATCCCAGGCCCTGGGTTTCGGGTTCCGTTGCGGCTTCTTAGGGCGCTTGCACCTGGAAATCATACAAGAGCGCTTGGAGCGCGAGTACGGCGTCAACCTGATCACGACGGCGCCCACGGTGGTCTATGAAGCGGAGCTTACCGGCGGCGAGCGGCGCTACATTGACAACCCGGCGGAGTTGCCCGCGCCGGATAAACTGGCGGCGATTCGGGAGCCCATCGTGCGGGCCGACATACTGACCCCCCAGGAGCGCCTGGGCGGCGTCATCGGCTTGTGCATTGAGAAGCGGGGAGAGCAGAAAAAAATGCACTACGCAGGCAGGCAGGCGGCCATCACGTTCGAGTTGCCGCTCAGCGAGATCGTGCTGGACTTCTTCGACCGGCTGAAATCGGTGAGCCGGGGCTACGCCTCTTATGATTATCAATTTGAGCGCTACAGCGACGCGCCCCTGGTGAAGCTGGACATACTGATCAACGGCGACCGGGTGGACGCCCTGTCTTGCATTGTCCACCGGGAGCTGGCGGCGCGGCGCGGGCGGGAACTGGCGCTCAAGATGAAGGAACTCATTCCAAGACAAATGTACGAAGTGGCCATACAGGCGGCCGTCGGCTCGAAAATCCTGGCGCGGGAGAACATCAAGGCCATGCGCAAAAACGTCACCGCCAAGTGCTACGGCGGCGACGTCACCCGCAAGAAAAAGCTCCTGGAAAAGCAGAAAGCGGGCAAAAAAAGAATGAAGCAGGTCGGCGCCGTGGAGATTCCGCAGGCGGCGTTCATGGCTATTCTGCACGTAGGAGGCCACCAGTGACCCTCGACTTCGCCGCCCTGCCGAGCCGCCGGGGACAGCGCGTTGCGGTGCGCCGCTTCGGGGGGAGACGATGACTCTCGACTTCGCTTTCCTGCTGACCCTGCTGACCCTGGGCAGCGGCCTGGTGTGGGGCGTTGACGCCCTGTTGTTTGCACGGGCGCGGCGCGAGGAACGCCGGGCGCCGCCGGCGCTGGTGGAATACGCCCGCTCCCTGTTTCCCGTCTTTCTCATCGTGCTGGCGCTGCGCTCGTTCGTCGTCGAGCCGTTTCGCATTCCGTCTGCCTCCATGATGCCCACGCTGCTGCGCGGGGATTTCATCCTGGTGAACAAGTTCACGTACGGCATTCGCCTGCCGGTGTTGAATACCCGCATCAGCGCCGGCGCCGCGCCGCAACGGGGCGACGTCATCGTCTTTCGCTACCCGGAAAACCCCGCCATTCCCTACATCAAGCGCGTGGTGGGAGTGCCCGGAGACCGTGTGCAGTACCGCGACAGGACCCTCACGGTCAACGGCCGGAAAGCGGCCCTCGAGACCCTGGGGGTGTATCACAGCGACGGGGTCGGAAAACTGCACAACGGCTCCCATCACCTGCAAGAGCGACTGGGCGAGACGCGCCACGACATCCTGCTCAGCCCGACACCCGCGCGGCGGCTGGAGGTGGACAGAACCATCCCCGCCGGCCATTACTTCGTCCTGGGGGACAACCGCGACAACAGCCGGGACAGCCGCTACTGGGGGCTGGTGCCGGACGAAAACTTGATGGGGAAAGCCTTCTACATCTGGATGAACTGGAGCGGCGACGGCTTCCTGGCGCCGTCCACCTGGGACATTGACTGGGGCAGGATTGGCTCCGCCGTGCAATGAACGGCGGCGGCGCACATCGGGCGGCGGGCAGGGCTCGCGCTCTGGGAACGGACGCGAGCCGCGCCGGAGCGACAGGATGACCCTTCCCGCCGACCCCTTGCGCGCGCACTTCAACAATGTCCTGGGGCATGATTTCCGCGACCAGGAGCTGTTGCTCACCGCCTTGACTCATCGCAGCTTCGGCAAGCGCAACAACGAGCGGCTGGAATACCTGGGAGACGCGCTGCTCAGCATGTTTATCGCCGAGGCGCTGTTTTCCCGTTTTCCGCAGGCCAGCGAGAACGAGCTTTCCAGGATGCGTTCTCACCTGGTCAAGCAGGCGACCCTGGCGCAACTGGCGCAGACCCTGGACCTGGGCGCACAGCTTCGTTTCGGGCCCGGCGAGCACAAGAGCGGCGGCGGCAAGAAAGAATCGTTGCTGGCGGACGCCATGGAAGCCCTGGTGGGCGCTGTGTATCTGGACTCGGACGCGGCGGGTTGTCGCGCCGTGGTGTTGCGGCTGTATGCGCCGCTGCTGGACGGGCTGACCCTGGACAACGTGCCGCAGGACCCGAAAACCCGCCTGCAAGAGTGCATGCAAGCCCGCAAGGAGCCCCTGCCGGAGTACCGCCTCGTCGCCGAGGAGGGGGAAGACCATGCGCGCCTGTTCACCGTGGCATGCCACGTCGCCGTCTTGGAGCAACCGGTCACCGCCCGGGGCAAAAGCAAAAGAGTTGCGGCGCAAGAGGCGGCGCGGCTGGCGTTGGAGCGCATCGGCGCGGCCTAATACGCACAGAAAACACTTTAAACTTTCACGAGATTACAACTGAACATGGTCAAAAAGACGGAACAGCAAGCGCGCCAGTGGGCGGGGCCGGAGGGCGCACTGGGCGTCCATATCCGGCAGGAAGTGGAAAAAACCCTGGACGCCTATCGCGCCCAACCCCGCCTGGTGGACGAACACGCCAACATAGAGGACGACACCGTGCGCGGCGGCTACGCCCACCGGCAGCTGCTGGAGCTGGTTCAAAACAGCGCGGACGCCCTGGCCAACGCCCGGCAGGGCGGGCGCATCGACGTGCGCCTGGTCGGCGATTACCTGTATTGCGCCGATGACGGCAAACCCATCGATGAGAAGGGCGTGGACGCGCTCATGGCCTCGAAGATTTCGCCCAAGCGCGGCACCAACGAGATTGGCCGTTTCGGCGTCGGCTTCAAGTCCGTTCTCGGCTTGACGGACGCCCCTGAATTTTTCAGCCAGGGCGGCTCGTTCCGTTTTCAGCGAGGGCGCTCCGAGGGGCTGATCCGGGCGGTGGTTCCCGACAGGCCCCATTACCCGGCCTTGCGCACGCCCGAGCCCATGGACCCCCGGGAATACGCCGACGAGGACAAGCGACTGCAAAAACTGATGAAGTGGGCGACCAACATCGTGCGGTTGAAACTGAAAGACGGCGCGGCGGAAGACCTAGTTCAGCAGTTGCACGGCTTCGATCCGGAGTTTCTGCTGTTCGTCCCCCATGTGCGCCGGCTCCGGTTGCGCGCCGTCTTCGAGGATGCCGAGCCTGCTATCGACCGCACTCTGAAACTTGCACACAACGACGGCGTTTATCTTCTTGCCGACGACGAGAGCGCCAGCAAGTGGAAGATTTTCAGGGCGGAGCATGTGCTGTCGGCAGCGGCGCGGGCGGATCGCCGGGCAACGGACGACGCCGGCGAAGTGCCGCTCTGGTGGGGCGCACCGCTCGACGGCTTGAGCAACCCGGGTTATTTCTGGGCGTTCTTTCCAACGAAAACGGCCAGCCTGGTGGCCGGCATCCTGAATGCGCCCTGGAAGACCAACGAGGATCGCCAGAACCTCCTGGAAGGGCCGTACAACGACGAGCTGATCCGGGCGGCCGCGACCTTGGTTGTCCAGGGACTGCCCGGCCTGGTCGCGCAGGACGATCCGGCGCGGCACCTGGACGCCTTGCCGCGGCGCCAGGAAGCGGGCGATACGAAACAGGCCGAGCTGTTGCGCGGTTGCTTGTTTTCCGAACTCGCCCAGCGCGAGATCGTCCCCGACCAGGACGGCGCCCTCTGCCTGCCGGAGGCCGTTGGGTACCCGCCGAAAGAGCTGGGGCCCGACGATGACGCGATGAAAATGTGGACGACGTATGCCGGTCGGCCCGCCGATTGGCTCCACCCCAAGGCGATGACGCGCAACCGGCTCGCAAAAATTGACCAGCTGTTTGAATCCGCCGCGCCAAGAGCCTCCATCGCCCAGTGGTTGGAGGCGCTTTTCGAAAACAAGAGCGGCGCGGCGGAACTTGACGCCGCCAGGGTTGCCATCCGGATCGCCGCGAGCCTTCATGCCGGCAGCAGGCAGATGGCAACATGGGACTGGGGCAATATCGTGCTTACCGCCGCCGGCGAGCGGGTGGACCCCGACCCCGAGTGTCTCTTTCTGCCCGATGTCGACCCGGACCCCATGGACATCGAGGCCTCGGCGGCTTTCGTCCACGCAGACCTGGCGGCGGACCCGGAGACGCGCAAGGCCCTGGAGACCCTGGGCATTGCGCCGCCGAATTCCAAGGACACGTTCCGGCGCATTGCAAAGCGCGTTTATTCCAGCGACGAAGAGCTCCCCGCAGCGCTCCACGAGCAATTCTGGGTCGCCGCGCGCCGCTTGCCGGCCGGCGCCGCCCTGGACCTGCTTCGAGGCGGCATACAAATAGACTATCACTACCCCTGGCAACCCACGTTGCGGGTGCGAACCCTGGCGGGAACCTGGCGCAGTCCTTATTCCGTGTTGCTGCCGGGCGCAATCGTTCCCGGAGACGGGAGTCGGGACGCCGGCGTTGCGGTGGACGTTAATTTTCATGCGCAGGACGAGGAGATCCTGGCGGCTGTTGGCGTAACGGACCAGCCGGCGGCGGGCCGCGAGCTGTCCTGGGAGTCGGCGTTTGCCCGGTTTTTCGATTTGTGCGTCGACAAGTACCAGGAGCAGGACGATTTGCCGCGCATGCCGAGAAAGGAGTTGTTGCGCTTCAAATCCACCAAAGGCGTTGGCCCCCTGGACGTAATGGAGGTTCTTTCCGATGAGGGCAGGCGGCTTTTCACCGAGCGTCTGCTGGCGCTTGACGACACCTACGACTGGTGGACCATGCGGCATACGGGCGTGAACTCCAATTACCCGGAGACGACCTGCTGGCCGTTGCAGTTCTACATGCTTCAAGGATACGGCAGGATCAACGTCGGCAACGCCGTCGTGCCGCTGGCGGACGCTTTCGGTTCGAAACCGAGAAACCCGGCGGCAGCGGCGGCCGTGTTGCGCCATCCCAGGGCCGCCGAAATCAAGGAGGCATTCGACATTGCCGAGCCGGAGCCTGAGTTTATTCGGGAATCCGACCCGACGCCGCTGGCGGACGTCTGGCCGGGGCTGGCCGAACGACTGCCCGCAGGCGCCCGGTCCCGCCGCCTCATCCGTTGCGAACGCATCCTGGCAGCGGGGCAGGAGCGGGACTGCCTGCTTCACGATGACGACATTTATCTCGCCTACCGCACGGACGAGGATGAGTTGCGCCAGTTGCAACTGGTCAGCGAGGCCCTGGCCCTGGAACTGCCCGGACACGACTTGGAGGCGGTTTTAGAGCCGGTAACGTCCGCCAAAACCGAGGCCTTGCGGGAAGCCGTCCGAGAACAGGCCGGCGATGCGGAACGCCTGCTGGCCGCGGTCGGCACGGCGGGATTGCAAGATTGTCTTCCCGACTCTCTCCATGCCTACCTCGCCTCAGCGAAAGGCAAGGGCGATTCCCCCAGGGGCATCGAAAGCGCGCGCGCCGCCATTGCCATTTACGACAACTTCGCCCTGGAACGATGCCGGCGCTCGCTGGCGCGCCTGGACCCGCCGCAGCAATGGGCGGGCTCCGGCCGCGCCATTGAGTTTGTGCAATCCCTGGGGTTCGACGCCCGGTGGGCGGGGGAGCGCAACAAGAAGCGCCCGCCGTTCGTTGAAGTGGAAGGCCCATACACGCTGCCCCCGTTGCACGGCTACCAGGAAACCATCGTCGCCAACATCGGGCGCATGCTCTCCGGCGCCGGCGGGGCGCGGCGCGGAATGGTCAGCATGCCCACCGGGTCGGGCAAGACGCGCGTGGCCGTGCAGGCCATTGTGGAGGCCATGCGCGACGGCCGCCTGGGCGGCGGCGTCATCTGGGTCGCCGACCGCGGCGAGTTGTGCGAGCAGGCGGTGGAGGCCTGGCGGCAGGTGTGGTCCAACCTCGGCTCCCAGTCCCCGCTGCGCATCTCCAGGATGTGGGGCGGACAACCGCAGCCGTTGCCGACCAATGAGCCGCACGTGGTCGTGGCCACCATCCAGACGCTCATCTCCCGCCTGGAGCGCCAGGGGGACGCCTCTCGCTTTCTGCTGGACTCCGAGCTGGTGGTCTTCGACGAGGCGCATCGCTCCGTTGCACCCTCGTTCACGTCGGTCATGGGCGAGATCGGGATGACGCGGCGCCAGGGGGAGGACGAGCCGTTCCTCATCGGCCTCACCGCAACGCCTTATCGAGGCTACAACGAGGATGAGACCCGCTGGCTGGCGAATCGCTACGGCAAAAACCGCCTGGATCACGGCGCGTTCAAGAGCGACAACCCCCAGAATGTGGTCATCGAGTTGCAAGAAATGGAGGTGCTGGCGCAAGCCGACGAAGAAGTGATCGAGGGCGGCACGTTTCAGCTGGAAGAAGACGAGCTGGATGAAATGGCCAGGTTTGCCGGCGGCGGCGCCGCCGAATCGGAGCAGGGCGCATCCCTGGCATGGTTGCCGCAAAGCGCGGAAAATCGCATCGCCCACGATGTGGAGCGCACCGAGCGCATCATCAAAGCCTGCCAAAAACCCATTGCCGCCGGCTGGCCCACCCTGATCTTCGCCACCTCGGTGGAGCATGCCGAGGTCCTGGCGGCGCTGCTTGATCGAAGCGGGGTCAAGGCCCGTCCCGTGAGCGCCTACACCGAGGCGGCGCTGCGCCGCCGGGCGGTCGAGGAGTTTCGCCGCGGCGACTTAAAAGCGCTGGTCAACTACGGGGTGTTCCGCGAGGGATTTGACGCGCCCAAAACCCGCGCCATCGTGGTGGCGCGGCCGGTATACAGCCCGAATCTCTACTTCCAGATGATCGGCAGGGGGTTGCGCGGCCCGAAGAACGGCGGCGATGACCGTTGCCTCATCCTCAACGTGCGCGACAACATCGAGAACTACGAGCGGGCGCTCGCTTTCTCCGAGCTGGACTGGCTCTGGGCCAAGCGCCGCGGTCGCTGAGAGGCCGCCGTGACGGAAACAAGCCGGCGCGCGCCGCCGCGGCCGCCGCCTTTCAAAACGGGCTTCGTGACCATCATAGGACGCCCCAACGTGGGCAAATCCACTTTGCTGAACCATCTGGTGGAGCAGAAAATCAGCATTGTCACCCGCAAGCCGCAGACCACCCGCTGCCAGGTGCGCGGCATCAAGACCACGGCGAACTACCAGGTCATCTACACGGACACGCCGGGCTACCAGGGGCGGCGCAACAACGCCATCAACCGTTATATGAACCGCGAGGCGCTGCGCGCCCTGGCGGACGTTGACGCCGTGCTGTTTGTAGTGGAGGCCGTGAAGTGGAGCGAGGGCGACGCCCGGGTCGCCCGGTTGCTGCGGCAGGTGAAGACGCCGCTGGCGCTGGTCATCAACAAGCTGGACCTGTTGCAGGACCGCCGCGCCTTGCTTCCCTACATCGCCCGGGTGCGGGAGTTGTTGCCGTTCGCAGCGGTGTTGCCGCTCAGCGCCCGCCGCCGGCGGGACATTGCCCTGCTGGAGCGCAACCTGGTTTCCATGCTGCCCGAGGGGGCGCCGCTGTTTCCCGAGGACCAAGCAACGGACCGCAGCGAGCGCTTCATCACGGCGGAGTACATTCGGGAAAAAGCCACCTTGCGGCTGGGCGCCGAGCTGCCTTACAAGATCTCGGTGACCGTGGAGGAGTTCAACGACGACAAGGACTTGCTGTCCATTTATGCCGTCATCTGGACCGAGCGCGCCGCCCACCGCTCCATCGTCATCGGCGAGAAGGGCGCCCGGCTGAAGTCCATAGGCGCCGGCGCCCGCCGCGACCTGGAAAAATTATTCGGCAAAAAGGTCTATTTGCACACCCGAGTGAAAACGAAGGAAAACTGGACGGAAGACGCCAAGGCGCTGAAAACCCTGGGGTATAATTGAGGCGCCGGCCGGAAAGTCATTGATGCCCTGGGCGCAATGGGATACATTGTTGCCGGCCGTGAGGATGTTCATTTGAAAGTCCAATGAGGTAAAAGGCCCATGAAAAATCTTGACGATATGAACCGCGCCCTGCGGAAGATGAAATTGTCGATGGACAAGGTGAGGGCCAAATACGCAAAGCAAGCCAAGTCCCGCAAAACCCGTTCGGCGCAAGAGTCGGCGGGGCCGCCGCAACGGCGAGATGCGCCGCGCTGAAGCCGAACTGCACGGGGCCGGGCCTTGCGGCGCGGGAACAGGAGTTGTATTTCCAGGCGCACCGCCGGGCGCGGGACTGGAACAACGAAAACGAAGCCGCCGGAATGGGCGCACCGACCCGCTTGTGCCTTAAGACGGCGCGCGCCCTGTTCCGCCGCAGGCAACTGGAGTCATGACGCCCGCTTTCGCCAACGGCCCTGCCGGCAACTCCGGTTGCGTCAATGACGCCTGCCGGCGGGAAGTCCGCGCAAGACCGGGCGGCTGGGATTTTGGTTAACGCATACCGCAGTTAATGTTGGCGCATGGCGGGAATGTTTGCTACAATGACGACCATTTAAGTTTAACGTTATTCTGGATCGATTTAACAGCATAAAGACGAGGTTGGTTATGAAATACATTATACGCGAGGGCAGGCTGGAGGACTTTGAGATTGAGAAACGCAAAGGGGAACTGCTCGGCAAGGCAAAAGACATGAGAACCTTGGTAAAACCTTTGTCCGAGGCAATAAACCATATGATAAAACACCCTACTCAAGAGACGGCCGTAGAGGTGATATTTACTCGCTTGGCAGATATTGGTAAGATTGTATTGGAGTGTCAGGCCATACACGCATCAAGCAATCGCGGAGGTTAATGCATCATGTCGTTGGAATCCATGAAGATGGCAAGCGAAGAATGGGAGCGCATTGTGCGCCAGTGGGAAACAACAAAGAAAGAGATGGAAAAAGCAAAAAAAGCCAGGGCCCGCAAAACCAGATTGGCGCAAGAGTCGGCGGGGCCGCCGCGACGGCGAGATGCGCCGCGCTGAAGCCGAACTGCACGGGGTCGGGCCTTGCGGCGCGGGAACAGGAGTTGTATTTCCAGGCGCACCGCCGGGCGCGGGGCTGAAAAAACGGACGGGTGGCGGCAAACGCCGAGCCGTCTTCCGAGACGTGCTGGAGACGGCAACAGGCAGGGCGCACCGAATGAAACACCGCCGATACTCCGAGAAAACCTGCTCACAGAGGCCCGGCGGGACAAAGTATTTAACGCAAGGTCGGATGCCTGCGCTCCGGTCGTGCGGCGCGACATACCGCAGTTAATGTTGGCGCCGGACGTGGACATCTGCTACAACGACGGCCGCTGGAGATTAACGTTTTTTTGAACCAGTTTAACAATGCAAAAGATGAGGATTCGTTATGAGATACATCATACGCGAGGGCGGACTGCGCGAGGGCGGACTGCGCGAGGACGAACTGCGCGAGGACGAACTGCGCGAAGCCAGACGATTGGAAGATATGGCAGGGTTGTTGCGTAGTCATGCTCGTAACATAGATGACTTATTGACAGGAGAGTTAACTGACGCAGTGGGCATGTTGGTAAGCGACCCTTTGGACGAGGAATCTGTAGAGTTGATATTGAAACATGTCAAAGAAATTGCAGATTTTGCGCTACAATGCCAGGCCATCCATCTATCAACCATTCAATGAGGCCAATAAGCCATGTCAAAAGAATCCCTGAAAAAAGCAGGCGACGAACTAAAGCGTGTTATGCGTAAGGTGACGGCCTCACAGAAAGAATGGGAAAAAGCAAAGCAAGCCAGGTCCCGCAAAACCAGGTTGGCGCAAGAGTCGGCGGAACCGCCGCGAAAGTGAGATGCGCCGCGCTGAAACCGAACTGCGCGGACTGGGCTTTGCGGCGCGGGAACAGGAGTTGTATTTCCAGGTGCACCGCCGAACTCGGGAGAGGTAAAAAACCATGAAAAAAGCCAATCAAGAGTTTAGACGCACCCTGCGGAAGATGGAATTGTTGCGGGACAAGGTGAACGCCAAATACGCAAAGCAAGCCAAGGCCCGCAAAACCCGTTCGGCGCAAGAGTCGGCAGAACCGCCGCGAAAGTGAGATGCGCCGCGCTGAAGCCGAACTGCACGGGGCCGGGCCTTGCGGCGCGGGAACAGGAGTTGTATTTCCAGGCGCACCGCCGGGCGCGGGACTGGAAATACGGACGGGCGGCGGCAAACGCCGAGCCGTCTTCCGTGGAGTACCTTGCGAAGGGCCGGGAGTTATTTATGGCCGCGACCGGATGAATGGTGGCAAGCTGAGGCGAAGTCGCAGCATGACACATCCCTCGTCGCAGACCCGCCCTGGGAGCAGGATAATACCGGGCGGCGACTAAGGGGCGGAAAAGCCGGGGCGGGGCGGAGATGCGTTTGCCCTGTCGACCGGCGGCGCGGCGGTGTTGCGCCGCGACAAAAACCAAGCGCCGCGGCGCTTCAAGCGCCGGAAACCGGTATAATTGGCGGATCGGCACAGCGCCGCGATGACGACAATGCGAGTTGAACTGAACCCATCCTACATTCTGCACCATCGCCCGTACCGCGAAACCAGCCTGTTGCTGGACGTGTTCTCGCGGCGGCACGGCAGGCTGAGCCTGATCGCCAAGGGCGGCAGGAAGCAGAAAAACGACAAGCGGGCGCTGTTGCAACCGGGGCGCAAGGTCAACCTCGCCTGGTCGGCGCGGCGCGAGCTGGGCGTGCTGAGCCAGGCGGAACCGGCCGCGGCGGCGCAACCGGGCGGCGGGCGCGTCCTGTTGTCGCTGTTCTACGTCAACGAACTGCTGGTGCGGCTGTTGCACCGCCATGAGCCCCATCCCGAGATTTTCGATGCCTACGAAACGGCCCTGGCGGGACTGACGCGCGCGGCGGCGGAGCAGGCGACCCTGCGGGTATTCGAGAAAAGACTGCTGGAGTCCCTGGGCTACGGGTTGGTGCTGAACGCGGATACGGAAGGCGGGGGCATCAACGCCGACGGCGATTACACCTACC
>CAZDXS010000178.1:0-3159 GCA_964509455.1 uncultured Enterobacteriaceae bacterium | reverse complement strand
CCCCCTTTCTCCGATTGCGCCTTGCGATGCAGCTCCCGGTAGCGGACTGGCCGGCGGCACAGCGCCCGGCAAATGACCTGTCGGCGCGTCGCCCGACGGCGAGCGCCGCCGCATCATCCCCTTTGCTCCGGTTGCTCCTTGCGGCACGGCGCCCGGCAGATGACCCGCCAACGCGGTGCCCGCCGGCAAGCGCCGCCGCATCATCCCCCTTTCTCCGATTGCGCCTTGCGATGCAGCTCCCGGTAGCGGACTGGCCGGCGGCACAGCGTCCGGCAGATGACCTGCCGGCGCACCCCCCAACGGCAAGCGCCGCCGCATCATCTCCCTTTCTCCGGTTGCGCCTTGCGGTTTAATCCTGCACTGCTCTGGGTCGCGCCCACGACGCTGGCCGGCGCCGCGCTGAGCGTGCCGATACTGGTCGTAGCAGCTTCCCTGTTCCGCTCCAGCGGCGACGTCTGGAGGCATCTCTACGCCACGGCGCTGCCCGATTACGTCCTCAACTCCCTGGCGCTGGCGCTGGGCGTGGGCTGCCTGGTTCTGCCCATGGGGACAATCCCCGCATGGCTGGTGACCCGCTATCGCTTCCCTCTCAGCCGCCGGCTGGAGTGGGCCCTGCTGTTGCCCCTGGCCTTTCCTGCGTACATTGTCGCCTACGCCTACACGGGCCTGCTGGACGCGAGCGGGCCGGTACAGACCTGGTTGCGCACTGCCTTCTCCTGGCAGTTCGGCGACTACTGGTTCCCCGACATTCGCTCCTTGCCCGGCGCCGTCCTGGTGCTGGCGCTGGTGCTGTACCCCTACGTTTACCTGCTGGCGCGGGCCGCTTTCAAGGAGCAAGGCGCCGCCGCCGTGGAGGTCGCCGCCACCCTGGGGCTCCGGCCCGCCGCGGCGTTTTTTCGGGCGGCGCTGCCGCTGGCGCGCCCCGCCGTCTGCGTCGGGCTGTCCCTGGCGCTGATGGAAACCCTGGCGGATTACGGCGCCGTGCAGTACTTCGGCGTGGCCGTGTTCACCACCGGCATCTTCAAAACCTGGTTTGGCATGGGCAACGACATCGCCGCGGCGCAGTTGTCGGCGGTATTGATGCTGTTCGTGCTGTCGTTGCTCGTCATGGAGCGCCGCTGGCGGCGGCAATCCCGCTATTATCACGCCGCCGGCCGCCATGCGCCGTTGCAACAGGAACAACTGCACGGGCGCAGCAAATGGTTGGCCCTGGCGCTGTGCGCGGCGCCGGTGGTGCTGGGTTTCGTCGTTCCCGGGGCGCGTCTGCTGTCATGGGCCAGGCAAACCTGGAGGGGCGCTCTTGATGCCGGTTTTCCGACCCTGGCATGGCACAGCATCGAGCTGGCGTTGCTCACCTCGGGCGCCGCGCTCATCCTGGCGCTGGCCGTCGCCTACGCCGCGCGCCTGCAACCCGGCATGATCACCCGTTCGGTCAGCCGCCTGGCCGGCATGGGTTACGCCGTTCCGGGCACGGTGATTGCCGTGGGCGTGCTGGCGCCGTTCGCCTGGCTGGACCGGCGCTTAGAGCGCTGGCTCAGCCTGTTTTCCAGCGCCGACTACGGCCTGTTGCTGAGCGGCACGGTCGCCATCCTGGTCGCCGCCTACCTGGTGCGCTTCATGGCGCCGGCGTTGCACACGGTGGATGCGGGCCTGGCGAAGATCACCCCGTCCCTGGACGAGGCGGGGCGCTGCGCCGGCGTCACCGGGTTCGCGCTGTGGCGGCGGGTCCACGCCCCCATCCTGCGCGGCAGCCTGCTCGTCGCCCTGCTGCTGGTGTTCGTTGACGTACTCAAGGAGTTGCCCGCCACCCTGGTGTTGCGGCCGTTTAACTTCAATACGCTGGCGGTGCGCACCTACGAGCTGGCCAACGAGGAGCGGCTGGCGGACGCCGCCGTGCCGGCCTTGGCCATCGTGCTGGCGGGCCTGTTGCCGGTCATCCTGCTCAGCCGGGGCGTCTCACGCCCCCGCATCGGCCATGACCGCTAAACTGGAAACCAGCAACCTGGAGGTGCGCCTAGGCGGCAAGACCATTGTCGATGCCGTGTCCTTGCGACTGGAAGAGGGCGCCGTCGGTTGCCTGCTGGGCCCCAGCGGTTGCGGCAAGACCACGCTGTTGCGCACCATTGCCGGATTTGAGCGCCCCTGCGCCGGCGAAGTGCGAATAAACGGCGTCTGCGTCAGCAACGCCGCGGGCATGACGCCGGTGGAGCGGCGCGGCGTCGGCATGGTGTTCCAGGATTTCGCCCTGTTTCCCCATCTCACGGCCCGCGACAACATCGGCTTTGGCCTGCACCAGGCGCCGCCGCGGGAACGACGGGCGCGGGTCGATGAGCTGGTGCGCTTGCTGGAGATAACGGGCTTTCAGGACCACTATCCCCACCAGTTGTCGGGGGGGCAACAACAACGGGCGGCCATCGCCCGGGCCATGGCGCCGCGCCCGAGCCTGCTGCTGCTGGACGAGCCGTTTTCCAACCTGGACGCGGACCTGGGGGAGCAGACGGCGCGGCGCATTCGCGACATTCTCCGGCAAGACGGCGCAACCGCCCTGTTGGTGACCCACAACCAGCTGGAGGCCTTCGCCATGGCGGACGAGGTCGGCGTCATGCACGACGGCGCGTTGTTGCAGTGGGACGCCCCGTTCAACCTGTATCACCGACCGACCTGCGCTCGCGTCGCCGATTTCGTCGGAGAGGGGGTCTTGTTGCCCGGCGCGGCGCTGGACCGGCGGGCCGTGGAGACCGAGCTGGGCGCCGTAACGGGCGCCGAGGAACACGGCTTCGCCGCCGGCGAGCCGGTGGCGGTGCTGTTGCGCCCCGATGATATTATTCACGACGACGACAGCAGGCAAACGGCCGTCGTGGCGGACAAGGCGTTTCGCGGCGCCGAGTTTCTTTACACCCTGGCGTTGCCCAGCGGCGCCCGCATTCTCAGCCTGGTTCCCAGCCACCACGATCATGCCGTGAACGAGGCCATTGGCATTCGCCTGGAAATAGACCACCTGGTGGTCTTTCCGGCGACGGCAGGTCGGCGCCCGGAGCGCAAGACCCCGCCATGACGCCGCGCCGCCGCGGCCGCCCTCCGGGTGCGCCGCCCGCCCACTGCCGCGCCACCCCCCGGCAACGACCATGATGCCGCGCCATGATACCGCGCGCCCATCCG
>CAZDXS010000177.1:0-22923 GCA_964509455.1 uncultured Enterobacteriaceae bacterium | reverse complement strand
GCCGTGTCCCCCATCAAGCCCGCCGCCGTCATTTTGCTCACGCGCGGCGCCGATGAGTCCCCGCAGGTTTACCTGGCGCGGCGCGCGCCAACGCTGAGATTCTTCGGCGGCTACTGGGTATTCCCCGGCGGCAACCTGGCCCCGGAGGACTATCACCAGGAAAACGAGCCCGTGGAGACAGCGCTGAAACGTTGCGCCGTGCGCGAGTTGCTGGAAGAAACGGACGTGCTGAGCGCCGCCCTGGGACGCAAGTTCACCCGGGCGCAGAAACAGACGCTGAAAACACAGGCGCGGGAAGACCCGGCCCAGTGGCGGGAGTTTCTGCGGCCGTTGGACGCAGAGATTGTTCTCAGACCGGTGTTGCGCCTGGTGACGCCGCCGTTTGCGCCGGTGCGCTACGACACGCTGTTTCTGCACGCGCGGGCCTGGCCCGGCGAGGAGCCCGCCGTTGATGAGCACGAACTGGCGGAGGGGCGCTGGACGGCGCCGCAAGACGCCGTCGACGCCTGGAAGCGTGGGGAAATGGACATTGCCCCGCCCGTGCTGTTCCTGTTGCGCCTGATGGCAAACACCAGCCTGGAGGGCTTTTTTGCCCGGGCCGAAGACGAGGAACGCCGGCGAGAGCAGTCCCGCCGGGCCGATCCGTCCCGGGAAAAACTGCCCCCCAGCTACTTCTCGCCCGGCATCTTCGCGGCGCCGTTGGCAACCCCCACCCTGCCGCCGGCGACCACCACCAACACCGTGATTGCAGGCACGGACGTCTTGTACGTCATCGACCCGGCGACGCCGCACCCCGCCGAACAACAACGCCTGTTCGACTTCATGGACGACATCATTGCCCAAGGCGGGACTTTCGCCGCCATCCTGCTGACCCATCACCACGCAGACCACACGGGCGCCGTGAACGCCGTCAGCCGGCGTTACCGCCTGCCGCTTCGGGCCCACGCGGAAACCTACCCGCGCCTGGCGCCCGGTTTCCTGGCGGGGGAGCCGTTGCAAGACGGCGAGCGCCTGCCCCTGGGCGTCGCTCCCGACGGCACGGAGGACTGGCGCCTGGAAGTGATGCACACGCCCGGCCACGCCGTAGATCACCTGTGCTTCATCGACAGCCGTTACCGCACGGCCATCGCGGGCGACATGCTTTCTACTATCTCCACCATTCTCATCGACCCGCCGGAGGGCCATCTGCGCACCTACCTGGACAACCTGCGCCGCCTGCTCGAAACGCCCATAAAAACCCTGGTGCCCGCCCACGGCATGGCCGTCCGCGACGGCCACGCCCTGATTCGGCGCTACCTGGCGCACCGGGAAAAACGCGAGCAGGCCGTCACCGCCGCCTTGGGCGCACAGCCGCGCACGCTGGAGGCCCTGTTGCCGGAGGTCTATGCGGACGCGCCAAAAGACGTCTATCCCCTGGCCGCCCGCTCCCTGCTGGCGCATCTCATCAAGCTGGAGGAGGAGGGCCGCGCCCGGCAACAAGACGGCGCCTGGCTGAAAACCTGAGGCGAATCTACTACACTGGGGCATCCGTCCCGACTGACGCCGCCCGCGGCGCCGCAAGATTATAGTGTGCAACAATGGAGCAACCCCGACCCTCACCCGCAACAGACGAGGCCGACATCGGCCCCCTGCTGAATACGGTGCAGTGCGGCGACTGCGCCGCGGTGCTGAAGAAGTTGCCCGACGCCGGCGTCGACGCGGTCATCACCTCCCCGCCCTACTTTCAGCAACGGGACTATGCCGGGCTGGGCATGGGCAATGAAGCCCGGGTGGAAGATTACCTGGAGAACCTGCTGACGCCTTTCGAGGAGGTGATGCGGGTAACGAAACCCACCGGCAACATTGTCTATAACATCGGGGACAAGTACCAGGACAGCAGCCTGCTTCTGGTCCCCTACCGTGCGGCGCTGGCCATAACGCAACGGTTCTCCCTGCGGCTGGTCAACGAAATCACCTGGGTAAAACGCAACCCGACGCCGCGCCAGTTTAACCGCCGCTTGGTCAGTTCCACCGAGCCGTTCTTCCATTTCGCCAAAACCGCCGATTATTACTACGACCGGGACAGCTTTCAAAGGGACGGGGCGCAACAGAAACTGCCCCTGCGGGCGCGGGATTACGCCAAACTGGGGGACGGGTATCGCAAGACCATAAGGGAAGCGCCCCTCGGCGACGAGCAGAAAGCGCGGGCGCTGGAGGCGCTGGACCAGGTGGTCGAGGAGGTAAAGAGGGGCGAAATCCAGGAGTTTCGAATGAAAATTCGCGGCGTGCACGCGCCGGCGTTCGGCGGCCAGGACGGCGGGCGCAAGATCCAGATGGAGCGGCAAGGCTTCACCATTATCAGGATACACGGCAAACCGATGAAACGGGACGTGATAGAAAGCGCCGTTGAGAGCAAGAACGACAGCGGCCACTCCGCCGTCTATCCGCTCTCCATTGTCAGGGACCTGGTGCGCCTGCTGTGCCCGCCGCGAGGCGTGGTGTTGGACCCATACATGGGCAGCGGCACCACCTTGCTGGCGGCCCAGAAAGAGAACCGCTCGTTCATCGGGATTGACGTCAACCCGCAGTATTGCGCCGCAGCGCGGGAAAAACTGAACGGCGCCGGGTGAAGCAAGCAGCCTCTTGATGCGCCTGTCGCACTCGCCGCAAGGCGCGGCGGTTGCCCGGCAGGGGGCAGGCGCGGCGGTTGTCGGGCGGGCGCAGGAAGCAACGACTACCCAGCGACGCACGATGCATTGCGGTTGCCCGCCGGGGCGCGGGCGCAGCGCTCGACAACTAGCTGGCGAAATGCAAGGCGCGGCGGCCGCCCGGAGGCTCAGCAGGAAAACCGCTCGTTCATCGGGATGGGCGTCAACCCGCAGTATTGCGCCGCGGCGCGGGAACAACTGGACGGCGCCGGGGCAGCCGGCAGCCTCTTGATGCGCCTGTCGCACTCGCCGCAAGGCGCGGCGCGGGTCCATCGCACAGGGCGCGGCGTTTGCCCGGCGAAACGCAAGGCGCGGCGGCCGCCCGGCGGCTCAGCAGGAAAACCGCTCGTACATCGGGATTGACGTCAATCCGCAGTATTGCGCGGCGGCACGCAGGTCGCGGCGGCTACCCGGCGGAGCGTGAGCGCGGCGGCGGCCTGACAGAACGCAAGACGCGGCGGAGTGCCCGGCGCGGCGGCTACCCGGCGGAGCGCAGGGCGTGAACCAGGTCCAGCGCCTGGCGGTTTTCCTTGACGTCATGTACGCGAAAGACGGCGACGCCCGCCAGGGCGCCCAGGACCGTGGCGGCGCAGGTCGCCCCCACCAGCTCGCTGTAACGCTCCACCCGGCAGACGGCGCCCATGAAACGCTTGCGGCTGGCGCCCAACAACACCGGGTAGCCCAGTTGCGTGAACTTGTCCAGGTTCGCCACCAGGGTCAGGTTGTGCTCCTTTGACTTGCCGAAGCCGATGCCGGGGTCGATGATGATGTTCTTCTCATCGATGCCGGCTTCCTGGGCGGCGGCGGCCCGTTCCAGCAGGAAAGCGCGTATTTCGCCCACCACGTCGTCATACCGGGGGTTGTCTTGCATGGTGGCGGGCGTCCCTTGTATATGCATCAACACATAAGGTACGCCGGCCGCCGCCGCTTGCCGGAACATGTCGGGGTCGCCGCGTCCCGCCGAGACGTCGTTGATCATGGTCGCCCCGGCGTCCAGCGCCGCCGCTGCTGCCTCCGCCGAGGTGGTGTCAATGCTGATTTCCGTGGCGGCGGGGACTTCCCGCCGCAGTCGCCGCAACACTGGGATGACTCGCTCCCGTTGCTCCCGGGGCGACACCGGGGACGCCCCCGGGCGGGTGGATTCGCCGCCGACGTCAATGATGTCGGCGCCGGCGGCCAACATCGCAACGCCGTGTGCCGCCGCGGCCGCCGGGTCCTGGTGCAGTCCGCCGTCGGAAAAGCTGTCGGGGGTCACGTTGAGGATGCCCATCAGGCGCGGGGGGCGCCCCCCCGGCGCACCGTTCGCGCCCGGGCCGGGGCGGCTCATCCCAGGCGCTCCGCCATGTCGTCCGTGGCGGCAACCAGGGCGTCGGTCATCACCGGTTCGCCCGCCAGGTGCCCGCCCTCGTTGACAATGACCAGCTCGGAGCCGGCAATCGCCTGGTGCAATGCCCAGGACGCCTCCAGGGTACAGGTGAGATCCCGCCGTCCATGAATGAGCCGCACCGGCACGGGGGGCAACTTGCGGGCGTTGTCCAGCAACTGGTTCTCCTCGATGAAATAGCCGTGGCGGGCGTAGTGGGTCTCGATCAGGACTTCGCACACAGTCCTGTCAATATCCTCCGGCTGGTAGCGATACGGGTCCACCCCCGGCAACAGGTAGGTGACAATCCGCCCCGCCCACTGCGACCAGGCAACGGCCGCTTCTCGCCGCGCTTGTTCGTCGGCGCCGTGCAACCGGGCGTGGTAGGCCGCTATCGGGTCGTCTCGCTCCCCCAGCGACAGGATGTTCATAAACTCTTGGTGGAAATCGGGAAAGATGCGTCCCACTCCCGCTCCAGTGAACCACTCCAGGTCCCGGCGCCGCGCCAAAAATGCGCCGCGCAACACCAGTCCCAGAACCCGCTCGGGATGGGATTGGGCGTACAGCAACCCCAAGGTTGCCCCCCAGGAGCCGCCGAACACCAGCCATTGGTCTATGTCCAGTTGCGTCCTGATGCGCTCAATGTCCGCCAGCAGGTCCCAGGTGGTGTTGTCGCGCGTTTCGCCGGCGGGCGCCGAGCGATGACAGCCGCGCTGGTCGAAAATAACGATGCGGTACTTGCGGGGATTGAAATAGCGGCGATGATTTTCGTTGCTGCCAGACCCGGGGCCGCCGTGCAGGAACAGCACGGGAATGCCCGCCGGGTTGCCCGCCTCCTCCGCGTACACGGTGTGGCGTTCGTCAACTTGCAGGCGCTGGTTGCGCCGCGCCTTGATTTCGGGGTACAAGGCTCTCACGGGCGGGTCAGCCGGCAGGACCGGTCGGGGCGCCGGGCGGCGCGCGCCGCGCCGGCGCGCTCAGAGTTCTCCCAGGATCTGTTCTCTCTTGACGCGGTATTCTTCGTCACTGATGAGTTCCTTGTCCCTGAGCCCCTGCAAGGTCGTCAGCCTTTCCTCCGCGGTTTGAACCGCGGGAGCCGCGCCGCCGTTGCCCATGGCCTTCAGCTCCTGGCGCATGCGGGCCAGCTCCAGGCGCATTGCACGGCGCTCGCGCGCCTGCCGCGCCGTCTCCGCCTGCGCCACCGCATCGACGCGGGTCTCCTGTTGGGGTTCTCGCTCGGCTTTTTCCGCCAGGTACGCAGTCGCGGCCTGCTCTATGTCTAGGGACAGCCAGTCCCGGCGCTCCCGGTCTCCTTCCCGGTAGAGCGCCACCCCCGCCCGGTCGACCACGGAATCCTTGAAGTTGGAGGGCTTGGCGCGGCGGCCGTATTTAAAATACTGCTTTACGTCCGTCACCCCGTGGCTGCGATACACCCGCTCCTTGGCCAGGTCGCCCGCCGTGTTGAAATCGCCGATGATGAGGTGCAACCTGTCGCCCTGGTAGAAGGCGCGCCCGCCGGTGTAGGCGGTGTTCTGAATCACGTAGTATTTTTTCTCGGTGCGCGCCAGCACGAAAGCAATGTCCTGGTTCGGCCGCGCCTGGGCCAGCCCGGCGCTGAGATGCTGTCCCAGCAGGCGCGCCTGTTGCAGGGAAAACAGGTTCTCCAACTCTTTTCTTTTGAACAGGCCGCCACCCGCCCATACCTGCACGCTCTCCAGGGCGGCGGCCAGCTGGTTGGCGCTGAGCCGCGCCGGGTGCTGGTTGGGCGGCGTATCCTCGCGCTTGGAGCGGTCCTGCTTTATCAGCTTGATGTACAGGTTGGAGCCGGACTGCCACAGCACCTCTTCCGCCTGTCCAGGGGCGGAAAAAGGCAACAGCAGGCACAGCAACGCGGCAAGCAGGCGCTTGCGCGGCAACGGGGCCGGGCGCTCCACGGACATGGCGGGCGCCCCCGGCGGCGATAACAAAGACATGTTCAAAAAGTTGTAGCGAAGCATTACATCTGTTGACTCGGATGGGTGATTATACCATACTGCTTCCCATCGTCATCTTGCAGAACCCGATGTCGGGTTTCCTGCTGAATAAAACAGCCTTTTCAAGCGCGGGGTCGCTCCCTGCGCCGGGTGAATAGGCAGGTCTTCTCGCAAGTTTTGCAAGATGGCGATAAACCCGGCTTCCATTTCCTGCCGGAACTGTAAAACAAAAATCGCTTACGAGGAGAAATCCGATGAAAATCTTTCAACGCAGTTCCCTTATTCTTTTCACTTGTCTGGCGTTCCTTGGCGGATGCGGCGGCGGTAGCGACGACGGCGGTAGCGACGACGGCGGTAGCGGCGGCGCACAAAACGCGGCGGTTGACGCAAACGGCTTATGGGAAGGCACAGTGCTGGGCTACGATGTGATCGTAGCCACCCATGACGGGCGCCTGGTTGCTTACTACGACGGCGGCGTTATCTTTGACGGGACGTACACCTTGAACGGCTCGTCCATATCCGGCGCCATGACGTCATACGAAATAGTATCGAGCAGTTCTGTGGCTGTATCTCAGGCTACGTTTTCCGGTACGGTAACCGAACAGCGCTCTTTCGCCGGGCAGGCCACCGCCGCTGACGGCACGGTGCGTCCGTTTTCCTATACTTTTATGGAAGAGTACAACCAGCCTGGGTCCCTGTCCCGGGTCGCGGGAACCTGGTCTGATGAAGACACCTGGACCGGCGACCTCACCGGCTACCCGGTTACGGCAACCATTGACAGCAACGGCGCACTTACAGGACAGAATACTCGCGGATGCATGCTCAATGGACAGGTTTCCGTTCTTGACGCTAACATCAACCTGTACGGCGTGCGGATGGACGTAGGAAATTGCCCGGGATTGAACGGGCGGTACGACGGGTTCGCCACCCTGCTGGAATCACAGCTGGGCGTGCTGGCGTTCCAGGGAGAAGATGCGGTTGCCATCGGGGCTTTTGACCGGCAGTAGTTGTTGCGGGACTGCGAGGCCACGGGGTTGCGGGGCCAGGGACGGCCGTCCTCCAACCCTTGGGTGCGCCCTGCCTGCGGGCGGGCGCCCGACCTGAGGGCATAAAAAAAGGCGCACCGCAAGGTGCGCCTTTTTATCATGCAGTAACCAGCATGGCGAGCGGCGGCGCAGTACTGCTCACCGCGCCTTGCCCGCCGTTGTCCTGTTGCTTACCAGAGCAGGAAGCCGCCGATGGAAAACGTGTCAACGTCTTTGAAAGCCAGCTGGGTGCTTTCATAGTTGCCGTACTCGGCGATGACCTTCAGCCAGGGGTTGACGTCGTGATACACGCCCACCGTCCACAGCTCGTTTCCCACCTTGGGGATGTCGTAGGCAAGGTCGGCATCCTGCCGGGACTTGCCGAAGCCGCCGCCCAGCTTGGTGGTTCCGTTGAACGTGTAGCCGGCCTGGATGTAGAAGCCGTCGTTGTCGGCCTCGTTACAGGCAGTGGCGTGACAGTTGAAGCCGTTGCTACCGCCGTTGTTGAACAGCAGAGAACCTAGGGCCTCGCCCCTGTAGTAAGATCCAGCCACGTTGAAGCCGGCCATGGTGACGTCAGCGCCGACATTCCAGCCGACGGACTCGACGTCGCCAGTGCCGCCGCGAGATGTCTCCACGCCATTAACGGTGCGTTTGCAAGCATCGCCTCCACTCGCACATATTACAGCGCCGGCAGCATTCCGTAGGGGGTTGGTAGCAGTGATTTCCTGTTCCTGCCAGAGGAAGCCGGCCCAGCCGCTGAAGCTACCGCCCTCAAAAGAGGTGTTGTAGGTGGCTTCCGCCTGGAACTGGGGCGTATCGGTCTCCGCAGTTTCACCCGTGGTTTCCTGTGGGTCAAAGATGCCCACGGACAGCTGGAAACCGTTCATGTCCGGCGTCTGATAGACAAAACGCGTGCGGAAATCGGGATACACGTAGCCGAAACCGATGCGGCCCAGGCCGGTACCGCCGGCATCCGGTCCTACCAAGGCACCCATGCCGAACAAAGTGTAGTCTTTCAGAATGGCCTGGCGCTGGAACAGCGACAGGGTGCGCCCGACGCTGATGGTGCCGAAGTCGCCCTCTACGTTGAAGAACACCTCGCGCATATCGATGTTCGAACCGGTGCCGAATACGCCGGACTTGTTCAGACGACTGGCTTTTTCGCTGGAGCTATCCACCGCGAACGTAATCTGGCTGGTGCCTTTCAGGCCGTTGACCTCGGGCGTTTTCACCGTCATGGTGTGAAAGCCAGGCAACAGTCCCTCTTGCAGGTGGGAGCTGTCTTCGCTGGTGCCGTTGGCGAACTTGAAATCACTCTGGGTGTAGAACAGGTTGACGAAGCCGCCGTAACTGACTTCCCAACCGTCCTCGCCGCCCAATACGATGGCGGCATGGGCCGACGTACTGAAAAACGCCAGCAGGGCCAGCGCCGCCGCAAGTTTGCTCATAAATGTCTTCATCACTGTCTCCTCAAGATTTAGATAAAGGTGCTTAAAGTTTAACGTTAAACTCTCGTTTTGCGGAGAGGCGGGCCTGGTTTTCCCGGAACCGTGATCTCCTGCATCTCACCATGCCGCATCCCCGGTCGCCGGCGCTCTTGCGCCCGGAGGCAAAGCCCCGCGGCCGCGCAAACCCCGATTTCCCTCGGTGCAACTGGCATTGAAGCGCAAAGATACTACATAATCAAAATCAATGCAAACACTTTTTTTGCCGCTGTTCACAATGCCGATTCAGCGGCGCCGGGCGACGGCGGCATTCAGCAACGGCATCATTCAGCGGCGCCCCGCCGCGCCCCGCGCCCTCAGCCGCCGGCCCGGTGAAACGCCAGGTCAAACCGTTGCAAGAACGCCCGGCGGCGCTCCTCGGTGAAGCCGCGAAACTCCAGGGTGACTTCCGTGACGGGCAACTCCATGGCGGCTATTTTCCGGGCGGCCTCCGGCGCCAGGCTGATGGTCACTTCGCCCGCCGGCGATGCCGCGACCAGGCGCCGCGCCGCGCCGTTGCGCGGCGGGCGTTCAGTGAACGACGCGCCGCCCAGAGCCAACGGCAACAGCCGCAGAAACTCCCCGTGGGAAACGCCCATGGCCCGCACCAGGCGGAAACAGGCATCAACCACCAGCCTCAACCGCCAGGCCTCAGCCGCCGGCGATGGGCGGCCAGATCGCCAGGACGTCCCCGTCGTTGAACAGGGGGCGGCCGCGCTCCTCCGGCTTTATGAACACCCCGTTCACCAGCACCAAGTAGGCCATGTCCCGGGGAACGTGGTAGCGGTCCATCACCTGGTAGGCGGACTGCCCCTCTGGTACGTCCGCGATAAAACGATTGTTTCGGGCGCCCTCGGGCAGGTAATCGGTGAGCCCCGCGTACAGCTTGATGGTCAGTCTCATCCCCCGATGGGCGGTGCAGTGGGCGTTGTTATGGGGCGGTTGCGGCGAGCGTTACAGCGGCACCGTCGCGTTGTGCCCGATGGCCTGGGTCGAGCCCAGGTAGGCCTCCATGATGCGGGTCGGGTCTTTCAACAGGTGGTCTTTCCACTTGCCCAGTTTCGCGCGCGCCTGGATCAGCCCGCGCAACACGCCCACGTGATTGGTGAGACCCAGCGCCTGGGCGCCCACCAGGACGTCGTCCTGGAATTGCAGGTTGACGTAGCGGAAGCGATCTTCGTCCACCAGGGAGGCCTGCTCGCCGCCTGCCGCCCCGTCCCACAGGCCGTAGGAGGTGGAGATCAGGCCCATGGTGTCCAGCACGTTCATGTTGACGCTGCCCTGGTGGCGCGCGTTGCCGCCCGCCATGTTCAGGGCCGCGATTCGGCCGTGGTCCGCGGCGGTGGGCTGAATGGCCTGCACGTTGAACTCGCCGGTGGAAAAATCCTTGCCCTGGCAGATGTCGCCGGCCGCGTACGCGTCCTCATGGCTGGACTGCAGGCGGTCGTTCACCAGCACGCCGAAATCCGTATCGATGCCGCTGCCTTCCAGGAAGTCGGTGTTGGCGGCCACGCCGGTGGCGGAAATCACCAGGTTTGCCGGCAGTTGCTCGCCGTTGTCCAGTTTCACCGCCAGTTTATCCCCGTCCTGTTCAATGGCTTCCACCCGGGTGGAGGTGAGCACGTTCACGCCCTTGTTCAGGCACCACTGCTTCACCAGGTTGCCGGCGGTCTGGTCCAGCATGCGCGGCACCATGCGGTCGCCCATTTCAATCACTGTGAGGTTCACCCCGCGCATGGCCAGCGCTTCCAAGATGATGCATCCGATGAAACCCGCCCCCATGAGCACCACGTCCGTTCCCTTGGCGGCCTTGTTCACGATGTTCCTGCCGTCCTCCAAGGTCCAGCAGGAATGCACGCCCGGCAGGTCCAGTCCGGGAATGGGCGGGCGAATGGGATGGGAACCGGCCGCGATCAGCAGCTTGTCGAACCGGACCGTGGCGCCGTCCTCCAGGGACAGGGTATGGGCGGCGGCGTCAACGGAGCGCACCCGCCCCGACGTCAGTTCGATGCCCTGCGCGTCGTAGTGGTCCGCCGACTTGCGCAGGTGCGTCCCCTCCTCGGCAATGTTGTCGATGAGGTAGTAAGGCAAGGCCATGCGGGAATACGGCGCCTCCGGCTCGCCGTTGATCAGCTTGACCTGGCAGGAGGGGTCGGTTTTGCGCAGGGTTTCCGCGGCAATGACGCCGGCGGGGCCCGCCCCGATGATGACGTGTTCCATCCCCGCCGCCCTCAGCCAAGACCCAGGCGTTGCCGCGTATCCGCCGTCGGCGCGCCCTGCTCGTCCCAGCCGCGTATCTGGTAGTACTCCGGCAACATCTCATCCAGCCGGTTCACGTGACCCTTCGCCGGCCCCGCCTCTGCGGCTTCTTTCAGCAGGCGCGGCGGCAGGGTGTCGTCCGCCGCGGTGAGCCCGGCGGCCAGGTTGAACTCGCGCTCTAAGTTCCAGATGCGCTCGCCGGCCTCCAACATGGCTTCGGCCGTCCACTCCTCGCCGCAGGCCGCCGCCACTTGGGGCGCGATGTCGTCCAGTCCCCAGGCGAAGGTGGTGAACACGCACAAGCCGGTGGAATCGACGATGGCGGTGGCGTCCTGGGTGGCTTTCACCAGCTCCGGCTTGCCCTCGGTGACCAGGGGGTCGACTTTTTCCGGTACGCCCATTACCTCGGCGCCCACGGTGTAGCCGCGCAGGTGGCAGGCGCCGCGATTGGAGGTGGCGTACGCCAGCCCCATGCCCTGGATGCCGCGCGGGTCGTAGGCGGGAAACTCCTGCCCCTTGACCGTCATCGACAGCTCGGGGCGGCCGTACTTCTCGCACAGGCGCTTGGAGCCCAGCCCCAGGTCAACGCCGAAACCCTCGCCCTTGCAGGTGACCTCGGCGGCCCAGGTCAGGGCCTTGGCGGAGCCGAACTTGAACTCCACGCCGTCGGTCTGTTCCTTGCCGATGGCGCCGGTCTCGTACAACTCCATGGCGGCGGCCACGGTGGCGCCGAAAGAAATGGGGTCGATGCCGTCCTCGTTGCACAGGAAGTTGGCGTACGTCAGGGCGTCGATGTCGTCGATGCCCGTGTCCGAGCCCAGGGCCCATGCCGATTCATATTCCAGGCCGCCCGAGGTGCCCCAGTACTGGGGCTTGTTCTCTATGGAAAAGTGCCCCCGGTCTATGGTGGAGATGCGCCCGCAAGCGATGGTGCAGGCAAAGCAACCGGCGTTGGTGACCAGGTTGGGCTTGCCGTCGCTTTCTTTCACCGTGCTCTTGCGCGGCTCGTGCATGGCCTCGCCGGAGATCTTGCCCGCGCCCTCGAACTTCACCTCGCGCATGTTGCGGGTGGGCATGGCGCCCACTTCGTTGATGATGTTCATCAGCACGTTGGTGCCGTAGGTGGGCAACCCCTGGCCGGTGACCGCATGGTCCGCCAGCACTTTTTTGCCGGCGGCAACGGCCGCCATGAACTCCTTGGGGTTCTTGATGTTGGCGGCGCCGCGAGTGCCCCGCACCGCCACGGCTTTCAGGTTCTTCGACGCCATTACCGTGCCCACGCCGGAGCGCCCGGCGGCGCGGTGCAGGTCGTTGACGATGGCAGCGTAAAGGCAGCCTTTTTCGGCGCTGCGGCCGACGGCGGCAACGCGCAACAGGGGATCCTGGTAGCGCTTGTGCAACCACTCATCCGCCTCCCACACGGACTTGCCCCAGATGTCGTCGGCGGGGACCAGCTCCGCTTTTTCGTTTTCAACGTACAGATAGACCGGTTGCGGCGAGCGCCCTTCGAAAATGATCATGTCGTATCCCGCCGACTTCAGCTCCGCGCCGATGAAGCCGCCGGAGTTGGAGCAGGCGATGGCGCCGGTCAGGGGGCTCTTGGTGACCACCGAATAGCGGCCGCCGGTGGAGGCCATGGTGCCGGTCAGGGGACCGGTGGTCATGATCATCTTGTTGTCCGGCCCCAGCGCATCGCACCGGGGGTCGATCTCCTCCGTTAGGTACTTGGACGCCAGCCCGCGCTGGCCCAGGTACTTCGCCGCCCACTCCATGTTCAGCGGTTCATTGCTGATGGAGCCGTCGCTCAGGTTCACTCGCAGTACATTATTGGCCCATGCCATGGTTCAGCCCTCCCGGTAATGGAATTTCAGTGTGTTGGTTTCTAAGGTACAGCATTGGTTCAGGTTCTGCGCCGCCGGTTCGCTGCCGCCTCAGGCGGCGCCCGCCGCCGCGTGGGCGCGCATGCGGCCCAGCCCGGTGTGGTCGGCGTCCACGTACGTGATGGCGGCCGTGGGACAGGCCTTGGCGCACTCGGGGTCGCCGCCGCACAGGTCGCACTTGTAAACCACCTTCGTGTCCTGGTTGTAGTTCACGGTGCCGAACGGGCAGGCAATGGTGCACACCTTGCAACCCACGCAGACGTCCGCCAGCACGTCTTTAGAGCCGGTCTCCTCGTTCAGCACGATGGCCTCCACGGGACAGGCGTGCATGCACCATGCCTCGGCGCACTGGGTGCAGGTATACGGCACGAAGCGGCCTTCCTCGTGAAAGGTGAATACCTTGATGCGGGACTTGGCGGGGTTGAACACCCCTTCTGCCTGGTACGAACACGCCAGCTCGCATTGCAGGCAACCGGTGCATTTTTCCGGCTCAATCTGTAGCGCTCTCAACATTACCCACTCTCCTCCAGTTTATCTGTATCGTTGTATGTTTCGTTGTCTGTATCGTTAATGACGGCAGTCGCCGACCGGCGCCGGCGCACCCCCGCTTCCCCCGCACGGCGGGGAACTTTTTCAAAGCATTCGACACTGATGATTATTGTATCATACGAGGGCGCGGGCCGCCGGCCGGCGCCTCTCTCACTGCTGACGGGGTAACGTACACAATGAAAAAAATAATTGCAAGCGGTTTGTTGCTGTGTTCGACCGGGTCGCTTTCGCCCGGCGCCGCGGCCGCCGTTGAGATCCGCTTCGCCTTCATCGGCGCGACCGCCGGCGGCGCGTATTCCGGCGCCGTGCAGGGCGTACAGGAAGCCAACCTGCAAGGGCGCTTCCTGGGGCAGAGTTATTCATTGCAGGTCTTTTCCCCAGCGGACCTGGCGACCCTGGATCCCGCCGCTTTCAATGCGGCGCTGGCGGCGACGGATGCGGCGACCGTGCGCCGCATCGGCCGGCGCTTTGCGGGGCGGCCGGTGTTCAATCTCAGCGCCCATGACGACTCCCTGCGCGAGAACTGCGCCGACAACCTGTTGCACGTAATCCCCAGTGCGCGCATGTTGGGCGACGCCGCAGCCCAGTGGCGCAGGAAAAACCCGGAGGCGGCGGCAACGGCCGCGGGCTGGCATCCGGATTTCGTGAAGTTCGCCGCCCGGGACCTGAACAAGCGGTATAAAAAGAACCACGGCGTCCCCATGGACCAGTACGCCTGGGCCGGCTGGGCGGCGGTGAAGATGAGCTCGGACTCCATCGCCCGCAAAGACCTGCACGACCCGGCGGCGCTGTTGCAACACCTGAAAACGGACCTGTCCTTTGACGGGCAGAAGGGGCTGGACCTGAGTTTTCGCGACACCGGCCAGTTGCGGCAGATACTATTGCTCGTCAGTGACGGCGGCGAGTTGCTGGGCGAGGCGCCGGTGCGCGGCGTCGCGCCCGCGGACGCCGTGGACAGCTTAGGACGCGCTTCCTGTTATACTGGCAAGACGGGCGCGGCGGCCCCAGGGGGGCGGCAGTTGACGGCGGCGCGGCGCACTGCCGCCGCGACGGCATTCATTAAAACAACGGCAACATCCGTCACGACGGCGGACATTCATTAACAGCGACAACATCCATCACAACGACAACAGCATGGGCATGAGGTGAACCACACGATGAAACACATACTCGCGGCGGCGTTCCTGGCGCCGCTTCTTTTCCAGGCCGGGCACGCCGCCGGCAACCGCATCTTCGTCACCAATGAGCGCAGCAACGACATCTCGGTGATCAACGGCGACACCCTGGAGGTGGAGCGCACCGTCGCGGTGGGCGACCGCCCCCGGGGCATCGCCCTGTCTCCCGACGGCGCCGAGTTGTACGTGGCGGTCAGCGAGGAGAACGCCATCGCGGTGCTGGATCCGGACTCGCTGGAGGTCCTGCGCAAGTTCCAGGCCGGCTCCGACCCGGAGACGTTCGCGGTGCATCCCAACGGCAACATCTACATCTCCAACGAGGACGACGCCAAGGCCTCGGTTTACAATCCCAAAACCGGCGCACAGCTGGCGGTGGTGGACGTGGGGCTGGAGCCGGAGGGCGTGGCCGTTTCCCCGGACGGCAAGCGCGTAATCGTCACCAGCGAGTCCACCAACATGCTGCACGTCATACGGGTGCCGGAGCACGACATCGTCGCCAACATCCTGGTGGGCGCCCGGCCGCGGGCGGCGGTGTTCAGCCGGGACGGCTCCTTGGCGTACTCCACTTCCGAGATCAGCGGCGAGGTCAAAAAGGTCGACATGAACGCCCACGAGATCATCGCGGTGAAGAAAATAGCCGATGAGAAGGCCAAGCCCAAAGACGTGTTGCTGAGCCGCGACGAGACCAAGCTGTACGTGGCGGGCGGCCGCGCCAACCAGGTCATCGTAATGCGGGCCGACACCATGGAGATCATCAAGAAAATACCGGTGGGCAAGCGGGTCTGGGGGCTGGCCATGACGCGGGACGGCGGGCGCCTGTTCTCCACCAACGGCGTCAGCGGCACTGTTTCCGTCATCGACACCGCCGCCGACGAGGTCATCAAGACCATCACTGTGGGCAAGTTTCCCTGGGGCGTGGCCATCGCCGATTAGGCGCGGCGGGGCGCCGGCAGATTTTCCTGGGGCGCGGCCGGTGCCGATTGAGCGAGGCGGATTGTCGGGCGCCGCGGGTAAGTTTTCCTGGGGCGTGGCCGACGCCGCGGGCAAGTTTTCCCTGGGCGCGGCGGGGTGCCGATTGAGCGAGGCGGGTCGCCGACCGGCATCGCGGGTAAGTTTTCCTGGGGCGCGGCGGGTGCCGGTAGATTTCCCTGGGGCGCGGCCGGCGCCGACTGAGCGCGGCGGGTTGCCGGCCGGTGTCGCGGGCAAGTTTTCCCTGGGGCGCGGCCATCGCCGATTGAGCGCGGCGGGTTCCCCTAGGGCGCGGCCGGCGCCGCGGGCAAGTTCCCCTGGACGCGGCCGGCGCCGCGGGCAAGTTTCCCTGGGCGCGACGCCGATTGAACGCGGCGGGGTGCCGACCGGCGGCGCGGGCAAGTTTCCCCTGGGCGCGGCCGGCGCCAATTGAGCGCGGCGGGTTGCCGACCGGCATCGCGGACAAGTTCCCCCGAGGCGCGACCTTGCACGACTGGGCAGCGAACGCCGGACAGCCGGCGCCGCCGACAAGTTTCTCTGGGCGCGGCGGGCGCCGATTGAGCGCGGCGGGGCGCCGACCGGCATCGCGGACAAGTTCCCTGGGCGCGGCAGGCACCGACTAGGCGCGGCGGGTTGTCGACCGGCAGCGCGGGCAAGTTTTCCTGGGGCGCGACCGGCGCCGACTGAGCGCGGCGGGTTGCCGACCGGCGCCGCCGACAAGTTTCTCTGAGCGCGGCGGGTTGCCGACCGGCATCGCGGGCAGGTTTCCCCGAGGCGCGGCGTGCACCGGAATTTTGACCACGAACGTCATCGAAGCGGCCCTGGATGACGATGCCGCCAAGGGCCGGCGGCGGGCATAGTATATAATACCGCCCATGCAGATTGTCATTCCCATGTCCGGCTTCGGCGAGCGCTTTCGGCGCGCCGGCTACACCACGCCCAAGCCGCTGATCGAGATCGACGGCAGACCCATCGTCGGCCATGTAACCGACCTGTTTCCCGGGGAGCGGGACTTCATCTTCGTCTGCAACCAGGAACACCTGGATACGCCCGCCTACCGCATGGAGGAGATCCTGCGCACCCTGTGTCCCGGCGGGCGCATCATCGGCATTCCCCCCCATCGCGCCGGCCCGGTGCACGCGGTGCGCCAGGCGGAAGACCTGCTGGACCCCGACCAGCCGGTCATCGTCAACTACTGCGACTTCGCCTGCTACTGGGACTGGCCGCACTTCAAGCGCTTCACGCAGGAGACCGGTTGCGCGGGGGCGATTCCCGCCTATCGCGGCTTTCATCCCCACTCCCTGGGCGACACCAACTACGCCTACCTGCGCGAGGACGGCGGCTGGGTGCGGGACATTCGGGAGAAGCAGCCGTTCACCGACAACCGCATGGAAGAGTACGCCTCCAGCGGCGCCTACTACTTTCGCACGGCGCGCCTGATGAGCGAGGCGTTCCAGGCCGCGGTGGAGCAAAACCTGAGCTTAGGCGGCGAGTACTACGTCAGCCTGGCCTACAAGCCCTTGCTGGCATGGGGCAAGCCGACGGCCGTGTATCCCTTGCAACACTTCATGCAGTGGGGAACGCCGGAGGACGTAGCGGAGTACCGGGGATGGTCCGCCGCGTTTCGCCGGCTGGCGCAACCGCCGGCGGCGCCCGCCGCGCCAAAAGGCGCGATCATCCTGCCCATGGCGGGGCTGGGACAACGCTTCGCCGACGCCGGCTACGCGACGCCCAAGCCCATGATTCCCGTGTCCGGGCGCCCCATGGCGGCGCAGGCCGTGCGCGCCCTGCCCGCCGCCGAGCGCCATGTTTTCGTGATGCGGGCGGACATGGACGGCGCCGCCGCCGTGGCCGGCGAGTTGCGGCGCCTGTACGAGGGGGCGGTCATCGAGTCTGTTCCGCGCGTCACTGAGGGCCAGGCCTGCACCGCCCTGCTGGGGCTGGACGCGCTGGAGCGCGAGCTGGGCGGCACAGCGCCGGGGCCCGTGACGTTCGGCGCCTGCGACCACGGCGGCCTCTATGACGATGCGGCGTGGCGGCGCCTGGCGGCCGACGAGGACGCGGACGTGATTGTCTGGGGGGCGCGCGGCCACGCCGACGCGGTGCGCCGCCCGCAGCAGTTCGGCTGGATTCGGGCCGACGGCGACCAGGTGACCGGCGTCTCCGTGAAGCAACCGCTGGAGTCCCCGGCCGATGACCCCATCGTCTCCGGCACGTTCACCTTTCGCCGGGCGGCGGATTTCCGCCGTTGCGTGCAACGGTTGCAGGCGCACGACGACCGGGTCAACGGCGAGTTCTACCTGGACTCTTGCATCAACCACGCCCTGGCGCTGGGACTGCGTTGCCGCCTGCTGGAGCTGGACGCCTACCTGGGCTGGGGCACGCCGAACGACCTGCGAACCTTTGAGTACTGGCAGTCCTGCTTTCACAAGTGGGACGCCCACCCGTATGACCTAGCGCACGACGCCATGGCGCCGGCCGCCGCCCGCGCCCGCTTGGCGCAGGACTACCGCGCCCGCCCCCCCGACCCGGCGGAGTGGACATGACGGCGCGGCTTGACCGGGACCTCTGCCGCTTCCTGGCAACGGGCGTCGGCTCCAACGTGATCAACTACCTGGGGTATTATTTCCTGTTGCTGGTTGCCGCGCCGGTGGCGGCGGCGGCGGTTTGCGGCTACGTGCTGGGGCTGCTGTTCTCCTATCACTTCGGCAGGACCTGGGTCTTCGGGCGGCGGTTCGACGTGGAGCTGGGCGGCATTGGCCGCTTTCTGCTGGTTTATGCCCTGGGGGGGCTGGGCATGGCCGCCATCACCACCGGGCTGGTGGACGGGCTGGGGACGCACTACGCGGTGGGCTGGTTCTTTGGCGCGGGCTTTGCCGCCTGCAACAACTTCATCGGTCTGAAATGGCTGGTGTTTCGGGCCGGGCGGGAGCGGCGCCGTGGCGCGGACTGAACTCTCCCTGGTTATTCCCTGCTACAACGAGGCCGCCAACCTGCCCCTGTTGGCGGAGCGTTGCGCCGCCCTGCTGGCGGAGCCGGGGGTGGAAGTCATCCTGGTGGACAACGGCTCCACGGACGACACGCCGCAGGTGTTGGAGCGGCTGACGGCGCAACCGGCCGGTTGTCGCAGTCTGCGGGTGGCGGTCAATCGCGGCTACGGGCACGGCATTCGGGCGGGGCTGGCCGCGGCCCGCGGCGAGTTCCTGGGCTGGACTCACGCCGACATGCAAACGGACCCCCTGGACGCGCGCCGCGGGCTGGAGCTGTTGCGCCGCCACGGCCCCGACTTGTTCGTCAAGGGCAGGCGCTACGGCCGACCGCCGGCGGACGTGCTGTTCACCATGGGCATGAGCGCTTTCGAAACCCTGCTCCTGCGGCGCCCCCTGTGGGACATCAACGCCCAGCCGACGCTGTTCAGCCGCAGTTTCTACCAGGGGTGGCAGGCGCCGCCCGATGATTTCTCCCTGGACCTGTACGCCTATTACCGGGCCCTGGCCGCGGGACTTGCGGTGCGCCGTTTTCCGGTGCGCTTCGGGGCGCGGGCCCACGGCGTCTCCCACTGGAACGTCGACTGGCAAGCCAAGTGGAAATTCATTCAACGCACCATGGCGTTCAGCCTGGAGCTGAAAAAGAGCATGAAAGCGCCATGATGCTGATCGCCCATCGCCGCAACACCGCGGCGGAGCTGGCCGCCACGCCCGCCCGCTACGGGGTGGAAATCGACCTGCGCAGCGCCGGCGACGCGCTGGTGTTGCATCACGACCCGTTCACCCCGGGCGAGGACTTCGCGCACTGGCTGGAGGGCTACCGCCACGGCACCCTGGCGCTGAACGTCAAGGAAGACGGGCTGGAGTCCCGCATCACGGCGCTGTTGCGCGAACGCGGCGCAACGGACTACTTCTTCCTGGACCAGGCCTTTCCCACCCTGGCGGCCTGCGCCCGGGACGGCGAGCGCCGCTGCGCCGTGCGCGTCTCCGAGTTCGAGGCGCCCGCCACCGCCCTGTCCCTGGCGGGGCGGCTGGACTGGGTCTGGGTGGACTGCTTTAGCCGTTTTCCCCTGGAAGCGGCGGCGGCGCAACAGCTGCGGGAGGCCGGCTTCCGCCTGTGCATCGTCTCCCCGGAGTTGCAGGGGCGGGACGCGACCCGGGAGATACCGCAACTCGCAGCGTTGTTGCAAGAGCGCCGGGTGCATCCTGCCGCGGTGTGCACCAAGCGCCCGGACCTGTGGGAGCGGGAGGGCGACCTCTCGTGAAAGCGCTGTGCCTGCACCCGTTGTTCGCCGCCGGCGTCGTCGTTCGCCTGGCGCTGGTGTTCGCCCTGTTTCCCGCCGCCCTGAACGACTGGTATGCGCCGTTCTTGCAAGCCGCCGCCGGCGACTTCAGCCTGGACCCGTGGAGCCGCTGGCTGGCGGCCGGCGGCGACCCCCTGGCGTTTCCCTACGGGTACGTGATGTGGCTGATTTTCCTGCCCCTGTCCGTTGTCGCCGAGGGCCTGGCGTTGCCCGTTCACTACGGCTACTGGGCCACGCTGGCGGCCGTTGACCTGGGGATGCTGGCCGCCCTGCGCCGCCTGTTGCCCGCCCTGCCGTTGCGCCAGTTGCTCTTGTACTACTGGCTCTCGCCCATCGTCCTGCTGGCCGGTTACGGCCTGGGACTCAACGACCTGGCGCCGGTGCTGTTAATGACCTGCGCCATGGCGCTGGTGCGGCGGCCGACCACCCGGGCCCAGGGTTGCGGCGCCGGCGTCCTGTGCGCCCTGGGGATTTCCGCCAAGCTCAGCATGATCATCTACATCCCGTTCTTCATCATCTACCTGCGCAACGGCAAGCAGTTGCGGCAGTTCCTGCCGCCGTTCCTGGGCGGGCTGGCCCTGTGCGCCGCCCTGTTCATCGCGCCGTTCCTGCTGTCCGGCGGCGGCCGCCAAATGCTGTTCGGGAACCCGGAAATGCAACAGGTCTATCAGCTGCTGTTCACGCTGAACAACGGCATGTCGTTCTACATCGTGCCGGCGCTGTACATCATCACGCTCTACTACGTGTGGCTCATGGGGCGCCTCAACTTCGAGCTGTTCCTGGCCGGCGCCGGCATCTCCTTCCTGCTGGTCACCCTGTTCGCTTCCACGTCGCCCGGCTGGTTCATCTGGAACATGCCGTTCCTGGTGTTTTACCTGGCCACCGGCAGTTTCGCCATTCGCTCTCTGGTGGGCGCGTTTTCCCTTGCCTACCTGCTGGACGTCCTGCTGTCCCGCTCTTTTCGCCTGGCGGACGGCGCCCTGGTCGCATTGCCGCGACCGCCCATGGAACAGCTGCCCGCCCTGGTGCATACCGGCCTCATCACGGTGGGCGTCATCCTGGCTTTCCACGCCTGGCGCAACCTCATTCAACGCAATGACTTCTACCGCCTGGGGCGGCGCCCGTTCGTCATCGGCATCGCCGGGGATTCCGGCGCCGGCAAGACGTCCCTGGCCGCGGCGCTGAAAAAACTGCTGGGCAAGGATTCCGTGACGGAGGTCTCGGGGGACAACTATCATCACTGGGACCGGCACGCCCCCATGTGGAACGCCTTGACGCACTTGCACCCGGAGGCCAACGACCTGGAGCGCTTCGGTCGGGACCTGGCGAGCCTGGCGAACCGGGCGCCGGTGCGCTCCGCCGTCTATGACCACGACATCGGGAAAATGATTCCGGACGTGCCCCTGCGCAGCAACGATTTTCTCATCGCCACGGGTCTGCATACCCTGTACTCGCCGGCGTTTCGGCGCTTGTACGAACTGAAAATCTACCTTGACATGGACGAAAACCTGCGCCATCATCTCAAGCAACAGCGAGACGCCGCGAAGCGGGGTTATGCGCCCGAGCAGGTGGAGGATATCCTGCGCCGGCGCGAAGCTGACGCGCGGCGCTTCATTCGCCCGCAACGGGCCCACGCCGACCTGGTGCTGTCCTTGTTGCCGGCGCGGCCGGCGGCGCTGGGACAGGCGCCCGATAAGACCCACTTGATACTGAAGGTGAACGCCGTGCGCACCATGAACCAGGGCTCCCTGGTCCGCGCCCTGGTCAGCGTATGCAGCCTGCGCGTGGACGTAACCCCCGATGAAGACCACGACAGAACAAGCATGATTATTGAAGGCGAGGCGTCCGCCGCCGACGTTGAAATGGTGGCGGAAATATCCTGTCCCCGGGTGCTGGAGTTGCTGGACCTGAGGCCGCAATGGCAGGACGGCGTCACCGGACTGATGCAACTCATCATCCTGTGCCACCTTGACCAGGCCTTGCTGAGGCGCCTCGCATGAAACTCCATAACGCCGACCGATTGCAGGCGCGGCCGCACGCCGTGCTGTTCGACCTGGACAACACCCTGTATCCCTACAATCCCGCCCACGAGGCCGCCTGGCAGGCGGTTCGCAACAAGCTGTCCGAGAGCTTCTCCATCACGCCGCAGCGTTGCGACCAGTTGTTTCAGCAGGCCCGCGGCGAAGTCAAGTCCCGGCTGGGGCGCACGGCGTCCACCCACAGCCGCCTGCTGTATTTTCAGCGCATGCTGGAGCTGGAAGGCTGGGGCTCCCGGGCGCAACTGGCGCTGGACTTAGAGCAGACCTACTGGCGCACTTTTCTCAGAAACGCCGTGCTGTTCGAGGGGGTCAAGGAACTGCTGGACGACCTGCGCCTGGCGGATATTCCCACGGCCCTGGTAACGGACCTGACCACCCAGATCCAGTTCAAGAAACTGACCTACCTGTGGCTGGACAACAGCTTCGACGCCGTGGTCACCAGCGAGGAGGCGGGAATGGACAAGCCCCACGAGCAACCGTTCCTGCTAATTCGGGAGAAAGTACAGGCCGCCGGCGACGTGTTGTGGATGATCGGCGACAATCCCGACGCCGATATCCAGGGGGCCCGGGACAGCATCGGCGCCGTGACCTTGCAAAAGTTGCACGCCGGCGTGCAAGAGGGGCGCGGGGCCGCCGCGCCGGACGCCTCGTTCCACGATTTTAACGCGTTGCGGAAATTTATGAGGGAGCGGGCTTTTATCGGCAACAAGAAGCCGGACAGCTGATGCGCGACGCCGTTCGCAACTACTGCGCACAGGCGGGCAAGGATCCGTTGCTGACCCAAGGGGCGGGCGGCAACGTCTCCTGGAAGGAAGGCGGCGCCCTGTGGATCAAGGCCTCGGGGGCGTGGCTGGCCCATGCCGCAACGGACGATATTTTCGTTGCCGCCGATCTGGACGCCCTGAAAACCGCCCTGGCGGGCGCCGACGAAGAACCCCGCTTGCCCGCCGCGCCCGCCGGCGGGGGAAACGGGCGGCGCCCGTCCATCGAGACGTTCATGCACGCCGTCATGCCGCATCCGGTGGTCGTGCACCTGCATGCGGTGGAGGCGCTGGCGGTGCTGGTGCGCGCCAATGCGAAGCAGTTGCTCGAAGAGCGCCTGGGGCGGCGTCTCGCCTGGACCTGGGTCGCGTATCACCGGCCTGGGGCGGCGCTGGCAAGAGCGGTGGCGCAGGCCCTGCAGTGCGCGCCCGGCGCCGACCTAGTGTTCTTGCAAAACCACGGCG
>CAZDXS010000176.1:0-6401 GCA_964509455.1 uncultured Enterobacteriaceae bacterium | reverse complement strand
GCGCCCCGGAACACGGTGCTCTACCTGTGCCGTCCGCTGAGGGAGCATACCCTGTTGCAAGCCATCGCCCGCGTCAATCGCCCGCATGAAGGCAAAGACTTCGGCTATGTCATCGATTACCAGGGCGTCCTGGGCGAGCTGAATGAAGCGCTCACCATGTATGACGAACTGGCGGGTTTTGACGAGGAAGACCTGGCAGACGCGCTGATTTCCATTGACGAGGAAGTGCGGAAACTGCCCCAACGCTATTCCGACCTGTGGGACCTGTTCCGGAAGATTGGCAACAAGCAGGATGAAGAGGCGTTTGAGCGGTTGCTGGCGGATGACGAGTTGCGCGGCGAGTTTTACGAGTGCCTGTCCCGCTACGCCAAAACGCTGGGGATCGCCCTCTCCTCCGAGAAATTCATCATGAAAACGGATGAGGCGACGCTGAAACGCTACAAGCGAGACCTGGAGCGGTTTATGAAACTCAGAAAAGCGGTGAAGTTGCGGTACGCCGAGGCCATCAACTATCGCGACCACGACCCCAAGATTCAAAAACTGCTGGACACGCACATCCAGGCAAGTGAAGTGTTGCAACTGAACAAGCCGGTGGACATCCTCAATGAAAAGGAGTTCAAGGCGATACAGGAGGGCCAGGGCGAGTACCAGGTTGCCTCGACGGCGGCCAGGGCGGACGCCATCGCCCACGCTGCCAAGAGAACCATCCATGAAAAGATGGAAGAAGACCCGGCGCTGTACGAGAAGTTTTCGAAGCTCATTCAGCAGGCAATTGATGATTTCAAGGCGCAACGCATATCCGAGCAGGAATACCTCAAGCAGACCGGCGACATCCGGGACAACATGGTCGCGCGGCGCCATGACGACGCGCCCGACGCCATCCGCGACGATGACGAGGCCTGCGCCTATTACGGGGTCAACCGCCGGCTGTTTTCAAAGTACGACATCGCTGTTTCCGACGATGCTCTTTGCGAGCTTTCCCGGGCGATTCAAGATGCGTTTGACCAGGAGCAGAAAGTGGATTTCTGGACGGACGAACGCGCCATCAGGCACAGCAAGGGACGCATCAACGACTTTTTCTTCGAGGCGCTCCGGGACCAGTACGGCATCAACCTGGCGGACGAGCAGATGGATGAGATCATCGAAAAGGCAATGAAAATCCGCAGGAGCCGGCGGCTGTCGCAATGAACGCCGTTACCCGCACCATCGCCTGCGGCAAGACGGGCATCACCTACGAGCTGCTGCTGGCGGACCGGAAGTCCCTGGAGATTGCCGTGCATCCCGACAAGCGCGTGGTGGTCAAGGCGCCGCGCACGGCCGGCATGGACGCCATTGAACAAAAGGTGCAAAAAAGGGTGCGCTGGATTAAAAGGCAAATCGCCTACTTCGCGCAGTTCGACCCCAGGACCCCCGAGCGGCGATGCGTTGGTGGTGAAAGCCACCTCCACCTGGGGCGCAAGTACCGGCTGAGAATAGAAAAAGCAGGGCGCGACCGCGTGCTGCTCAAGAACGGGCGCTTTCATATTGAGTGCGTTGATGAGCGCCCCGCCCACGTTCAGAGGCTGCTGGACGCATGGCGCCGGCGGCAAGCGAATGTGCGCCTGCGGCAGGTGTTCGATGCCTGCTGGGACAGTTTCCGCGAGAGCGGCTTCGACAAGCCCGCGCTGAGGTTGCAAAAGATGGAAAAGCGGTGGGGCAGCCTGTCGCCGGGGGGACGGCTGACCCTCAACCCGCGCCTGCTGCAAGCGCCGCGGGAATGCATAGAGTACGTCATCATCCACGAGTTGTGCCACCTGGCGCACCACGACCACGGCCCCGGCTTCCGCAAGATGCTGGACCGCACGATGCCGGACTGGGCAAGACGCAAGCACAGGCTGGAGACGTCGCTTGCGTGAGCGGCGGGGTGGTACTTCCGCCCTTGGTCATGTCCTTGACAAGAATCACCTACCGGCTTGCTTCCTCGAGAACTTCCACCGCCGCCCAGTTTCCATTATCCCGCGCCAGCTCCAGCGGGGTTTTGTCTTGTTTATCTTTGGCGTTCACGTCCGCGCCGGCCGCTAACAGCGCATCAATGATTTCAGTGCTTTCATTCCACCTTGCCGCAAAGTGAAGCGGGGTCCTGCCGTTTTCTGCTTTAGCGTCGACTACCGCACCCCTTGCCAACAGCGCCTGGATGATTTCGGGGTTTTTATTCCTCAACGCCGCCGCGTGAAGCGGCGTTTCGCCACCATTCTTGGCGTTGACGTTCTCCCCCCCGGCCAGTAACGCCTCGATAATTTCAGAGTGTTCGTTGTAGTACGCCGCTAGGTGAAGCAGGGGCCAGTCATCATGTCCTTTCACATCCGCACCGGCGGTCAGTAGCGTCCGGACGATTTCGGGGTTTTTATTCCCCAACGCCGCCACGGAAAGCGGGGTTCTGCCAAAGTCGTCCTTGGCATTCACGTCCGCGCCTCCGTCCAGCAACGCCTTGATGATTTCATGGTTTTCGTTGTCCGCCGCCGCCCGGTGGAGCGGAGGCGCCCCACTTGTATCCCGGGCGTTCACGTCCGCGCCGGCCGCTAACAGCGCATCAATGATTTCAGTGTTTTCATTCCACTTGGCCGCAAAGTGAAGCGGGGTATAGTCATATACAGATGATTTGGCCTCCATATCCGCGCCGCCAGCCATTAGCATCTTGACGATGTCAGGATTTTTGTTTCGCGCAGATGCCAAATGAAGAGGCGTTTCTCCGTCTTTATTCTTGGCGTTGATGTTTGCCCCCCCGGCCAACAACGCCTTGATGATTCCGGGGCTTTCGTTTTTATGCGCCGCAACGTGAAGCGGGGTTGCGCCATTTGTTGCCGTGGCGTTCACGTCCGCGCCGCTGGCCAGCAACATATTGACGATGCCAGGACTTTTGTTTTGTGCGGCCGCCAAATGAAGCGGGGTCACACCATTTTCTGCCACGGCATTCACGTCCGCGCCGCCAGCCAGTAGCTCCTCAATGATTTCAGAATTTTCATTTTCCTGTGCCGCAAAATGAAGCGGGGTCAAACCATTTTCCGCCACGGCATTCACGTCCGCACCGCCAACTAGTAGCGCCCGGATGATTGAAGGGTTTTCGTTTTGATGTGCCGCCCCGTGAAGCGGAGTTGCGCCATTTTCCGCCGTGGCATTCACGTCCGCGCCATCAACCAATAGCGCTTGGATGATTTCGGGGTTTTTATTCCTCCAAGCCGCCGAGTGAAGCGGGGTCCAGCCATCCGCGTCTTTGACGTTCACATCCACGCCGACAGCGAGTAACGCCCGGATAATTTCAGGGTTTTCATTCCGATGCGCCGCGATGTGAAGTGGGGTCTCACCGTCTTTATTACGGGCAATTACGTCCGCACCTCCACCCAATAGCTCCTCAATAATTTCAGAATGTTCGTTCAACGCTGCCGCATAGTGCAACGGGGTACTGTCATATTCAGATGCCTTGGCCTCCATATCCGCGCCGCCAGCCAGTAACACCTTGATGATGTCAGGATTTTTGTTTTGTGCGGATGCCAAATGAAGCGGCGTTTCTCCGTCTTTATTATTAGCGTTGATGTTCGCTCCCCCGGATAGTAATGCCTTGATGATCGCAGGGTTTTCGTTGTTTTGGGCCGCAACGTGAAGCGGGGTTGCGCCATTTACCCCCGTGGCGTTCACGTCCGCACCGCCAACCAGTAGCGCCCGTATGATTGAAGGGTTTTCGTTTTGATGTGCCGCCACGTGAAGCGGGGTTGCGCCATTTACCCCCGTGGCGTTCACGTCCGCACCGCCAACCAGTAGCGCCCGGATAATTTCGAGGGGCACACCATTCCGTACCGCCCCGTGGAGCGGAGTCGCGCCATTTATTGCCGCGGCATTCACGTCCGCACCGCCAACCAGCAACGCCTCGATGATTTTAGGGTTTTTATTGCTCAATGCCGCAACATGGAGCGAGGTAAGACCATTTATTCCTTTGGCATGGACATCTGTGCCACTGGCTAGCAATGCTTCGATGGTTTCGGGCTTTTCACTACGACCGGCAGCATAATGGAGCGGGGACCAATTGTTCTCATCTTTGGCGTTTACATCCGCGCCCCGAGATACTAATTCATGTATGGCGCCAGCGGTAACACCGCCTTCTTCCAATATGCTGAATAGCGCATCAGGCGCTACCTCTCGGCTTTCCCCTTGGTATGCCCCCCACCAAATCATCCCGACCAGAGACAGCACTACGGCCCAAGCAACTATCCAGCCATACCACCGCCGGCCGGATTCGGAAGAGGCCTCCGACCGGGGCAACGTTGCCTTGCGCTGGGTGGGCGTGTCCCGCTTCGGCGCCTCTCTCTCCCCCACCAAGGCTGCTCGCCATGCCGCCACGTCCTGGGGCCGGTCACTCTCGTCCACCCGCAGGGCCCAGTCAATTGCCCACAGGAACTTAGCGCTTGCTTTGCCCCGGGCAACCTCAACAACGGGCGGTTGCCGATCATCCCGCACTCGCTCCGTCGCCTCCGCCGGCGCATTGCCCGTCAGAGACCGATAACATACGCCGCCCAAGGCGTACAGGTCCGTCCAGGGACCCTGCTGCCCCCGGGTGGAGTATTGTTCTATGGGACCGTAACCTGGCGTTACTACTGCCGTCATGGAGCGACTGCGGGCGCCCGTTGCTTGCCGCGCCGAGCCGAAGTCCACCAGCACCGGCGAACCGTCCGCATCCCGCAACATTATGTTGCCCGGTTTGATGTCCCGGTGCAGGATACCCGCCGCATGCACCTGCGCCAGCCCGTCCAACAGTGGTAAGAGTATGGCTTTCAACTCGTCTTCGCTCAACGTACCCTGGCGCTTCAATCGCTCCGCCAAGGTCTCTCCCTCCGCGTACTCCATGACGATGTAGGCGGTGTCGTGGGCCTCGAAGAAGCGATATATCTGGATGATGTTGGGGTGCTTGAATCGCGCCAGGGTACGCGCCTCGTCCAGGAACCGCTCCAGTCCCCAGGCAAAATCCGCCCGGGCTGCCTCCGTTTGCGGTGCTACACTGTTCCCTATGGTTCGCACCGCCCCCAACTCCGCCGGTAGATATTCCTTGATAGCCACGGGAATGTCCAGCCTGAGGTTCCAACCCAGGTAGGTGATGCCGAAGCCGCCGTGTCCCAGCACCCGGTGAAACTCGAAGTCCTGCACCCGGGTGCCCTGCGGCAGGGCCAGTTTGTGTTCTTGTCGCGTCATGGTGAAGAGTGTTTAATTACACCGCAAGCCGACAACCGAATAGGCTGCGGCTTATTCCGTATCTTGCAAGATTGTAACCGTACAGGGGACAGTGCGAGCGCCCGGAACTAGGCGGTTTTTGCACAGGGCTATGCCCCATTGAACGAGTTGGAGAAGACGAGTTCTATTCTTGCCTCTCTGTGGCATCATCAGAGGACTCATCTTTATCTTTCTTGCCTCTCAGAATCCTGCCTCCCGCTACAAATGCACCCATCGCGCTACCGATGCCCAAACCTATCATAACGGACAAAATAAGCCTGTGGACAACATCCCCCGTCCCATCCCCAGAAGGTTTGTTAGGGTCATCGTAATAAGCCTCGGCAAGCATTGCGTATATCTCAACTCCGGATTCCTGGACAGCCTCCATAACGCTGACGACCCAAACCCTTTTCAGGAAAGGCGCAGAACTACGGAACAAAAACCTGAGAATGGGATACTCGGAAATGGCCACGATAAAACCTTCCCACCCTGCGCGAGTACTCCCGTTTTCCGTGTCGTGCCCTTGAAGAAGGTATTCAGAAGAGGCCCCACCCATGGTGAGTACTCCCAAAAGGAAAGCCCCCGCAACAGGGTGCGCCGCAGATACTAAAATAACCGGCACCATACTGGAAAAAGATATCATTGATTGAGACCAAATCCACTTCCAACTTCCATGCTGGAGGTTAAGCGAGGCAGGGTACTTCGTCACTCCCCGCTCCCGACTATGGAATGAACGAATTGAGATGGTTTGCTCGTTAAGCACCGCGGGTGCTTTCACCAATCTACGCTCCCAAGGCGCCATTGTTACAGTCTCCGACCAGCCCGATGGGTTAACTGGCGACAACGGTCTATCACCATTAAGCCCACCTATTTTAAAGGGACTGGCAACTTTGACTATATTGCCTGTCCCCCCGGTCAAAAGGCATTGATGCTGTTTCCATGTTTCTCTGAAACCGCCATGCTTTTCCCGCTCCATCCCTTGAAAATGATTTGATAGGTCAATCATCTTTCCCGCCGCCGAATCAGGCAAGAGCACCAACAACAATAGACTCAGGGCGGCTACCCAGCCACGCCGGCAACGGCTTGGCCGGGATAAAGCCCCGTCAGGACCCTTTTTGTAACCCGGCTCATCAAACCCCAGCATCCTGTTTTCTTCAGTGCCTGCA
>CAZDXS010000175.1:0-12535 GCA_964509455.1 uncultured Enterobacteriaceae bacterium | reverse complement strand
GGTGATGCCGGGCGACAACGTGAGCATGCAGGTGACGCTGATTGCGCCCATTGCGATGGAGGACGGGTTGCGTTTCGCCATCCGCGAGGGCGGGCGCACCGTGGGCGCCGGCGTGGTCTCCAAGATCCTCGAGTAACGGCGCAACATTAGAGCAACAGCAGGCAACGGCGCACGGCAGGCAATGCCCGAGGCGGCTTATGGCGCGCCTGGACATTCCAGCGCCCGTCGCGGCCGCGCCGCCGTGCGGCGCGAGCCGGGCAACGCCGTAGCATGGTAACAAAGGCCAGTAGCTCAATCGGCAGAGCAGCGGTCTCCAAAACCGCAGGTTGGGGGTTCGATTCCCTCCTGGCCTGCCAGTAACCGGCGGGTTGCGGTGCGCCGCCCCGCCCGGCAGAACGAGTGATGAGCGCAGAGACGAAAGCGGAAAACGTAAAAGTCGACCTGGTGAAAATGGCTGTCGCGGTGCTGGTGGTCGTTGCCGCGGTGGCCGGTTTTTACATGTACGAGGAGCAATCCACGCCGTTGCGGGTCGCCGGGTTGCTGGCGGCCGTGGGCGTTGCCGCCTGGATTGGGTTGCAAACCGAGCGCGGCCGCACTTTCTGGAATTTTCTCCAGGAGGCCCAGACCGAAGTTTACAAGGTGGTGTGGCCCACCCGCCGCGAAACAACGCAGACCACCATGTTGGTCATTGCCGTGGTCATCCTGGCGGCCCTGATGTTGTGGGGGTTGGATTCAGTCCTGGGCTGGGCGGTGCGCCGAGTGATTGGTGGGGCGGGAGGCTGAGCCGTGGCGGACCTGAAGTGGTACGTGGTGCAGGCCTATTCCGGCTACGAGCAGAGCGTCATGCGCTCGCTCATGGAGCGCATCGAGCGCAGCAAGCTGAAAGACATGTTCGGCGACATTATCGTGCCCACCGAAGAAGTGGTGGAGATGCGCGACGGCAAAAAACGCAAGAGCGAGCGCCGCTTCTTTCCGGGCTACGTGCTGATACGCATGGAGATGAACGACGATACCTGGCACCTGGTGAAGGATGCGCCGCGCGTGCTTGGCTTCATCGGCGGCTCCCCCGGCGGGCGCCCGGCCGCGCTGTCCGACAGCGAGGCGGATTCCATCTTGCAGCGGGTCGAGGACGGGGCGGACCGGCCGCGGCCGAAGATCGTCTTCGAGCCGGGCGAGGTGGTGCGGGTGACCGACGGGCCGTTCACCGACTTTAACGGCGTGGTGGAGGAAGTAAACTATGAAAAAAGCAGGTTGCGGGTTTCCGTGCTGATTTTCGGGCGTTCAACCCCGGTGGATCTCGAATTCACCCAAGTGGAGAAAGAGTAAAAAAATGGCGAAAAAAATAGAAACCAACATCAAGTTGCAGGTGCCGGCGGGCCAGGCCAATCCCAGCCCTCCCGTGGGCCCGGCCCTGGGGCAACACGGCTTGAACATCATGGATTTCTGCAAGGCGTTCAACGCCCAGACCCAGGGGATGGAGGAAGGCCTGCCGGTGCCGGTGGTCATCACCGTGTACTCGGACAAAAGCTTCACGTTCGTAACCAAGACGACTCCGGCCGCCCACCTGCTGAAAAAAGCCGCCGGCGTCAGCAGCGGCAGCGGCGTGCCCAACATGGAGAAAGTGGGCAAGGTGAGCCGCGCGCAGTTGGAGGAGATTGCCCGGCTCAAGGAGCCCGACCTGACAGCAGCAGACCTGGCGGCCGCGGTGCGCACCATTGCCGGCACGGCGCGCAGCATGGGCATAGAGGCAGAAGAGGCGTAACGCAATGCCGCCCCTGTCAAAACGCGCCCGCGCGACCGCTGAAAAAGTGCAACCGGGACACGCCTATCCCGTGCTGGAAGCCCTGAATCTGCTCCGCGAATGCGCCACGGCGAAGTTCGACGAGACCGTCGAGGCGGCGATCAAGCTGGGCGTGGATCCGAAAAAGTCGGACCAGGCGGTGCGCGGGTCCACCGTGCTGCCGCACGGCTCCGGCAAGACCGTGAAAGTGGCGGTTTTCGCCCAGGGCGACCAGGCCGCGGCGGCCCGGGACGCCGGCGCCGAGCACGTGGGCATGCAGGACCTGGCGGACCAGGTGCAGGGGGGCATGATGGACTTTAACGTGGTCATCGCCGCGCCGGACGCCATGGCCGTCGTGGGCAAGCTGGGCAAGGCGCTGGGCCCTCGCGGCCTGATGCCCAACCCCAAGGTGGGAACGGTAACCCAGGACACGGGCCCGGCGGTAACGCGCGCGAAGTCGGGCCAGGTTCGCTACCGCGGCGATAAAAACGGCATCGTTCATTGCGGCATCGGCAAGGTCTCTTTCTCCGCCGAGAACCTGAAAGAGAACCTGGACGCCCTGTTGGCGGACCTGAAAAAGGAGAAACCCGCCGCCGCCAAGGGGGTGTATTTGCAGAAAGTAAGCCTCTCCACCACCATGGGGCCGGGCCTGGCGATTGACCCGCTGACCCTGTGACTGCGCTGCGCGTTTTTCGGAAAACCTTGAAAGAGTAACAGTCGATGAGCCTTACAATGGAGCAAAAGCGGGCCGTGGCAGCCGAAGTGGCGGCCCAGGCGGCCCAGTCCTCGGCCGCGGTGGCGGCGGAGTACGCCGGCTTGAACGTGGCCGAAATGACGAGCCTGCGAAACTCCGCCAAGGCGGCGGGCGTTTACCTCAAGGTGGTGCGCAACACCCTGGCGCGGCGCGCGCTGGAGGGAACGGACTTCGAATGCATGCGCGACGGGCTCAAGGGGCCGTTGTTGCTGGCCTTTTCCCGCGAGGAGCCGAGCGCGTCCGCCCGGGTCATCCGCGATTTCGCCAAGGACAACGACAACCTGGTGGTCAAGCTGGTGGCCCTGAACGGGGAACTGCTGGCGCCCGCCGAAATTGACAAGCTGGCGAACCTGCCGTCGCAAGACCAAGCGCGCGCCATGTTGTTGGGCGTGATGCAGGCGCCGCTGGGCAAGCTGTTGCGCGTCCTGGCGGAGCCGGAAGCAAAACTGGCGCGGCTGTTGGCGGCCCGCCGCGAGCAACAGGAATCCGGGTAATCACGCAACCCGACCGATTATGAAACCGTTAACCCTGGGAGTTTAAAACGATGTCTGTTTCCAAAGATGAAATAAAAGAAGCCCTGAACCAACTGCCGGTCCTGGAGCTGGTGGGCCTTATCTCCGAGTTAGAGGAGCAATGGGGAGTCTCCGCCGCCGCGCCGGCTGTTGCGGTCGCGGCAGCCGGCCCGGCCGCCGCGGTTGCCGAGGCGGAAGAAAAAACCGAGTTTGACGTGGTCATGAGCGGCTTCGGCGACAACAAGGTGCCGGTCATCAAGGTGGTGCGCGCTCTTACCGGCATGGGCTTGAAAGAGGCGAAAGACCTGGTGGAAGGCGCCCCCTCGACGGTTCGGGAAGGCGTCAAAAAGGAAGAGGCTGAAGAGGCGAAAAAGCAACTGGAAGAAGCCGGGGCCGCGGTTGAAATTAAATAAGCCGGCCGCCGCCGGCGCGGCAATGACGGCCCGCCTGTCGCGGCCCGCCGCGCAACACCGTCCGGTGCCGCCCGCCGGCGCGGCAATGACGGCCCGCCCGTTGCGGCCTGCCGTGCAACCTCGCCCGGCCGCATCGCCGCGCGGCTCGGCCCGCCCTGTCGCGGCAATGACGGCAGTCCTGTCGCGGCCCGCCGCGCAACACCGCCCGGCGCCGCCCGCCGGCATCGGGAACCATCCCGCCGTGACGCATCGCACGGCCGCATCGCCGTGCGGCTCGCCCCGCCCCGGTGAGGCAATGACGGCAAGCCTGTCGCGGCCCGCCGCGCAACACCGTCCGGCGCCGCCCGCCGGCGCGGCAATGACGGCCCGCCAGTCGCGGCCTGCCGTGCGTGCGGCGGCGCCCGCCCGGTCCGGGCGCATCACTGCCGTGCAACACCGCCCGGCGACGCCCGCCGGCGAGTTCCGGCGGCGTCAGCCATAACCTTGCAAAGAGCCTGCTAATGACTTACTCCTACACTGAAAAGAAACGCCTGCGCAAGCACTTCGGCCGGCGCCGCGACGTCCTGGACATGCCCTACCTGCTGGCGCCCCAAATCAACTCCTACCAGCAGTTCCTGCAACTGGACTGCGCCCCCGAAAAGCGGGCGCCCATCGGCCTGCATGCCGCGTTCCAGTCGGTTTTCCCCTTGGAAAGCTACAACGGCGCCGCCGCCATGGAGTACGTCAGCTACGCCCTGGGCAAGCCGGTGTTCGACGTCAAGGAATGCAAGCTGCGCGGCCTGACGTACGCAGCGTCGTTGCGGGTCAAGATGCGTCTGGTCATCTACGACAAGGAGGCCGGCCTCAACAACAAGGTGGTGAAAGATATTCGCGAGAGCAAGGACGTGTACATGGGCGAGCTGCCGCTGATGACCGACACCGGCACGTTCGTCATCAACGGCACGGAGAAAGTGATCGTCTTTCAGTTGCACCGCTCCCCCGGCGTGTTCTTCGAGCGGGACAAGGAGGAGTACGAGGAAACCAGCGCCAACTCCCCTTTCAAGGGCCTGCGTTGCTGGGCCCGCGTGATTCCGTCGCGCGGCTCCTGGCTGGTCTTCGGCATCAACTACAACGACCAGATCATCTGCCAGGTGGACCAGCGCCGCGTGGTGCCCGTGACCACGCTGTTGCGAGCGCTGGGGTACGACCCCCAGGACATGCTGGACGTCTTCTACGACACGGACCGCTTCACGGTCAAAAAAGACGGCGTTTCCCTCGCCCTGGTCCCCGAGCGGTTGCTGGGCGAGACCCTGTCTTTCGACGTCAAGGACAGCAAGGGCAGGGTCATCGTGGAAAACGGCAAGCGCATCACCCGGCGCCACGTCACCGCCATTGAAAAAGCGAAAATCAAGGAGTTGAAAGTGCCCCGCGAGTACTTGACCGGCGGTTCTGCGGCCGCCGCCGTTGCCGAGGAGCAAGAACTAGGGGAGGAGGACGAGTACTTCGCCGGCGAGCAGGAAACCGGGCATCCCGCCCGGGTGCTGGCCAAGCCCATCGTGGATACGGAAACCGGCGAGGAACTGGTCGCGTCCAACAGCGAGATTACCGAGACGGTAGCAGAGCAACTGGAGAAAACGACCGGCCTGGAGTTCGAAACCCTGTATGCCAACGCGCCGGACAACGGCCCGTTCATCTCCGACACCCTGCGCAACGACCCGTCCCCCGCCCAAGCGGAGACGGATGCGCAAGCGGCGGCGCAAATCGAAATCTACAAGGGCATGCGCCCCGGCGAGCCGCCCACGCCGGATGCGGCGGCCGCCCTGTTCCACAACCTGTTTTTCACGCCGGACCGCTACAGCCTGTCGGCGGTGGGCAGGATGAAGTTCAATCGCCGCTTCGACCGCGACAACGTCACCGGCCCGGAAATCATCTACGACGGCCGCTATTTCAGCCGCCGCCAGGACGAGGCGTCCCGCAAATTGCATGCCGAGCTGGGCGATGCGTCGGACATCATCGACATCCTGAAAATCCTGGTGAAACTCCGCAAGGGCAGGGGGAGCTACGACGACATCGACCACCTGGGCAACCGCCGCGTGCGCGGCGTCGGCGAGATGGTGGAGAACCAGTTCCGCATTGGCCTGGTGCGCCTGGAGCGGGTGGTCAAGGAGCGCCTGGGACTGGCGGAATCCGAGGGCTTGACGCCCCAGGACATCATCAACGCAAAGCCCGTCTCCGCGGTAATCAAGGAGTTTTTCGGCTCCAGCCAGTTGTCCCAGTTCATGGACCAGAACAACCCGTTGTCGGAAATCACCCACAAGCGGCGGGTTTCCGCCCTGGGGCCGGGCGGGTTGACCCGGGACCGGGCGGTGCCCAAGGTGCGGGACGTGCATCCCACCCACTACGGCCGCCTCTGCCCGGTGGAAACGCCGGAGGGCCCCAACATCGGCCTCATCAGCTCCCTTGCCATTTATGCGCGCACCAACGAGTACGGCTTCCTGGAGACGCCGTACCAGGTGGTGGAAAAGGGCAAGGTGACCGGCGACATTCGCTACCTGTCCGCCGTGGAGGAAGGCGACCACGTCATCGCGCCGGCCAACTCCGCCCTGAACGGCGGGGTGCGCCTGGCGGACGAGCATGTTTCCTGCCGCCACCGCAATGAATTCACCATGTCCCAGCCGTCCTCGGTGCAGTACATGGACGTGTCGCCGCGGCAGATTGTCTCGGTGGCGGCGTCGCTGATCCCGTTTTTAGAGCACGACGACGCCAACCGGGCGCTGATGGGCTCCAACATGCAACGCCAGGCGGTGCCGACCATTCGGGCGGAGAAGCCGCTGGTGGGCACCGGCATGGAGCGCGCCGTGGCAAAAGATTCAGGCGTCATGTTGCTCTCCCGGCGCGGCGGGGTGGTGGACTCCGTGGACGCCGGCCGGGTCGTGGTGCGGGCGGACGATGCGGAGATCGCGGCCGGCGACCCCGGCGTTGACATCTACAACCTGACCAAATATACCCGCTCGAACCAGGACACCTGCGTCAACCAGAAGCCGCTGGTCAGTCCCGGCGACCGCATTGCCGCAGGAGACGTGCTGGCCGACGGCCCCTCGACGGACCTGGGGGAGCTGGCGCTGGGGCAGAACCTCATGGTCGCGTTCATGCCGTGGCACGGCTGCAACTTCGAAGACTCCATCCTGGTGTCCGAGCGCCTGGTCAAGGAAGAAAGCTACACCAGCATTCACATCGAGGAGCTGAGTTGCATCGCGCGCGAAACCCGGCAGGGCGCAGAGGAAATCTCGGCGGACATTCCCAACGTCGGTGAAAACGCCCTGGGCAAGCTGGATGAGTCCGGCATCGTCTATATCGGCGCCGAGGTGCGGGCGGGCGACATCCTAGTGGGCAAGGTAACCCCAAAAGGGGAAACGCAGCTCACGCCGGAGGAGAAGCTGTTGCGCGCCATTTTCGGCGAAAAGGCGTCCGACGTGAAAGACACCTCCCTGCGGGTTCCGTCCAGCATGAACGGCACGGTCATCGACATCCAGGTGTTCACTCGGGACGGCGTGGAAAAAGACGCGCGCGCCCTGAAGATAGAAGAATCCGAGATGGACCGGGTCAGAAAAGACCTGAACGACCAGTTGCGCATCATGGAGGACGGCATGTACCAAAGACTGGAACAGCAACTGGTGGGAAAAATCGCGGACCGCGGCCCCGCCGGCTTCAAGCCCAAATCCAAGGTCACCCGGGATTTTCTGGCCGGCATTCCCCGGGAGAGCTGGTTCGAGTTGCGCTTTCGCAACAAGGAAGTCAACCAGTTGTTGGAGCAGGCCAAGTCCCGCCTGAAGAACCTGAAAAAGGAATCCGACCAGGCCTTTGAGAGCAAGCAGAAAAAACTGGCCGCCGGCGACGACCTGGCGCCCGGCGTGTTGAAAGTGGTGAAAATCTACCTGGCCGTGAAAAGACGCCTGCAACCGGGCGACAAGATGGCGGGGCGCCACGGCAACAAGGGCGTCATTTCCACCATCGTGCCGGTGGAGGACATGCCTTTCCTGGAGGACGGCACGCCGGTGGACATCGTGTTGAACCCCCTGGGCGTGCCTTCCCGGATGAACGTGGGACAGGTGCTGGAAACCCACCTGGGCTGGGCCGCCAAGGGCGTGGGGCGGCGCCTGGGCGCCCTGCTGGCCGACCAAAAGAAAAAAGACCTGGCGGGCGTGCGCCGCTTCCTCAACAAGGTATACAACAACAGCGGCGGCCGCCGGGAAGACCTGGCGTCCCTGAACGATGAGGAAGTGTTGCAACTGGCGCGCAACCTGGCGGACGGCGTGCCCATGGCGACCCCGGTGTTTGACGGTGCCGCCGAGGAGGAAATCAAGGACATGCTCGAGCTGGCGGGACTGGCCCGGGACGGCCAGAGCATCCTGTACGACGGCAGGACCGGAGACCGCTTCGACAGCCCCGTCACCGTGGGCTACATGTACATGCTGAAGCTGAACCACCTGGTGGACGACAAGATGCACGCCCGCGCCACCGGCCCCTACAGCCTGGTCACCCAGCAGCCGCTGGGCGGCAAGGCGCAGTTCGGCGGCCAGCGTTTTGGCGAAATGGAAGTGTGGGCCCTGGAGGCCTACGGGGCGGCGTACTCGCTGCAAGAGATGCTCACGGTGAAATCCGACGACGTGAACGGCCGCACCAGGATGTACAAAAACATCGTGGACGGCAATCACAAGGTGGAGGCGGGCACGCCGGAATCTTTTAACGTGTTGCTGCGGGAGATCCGCGCACTGGGTCTCGACATAGACCTGGAATGACGGCAACGCAATCCAATCCTATTGACAAACCATTGTTCCGGGAGGCAGCAACTTGAAAGAATGGGTCCCCAAGACGATGCAACAGAATCCCCTCGAGGAATTCGACGCCATCACCATCAGCCTGGCTTCTCCTGAAAAGATTCGCTCCTGGTCCTCGGGCGAAGTGAAGAAGCCGGAGACCATCAACTACCGCACGTTCAAGCCCGAGCGGGACGGCTTGTTCTGCGCGAAAATTTTCGGGCCCACCAAGGATTTCGAGTGTGTCTGCGGCAAGTACAAGCGCCTGAAGCATCGCGGCGTCAGGTGCGAAAAATGCGGCGTGGAGGTGACCGAGGCCCGGGAACGGCGCGAGCGCATGGCGCACATTGACCTGGCCAGCCCGGTGGCGCACATCTGGTACTTGAAGTCGGTCCCCTCCCAGATCAGCCTGGTGCTGGACCTGTCCTTGAAGACGGTGGAGCGGGTATTGTATTTCGAGGCCTACATCGTGGTGGACCCGGGACTGACCGAGCTGGAGCGCGGGCAGTTGCTCACGGAAGAGGACTACCACAAGGCCCTGGAGGAGTACGGCGACGAATTCACGGCGGAAATGGGCGCCGAGGCCATTCGCAAGTTGCTGGAAAACGTGAACATAGCAGAAGAGGTCGAACGTCTGCGCGAGGAGATAGAGACGACCAAGGCCGACACCCGCCTGAAAAAACTGCTGAAACGCCTAAAGCCGCTGGAGGCTTTCGAGCGCTCCGGCGCCCGGCCGGAATGGATGGTCCTGGAAGTGTTGCCGGTGTTGCCGCCGGACCTGCGGCCGCTGGTGCCGCTGGACGGCGGCCGTTTCGCCACCTCGGACCTGAACGACCTGTACCGCCGGGTGATCAACCGCAACAACCGCTTGAAGCGCCTGCTGGGGCTGAACGCGCCGGACATCATCGTGCGCAACGAGAAGCGGATGTTGCAAGAAGCCGTGGACTCGCTGCTGGACAACGGGCGCCGCTCGCGGGCCTTCACCGGCCCCAACAAGATGCCCTTGAAGTCCCTGGCCGCCGTCATCAAGGGCAAGCAGGGGCGCTTTCGGCAAAACCTGCTGGGCAAGCGGGTCGACTATTCCGGTCGTTCCGTCATCGTGGTGGGCCCCACCTTGAAGCTGCACCAGTGCGGGTTGCCCAAGAAGATGGCGCTGGAGCTGTTCAAGCCGTTCATTTTCAACAAGCTGATCATGCGCTTCCAGGCCTCCACCATCAAGGCCGCGAAAAAACTGGTGGACCGGGAAGGGCCGGAAGTATGGGACACGCTGGACGAAATCATCCGCGAGCACCCGGTCATGCTGAACCGGGCCCCCACGTTGCACCGGCTGGGCATACAGGCCTTCGAACCGGTGCTCGTCGAGGGCAAGGCCATACAGCTGCATCCGCTGGTGTGCACCGCGTTCAACGCGGACTTTGACGGGGACCAGATGGCGGTGCACGTGCCGCTGTCCGTTGAGGCCCAGCTGGAGTCGCGCGCCCTGATGATGTCCACCAACAACATCCTGTCGCCGGCCAACGGCGAACCCATTATCGTCCCCACCCAGGACGTGGTGCTGGGGCTGTATTACATGACCCGCGAATCGGCGGCGGCAAAAGGCGCCGGCAAGGCGTTCGCCGACATAGACGAGGTGCATCGCGCCTATGAAAGCGGCGCCGTCGGCCTGCACGCCAGGATTCGCACCCGCATTCGCCGCGCCAAAACGGAACAGGAGCCGCAACCCGGCCAGGAACTGGTGGAGACCACCGTGGGGCGCGCCCTCCTGGCCCGCATCCTGCCGGAAGAGTTGCCGTTTTCCCTGGTCAACCAGGTGCTGAACAAGCGCGACATCTCCAACCTGATCAACGTCTGCTACCGTCGCTTAGGCCTGAAGACGACCGTGATTTTCTCGGACCGGCTGATGTACACCGGGTTCCGCTACTCCACGCGCGGCGGCGTGTCTTTCGGCCTGGAGGACATGGAAGTGCCGCAGGAAAAGCCCGGCATCATCAGCAAGACCGAGGAGCAGGTGCAACAGTTCGACCAGCAGTACACCTCGGGCCTGATCACCAACGACGAGCGCTACAACAAGGTAGTGGACCTGTGGTCGCACGCCGGCGACCAGGTGGCCAAGGCCATGATGGACCGGCTGAGCGCAGACACGGTCACGGACGCGGCGGGCAACGAAGTCGAAGAGCCGTCTTTCAACTCCATCTTCGTCATGGCTGATTCCGGCGCGCGCGGCTCCGCGGCGCAGATCCGGCAACTGGCCGGCATGCGCGGCCTGATGGCCAAGCCGGACGGCTCCATCATCGAGACGCCCATCACGGCGAACTTCCGCGAGGGGCTGGACGTGTTGCAGTACTTCATCTCCACCCACGGCGCCCGCAAGGGACTGGCGGACACGGCCCTGAAAACCTCCCATGCGGGTTACCTTACCCGGCGCCTGGTGGACGTGGCCCAGGACATGGTGGTGACCGAGCTGGATTGCGGCACCGCCGAAGGCATTACGCTGGTGTCGCTCATCGAGGGCGGCGACGTGGTGGAGCCGTTGCGCGAGCGGGTGCTGGGACGGGTGCTGGCGCGTGATGTGACCCGGCCGGGCGAGCCGGGCAAGGCGCTCATCAAGAGCGGCGAGTTGCTGGACGAGGACCGCGTGCAACTGATGGACGACAACGGCATCGACGAGGTGGTCGTGCGCTCGGCCATCACCTGCGAGAGCCGCCGCGGCGTCTGCGCCAAGTGCTACGGGCGGGACCTGGGCCGCGGTCATCTCGTCAACATCGGCGAGGCCGTCGGCGTCATTGCCGCCCAGTCCATCGGCGAGCCGGTGACGCAGCTGACCATGCGCACGTTCCACATCGGCGGCGCCGCCTCCCGGGCCGCCGCCGCCAGCAGCATAGAAGTGAAATACGGCGGCTCCTTGCGCCTGGACAACGTTAAAAGCCTGGCGCAGGAAAGCGGCAACCAGGTGGTGGTGTCCCGTTCCGGCGGCGTCTCGCTGCTGGACGAGGTGGGCCGGGAGCGGGAGCGCTACAAGATCCCCTACGGCGCCGTCATCATGGCCGCAGAAGGTGAAAAAGTGGAGCCGGGCACAACCATCGTCAGCTGGGACCCCCACTCGCACCCGGTCATCTCCGAGGTCGCCGGGCGCATCCAGTTCCACGACGTGATCAAGGGCAGCACCTTGCTGGAGAAGCCGGACCCCGCCACCGGGTTGATCGACCGGATCATTACCCGGCCGCGCACCCGGGGGACGGCGGAAGACGCGGGCGCAGCCGCGAAGAAGACCAAAAGCGGCCCGGCGGCGAAGAAAGCCGGCGCCGGCAAGCAGGAAGAAAAAGCCGTGACCCGGGAACTGCGCCCCACCATGAACCTGGTGGGCGAGGACGGCAAGGTGCTGAAAATTCCAGGCACCACCAACCTGGCCAGCTACCCGTTGCCGCCCAAGACGGTCCTCACCGTCAACAGCGGCGCCCGGGTGAAAGTGGGCGACGTCATCGCCAAGTTGCCGCAGGAGCTGAAGACCCGCGACATCGTCGGCGGCCTGCCGCGCGTGGTCTATCTGTTCGAGGCGCGCAAGGCGAAGCTGAAAAAAGACCTGGGCATCCTGGCGAAAGCCAGCGGCACCGTCAGCTTCGGCAAGGACACCAAGAGCAGCCAGCGCCTGATCATCACGGACAAGGACGGCGAGAACCACGAGCAACTCATCCCCAAGCGGCACCAGATCAACGTGTTCGAGGGCGAGTCCGTGGAAAAAGGCGAGTCCGTCGTCGACGGTCTGCCGAACCCCCACGACATCCTGGTGCTGAAAGGCGTGCCCGCGCTGGTGAACTACATCGTGGATGAAATCCAGGAGGTGTATCGCCTGCAGGGAGTGAAGATCAACGACAAGCACATCGAGGTCATCGTGCGGCAGATGCTGCGCAAGGTGAAAATCACCGACCCGGGCGATTCCGACTTCCTGAAAGGCGAGGAAGCGGCGAAACTCAAGGTGCAGGACAAGAACAAGGAGTTGGCCAAAGCCGGCAAGAAAGAGGCGCAGTGGGAGCCGGTGTTGCAGGGCATCCGCAAGGCGTCCCTATCCACGGACTCGTTCATCTCGGCCGCCTCTTTTCAGGAAGCCACGCGCATCCTCACCGACGCCAGCGTCAACAGCCGCCGGGACGACCTGCGCGGCCTGAAGGAAAACGTCATTGTCGGACGGCTGATACCCGCCGGCACCGGCCTTGCCTACCACGCCGAGCGCAAGAGAAAGCAGGAAGAGGAGGACGCGGAACTGCAAGCCGCCGCCGCGGCCG
>CAZDXS010000174.1:0-11182 GCA_964509455.1 uncultured Enterobacteriaceae bacterium | reverse complement strand
GCGCGGCGGCGGCAGGCGCGGCGGCGGCTCGCGCGGCGCGGCGGCGGGACGCGGCGGAGCGCGTGCCGGGGCCGCCCTTTTCCTGTACACTGCTTTTTCCCGGCGCCTGAGCAAGAGGGATTTATCCGTCCATGCCCGCAGCCTGTACGACCCCAGACGAAAAAAAATACGACATGCTGACCACGAAGAGCGAACTGCTAGAGCAAATCCGCCTCGGTGAGGACAACTCCCTGGGGCTGAAAGAGATCCGTTTTGCCGGCGGTGAAATACGCGGGCCGCAACAGGACGCCATCGCCGACGAACTGGCCGCTTTTGCGAACACCCGCAGGGGCGGCGTACTGCTTCTTGGCGTGCGCGGTGCGCCGCGCGAGGTGCTGGGAATCCCGCAAGAGCGCCTCGATGACGTGGAGTCCCTGGTGCGCCGGGCCTGCCGGGATTCCCTGGACCCGCCGCTGGCGCCGAAAATAGAACGCCTGACGTTGCCGGACAGCGCCGGCGCCGACCAGCCGGTCCTGCGGGTCGAGGTGACGCCCAGCCTGTTTATTCACTACAGCCCCGGCGGATGTTTTCTGCGCGTCGGCTCGGCGAAAAGACAGGCGCCCCCTGACCACTTGGCGCGACTGGTTCAACAGCGCCGCCAGGCCCGGTTTGTCCGTTTCGACTTGACAACGGTACCGCAGGCAACGATTGCGGATCTGGACGAAGCACTGTGGGGGAAGTTCGTCAGACCCCGCCCTGGGGATACGCCGGAACAACAACTGGCCAGGCCGGGCCTGGTCGCGCAGGACGACGCCGGCGACCAGCGCCCCACCCAGGCGGGCGTGTTGCTGGCGTGCCGCGCCCCGGAAGAATTCCTGCCCCATGCGTTCATCCAGGCGGTTGCCTACCGGGGGACGACGATTGTTCCCCAATCCTCCGCCCTGTATCAGCGCGACGCCCGCGACCTCACCGGGCCGCTGGACCAGCAGATCTTCGCCGCTTGTGATTTCGTTTGGAAAAATATGCGGATAGCCGCCTACAAGGGGGAGACGGGCGGGCGCCAGGATATTCCGCAGTTCGACATGCTCGCCGTGTTCGAGGCCGTCGCCAATGCGGTCGCCCACCGGGACTACTCGATGACCGGCAGCAAGGTGAGGCTGCGCCTGTTCGATGACCGCCTGGAGTTGTTTGTTCCGGGCTCGTTGCCCGACCCGATGACGCCGGACAACCTTGTTGATCGGCAGTCCGTGCGCAACGAGATTGTTGTCGGCCTGCTGGCGCGTTGTCCGGTCGAGGATAACAGGATTCGTGAGCACCGCCGGTACATTATGGACAAACGCGGCGGGGGCGCGGCGGCCGTATTGTTCCGCAGCGAGGCGCTGTCGGGGCGGGCGCCGCAGTATCGCTTGGTGGATGACGCCGAACTGATACTGACGATCTACGCGCCGCCCGACGCCTGAAAACGGGGGCGGGGGCGGCGGGCGGCGCATCGAGCGCGGCGGATTAACGCCGGCGGCTGTGACGCGGCGCACTCAGTCCGCAAGGCGGCCAGTCCGCAAGACAGCGCCCGCCGGGGCGGCACCGGGCAGGGCGCGGCGGCGGGGGTGCGCCGCGTGATGCGGCACGGCGCGGGGTGCGGCGATGGAGCATCCCCGCCCGCAACCGCGTCCCCGGGGCTGGGTCTGCGGCGCCTGCGGCGGCGCACCGCGACTATCCAGGCGGCGCGGCAAGCGCGCCAGGCGCCGGCAATGCGCTCGCGGGGCAAATAAACAATGCACTTTTCCTGAAAAGGCGGTATAATGCCGCGCTTTTCAGTGAATGGGCCGGGCTTGTTGCCCGTCCCGCAGGGTTTTTATTTTCATGGTGACGATTCGACTGGCGCGCGGCGGCGCGAAAAAAAGGCCTTTCTACCACATCGTGGCGGCGGACTCGCGCCGGGCGCGAGACGGCAAGTACATTGAGCGGCTGGGCTACTTCAACCCCATAGCCACGGGGCAGGAGCAGGCGCTGAGCATCAACCGCGAGCGGGTGGATTACTGGCTGTCCCAGGGGGCGCAACCCTCTGCGCGCGCGGCCAAGCTCATTAAGCAGAGCGCCGGGGCCAACGCCGCCCCGGGCTGAGCCCCGTGCCGACGCCCGCCGACAGCGAGGCACGGAAGCGGGTCATCCTGGGCAGGATAACGGGTGCGCACGGCGTGGCCGGCTGGCTGAAAGTGTTTTCCTACACGGAGCCCCGAGACAACATCTTCTCCTACCAGCCCTGGTTGTTGGGCGGCCGCGGGGACGGTCCGGAGCAGGACGATGCGGCGTGGACCGAGGTCGAGTTCATCGACAGCGGGCGGCGGGGCAAGAACCTGGCGGTGAAGTTTGCCGGCATAGACGACCGCGACGAGGCAGGCCGGCTGGCTGACTGCCTGGTGGCGGTGTACCGGGAACAGTTGCCGGCGCCGGCGCCGGGCGAGTACTACCGGGTGGACTTGTTGCGCATGGAGGTAATGACCGTGGAGGGCAGGCGCCTGGGAAAGATTGTCGACATTCGGGAGACCGGCGCCAATGACGTGCTGGTGGTGGAGGGCGAGACCCGTTGCCTGGTGCCGTTCGTGCGCAACGAGGTAGTGCGCCAGGTCGATTTGGACAACGGCGTCGTCGAGGTGGAGTGGCAGTGGGATTGAAACCGGCGGACGCAACGCCGGCGGAACAAAAACTGGCGGGCGCGGCAGCGGCGGAACAACAACCGGCGGGAGCAGCGCCGGCGAAACAGCAACCGACGGGAGCAGCGCCGGCGGAACAGCAACCGACAGGAACGGCGCCGGCGAAACAGCAACCGGCGTTGCGGGTCACGGTGGTCACCCTGTTCCCGCAAATGCTGGACGCGGTGAGCAACTACGGCGTTACCGCGCGGGCCGTGGAAGCGGGGCTGTTGCGGCTGGACGCGGTGAACCCCAGGGATTACGCAACGGGGCGCCACCGCGCCGTAGATGATCGCCCCTACGGCGGCGGGCCAGGCATGGTGATGATGGCGGAGCCGTTGCGGGCGGCCCTGGGCGCGGCCCGCAAGGCGATGCCCGACGGGACCAGGGCGGCGTACCTGTCGCCCCAGGGGAAGCGGTTGCGCCAGCGGGACGTCCTGGAGCTGGCGGGGCGCGGGGCCCTGATCCTCATCGCCGGCCGCTACGAGGGCATCGATGAGCGGCTCATCGAAATGGAGGTCGATGAAGAGTGGTCCATCGGCGATTACGTGCTCAGCGGCGGCGAGTTGCCCGCCATGGTGCTTGCCGACGCCATGGCCAGGTGCCTGCCCGGAGTACTGGGAAACGAGGAATCCGCGGCGGCCGATTCGTTTTACCGGGGCTTGCTGGATTGCCCCCACTACACCCGCCCGGAGCGCGTGGCGGGACGGGACGTGCCGCAGGTATTGCTGAGCGGCGACCATGACGCCGTTCGCAGGTGGCGCCTGAAGCAGTCCCTGGGACGCACCTGGCAACGGCGCCCGGACCTGCTGGAAGACTGGTCCCCCAGCGCCGAGGAACGGCGTCTGCTGGATGAGTACCTCCGGGAGGAGCGGGCGGAACCGCCCGACCTGCCCGAGCAAGAAACAACCCGCGGCGAGGCGCGGCGGCCCGCGGCGACCTGCGGCGCAGCGGCCGACGCCCCGCCGGCGTATGCGAAGAACGACTAAACATGAGGACAGCAACCATGGTGAACATTATTGAACAGCTCGAAGCCGAGCAGACCGACCGGGCGATTCCGGAATTTCATCCCGGCGACACCGTGGTCGTGCAGATCAAGGTGAAGGAGGGCCAGCGCGAACGCCTGCAGGCTTTCGAAGGCACTGTCATCGCCATGAAGAAACGCGGGCTGAACTCGTCTTTTACCGTGCGCAAGATTTCGTACGGCGAGGGCGTGGAACGGGTCTTCCAGACCTACAGCCCCAGCATTGCGGACATTGCCGTCAAGCGCAGCGGCGATGTGCGGCGGGCGAAGCTGTACTACATGCGGGGCAGGCAGGGCAAGGCGGCCCGCATCAAGGAGAAAATCAAGGCGTCCTCCTCCTGAGCGGCGCGCGCCGGGCGGCGCCGTTCCGTGTCCGCCGTGTCCGCCGTGGCCGCCGTGTCCGCTGACGCCGCCGGCGACCGGCCGGGGCGGGCGCTCATCGACCAGTTCCTGGACGCGCTGTGGCTGGAGCGGGGACTGAGTGAGAACACCCTGGCCGCCTATCGCAACGACCTGCAGTCGTATGCGGACTGGCTGGCGGCGTCTTCCCGGGACCTGCCCCAGACGCGCCCCGAGGACGTGCCGGCGTACCTGGCGGCGACGCTGGCCGCTTGCTCCGCCCGCACCGCGGCGCGGCGCCTGTCCTCCCTGCGCCGCTTCTTCCAGCACCTGGTGCGCGAGGGGCAAATCCGCCGGGACCCCACCGCCCGCGTTGCGGCGCCGCGCATTGGCCGCCCCCTGCCAAAATCGCTGACCGAGGCCGAAGTGGAGGCCCTGCTGGCCGCGCCGGACACGGGAACCACCCTGGGATTGCGGGACCGCGCCATGCTGGAGGTGTTGTACGCCACCGGGTTGAGGGTGTCGGAGCTGGTGGGGTTGCAACTCGACCAGGTGAACCTGCGGCAGGGGGTTGCGCGCATCATCGGCAAGGGCAACCGGGAGCGCCTGACGCCCTTGGGCGAGGAGGCGCAGGAATGGACAGAGCGGTTCATCCGCCGCGGCCGGGCGGAGTTGTGCGGCGCGGCGCCAACGGCGGCGCTGTTTCCCAGCCGCCGCGGCCGCGCCATGACGCGCCAGACGTTCTGGCACGCCGTCAAGCGGTATGCGTTGCAGGCCGGCATCGCCAAGCCCCTCTCGCCCCACGTGTTGCGGCACGCCTTCGCCACGCACCTGCTGAACCACGGCGCCGACCTGCGCGTGGTGCAGCTGTTGCTGGGACACAGCAATATTTCCACCACGCAGATCTACACCTACGTGGCGCAAGAACGCCTGAAAAACCTGCACGCAGAGCATCATCCCCGGGGATAGTGCCTAACTTCGTCGATAATCGCCGATTTTCGCCGAAGATGGGCGAAGTTTTTGCGACTGGAGTTTTGCTCGCTTCGGCGCCCCGCCCGGCGCGGCCGTCTCTTCACCTCGCTAACGACGCCCGCGTCGGTTTTTTATGGCGGGCGCCGGAACAGGACGGCGCCTCCCTAAGACCCGCCCGCCAGCCGAATCAACTCCAGGTTGGCCCGCAACAGGCGGGGCAGTCCGGCCGCCAGGGAGTTTGACTTCTCCGCCAGGGCGACGGCCAGCCGCCACCGCTCCTGCTGAAACCGCAACAGGGCCAGGCGATGCCACAACCAGGGGTTCTTGGGTTCCAGCCGCAACGCCCGCTCCAGGACGCCGACGGCGGCGCCGGCGTCTCCCTGCCCTGCCCTGAATTCCGTCTCGTCCAGCAGGGCGATGACGGCTGGATTGTCGCTGCCCCGGGGCAACGCCTCTTCCGCGCCGCGGCCCGCCCTGCCGTCCCGCACCGGCGGCAGACCGTCTTGCACCGGCGGCAGGCCGTCCGCCGCGGCCGGCGGCTCGCTCTCCGGCCAGGCGCCGGCGGCGGGCATTTCCACGCGCTCCATTGCTTCCTCAACAGGCGCGGGGGGAGCGGGCTCCACGGGCGCCCGGACGCAGGAGGCGCACAGCAGCGCGAGCGCCGCCAAGGCAAGCGGCAGACGCAGCGCCGGCAACGCGCCCACGCCGGGCGGCAACGCCAGCGTCGGCAAGGCGCCCACGCCGGGCGGCGGCGACCATGCCGCGGGCCGGGCCTGCCGTTGCGGGTTCATCCCACTGCCGTGGGTGTGCATTTCAGTCTCCTCGCTCTCAACATTCGTCAATGGGGCCGGGCGGGGCGCTCAACAGGCACGGGATGTCGAAAAACCGCACGCAGCCGCTGGCAAACGGCAGGGCAACGGCGGCAATGCGCCCACGCCGGGCGGCGGCGACCATGCCGCGGGCCGGGCCTGCCGTTGCGGGCTCATCCCACTGCCGTGGGTATGCATTTCATCCCTCCTCGCTCTCAACATTCGTCAATGGGGCCGGGCGGGGCGCTCAACAGGTACGGGATGTCGGAAAACCGCACGCAAGCGCCGGCGAACGGCAGGCGCAACGGCGGCAACGCGCCCACGCCGGGCGGCGGCGACAACGCCACGGGCCGGGCCTGCCGTTGTTGCTTCATAATGTCGCCCCACAGGCGCATGGCGCCGCCTGCTCCGGTGTAGCGGGTCGGCCGGTTGTCGTCGCGCCCCAGCCAGACGACGCCTGTTATCTCATCGTCAAAGCCGGCGAACCAGCTGTCGCGCAGGTCGTTGGTGGTGCCGGTCTTGCCCGCCAGCGGCAACCCATCCGGAATAATACTATGCAGACCGCGCCCGGTGCCATGACGCACCGCCTGCACCAGGGCGTAGTTGACCAGGTGCGTTGCCTCCGGGCGCAACGCCCGGCGCACTTCCAGGGCGTAGCGCTTCAAGGCCCTGCCGTCGCTGTCCAGCACTTCCCGGATGCTGTTCAGCGGCGCAAAAAAACCGCCGTTCGCCAGCACCTGGTAGGCCTGGCTGACCTGCAACGGGGTCAGCTCCAGGGAGCCCAGCAACACCGAGGGGAAGGGCTTGATGTCGGCGCCGATGCCGACCGCCTCGAGGGCGGCGATGACGTTGCGCACGCCCACTTCGCGCCCCAGCCGCACGGTCGCCCGGTTGTAGGACTTCGCCAGGGCTTCCATCAGGGTCACGCGGCCGTGGTTCCGCCCGTCGTAGTTGTCCGGTCGCCAGTACTCTCCGTTCGCCAGTTTTACGGATACGGCGGCGTCGTCCACCTGCGCCGCCAGGGAATACTGCTGCGGCCGCGCCAGGGCGGTGTAATACACGAAGGGCTTGACCAGCGAGCCGATGGGGCGGCGCGCCTGGGTGGCGCGGTTGAAGCCGGCGTACTCTGCGTTGCGGTCGCCCGCCAGCGCCACCACCGCGCCGGAGCTGCTTTGCACGAAAACGCTTGCCGCCTGCAGGGTGCCCGCCGCCAGGGATTTTTCCCGCTCCATCTGCCGCAGTTGCCGCCGCAACGACAGCTCCATGGCGTTCTGGCGCCCGGCGTCCAGCGTGGTGAAGATGCGCAACCCCCGGGCGCGCAGGTCGGCGGCGGCGTACTCGCGCAACAACTGGCTTTTCACCAGTTGCAAAAACGCCGGGTGCTTGCCGGCGACCCATCTCGGCCGGGCGCTCAGGTCCAGGGAGCGGGACCGGGCTTCGGTGCGGGCGGCCGCGTCCAGGCGGCCCTGCCCGAACATCAGCTCCAGCACCAGGTCGCGGCGCTCCCGGGCGCGGGCGGGATGGCGCCGCGGGTTGTAGAACGAGGCGCCCTTGACCATGCCCACCAGCAACGCCAGCTGGTCCAGGCGCAACTCGTCCAGCGGCCGGGCGAAATAAAACTCGGCGCCGGCGCCGAAGCCGTGCACGCTGCGCTTACCTTGTTGGCCCAGGTAAACTTCGTTGATGTACGCCGCCAGGATTTCCGTTTTCTCGTAACGCCGCTCCAGCAACAGCGCCATGATGATTTCGTTGACTTTCCGGGCGATGGTGCGCTCCCTGGTCAGGAAAAAGTTCTTGACCAGTTGCTGGGTGATGGTGCTGCCGCCCTGCTCCACCCGCCCCCGGAACACGTTGTGGAACAGCGCCCGAAGTATGCCTTTTACGTCAACGCCCGCGTGTTGGAAAAAGTTGCGGTCTTCCACGGCCAGCAGGGCGTCAATCAGCGCCGCCGGCACGTCGGCGTAGGCGACCAGCACGCGGTCCTCGAAGTTGTTGGGGTAAATCCTGCCGATGAGCTCCGGCTCTAAGCGCACCAGGGGAACGGCGCGCCCCTGGTGCTGGTCCAGGATGCGCTGGACTTTTCCCCGGCGGAACTCCGCCCGCACCAGTCGGGCCGGTTGTCTGCCGTCCCAGAAATCAAACTCGCGCTGGCTGAACTCCAGGGCGGCGCCGGTGCGGCGGTAGGCGCCCGGTTGCGCCAGGTTTGCCGCCTGGCGATAACCGGCGTCCCGCAGTATTTGCTCCAGGGCGGCGGGGGTCAGCGCCTGGCCGGTGAACAACTCCACCGGGGCGGCATACACCCGCGCGGGCAGGGACCACTTCGCGCCGGTGAAGCGGGCTTGAATGTGGTAGTCCAGCCAGGCAACATAACCCGCCGCGCCGCAAAACAGGATGACGGCGCCATGCAAAAGCCAGGAAATGCGCACCCGGCGCCTGGTTTTTTTATGACGGCGCATGGGCGCTTGCGGCTCCTGACGCGCGCTGCGAGGTCAACGCCGGGGGCGAGATGTACGGGCGGCCGCCGTCATTGAACGCCACGGCGGCGGGAAGCGGCGCGTGTGCGGGGCGCGAAGCCCGGCAAGACGCAAGCGGCGCAACAAGCAAGAGGCGCTGGAGTCCGCCGTCACGGGGCGGCGGCGCCGGGTGGGCAAATTCCCGGCGGGGGTCAGTGCGCCGCGATGCGATCAAGCGCCGCCGCCAGGTTCTCTTTCACCTGGTCAACGCTGCCCAGCCCGTCCAGGCGCAGGTACGCCGGCGCCTGCTCGCCGGCGGCGGCGGCCATGGCGCCGTAGTAGTCGATCAGCGGGGCAGTCTGCTCGTGATACACCTGCAAGCGCTTTTTCACGGTCGCTTCCTGGTCGTCCGCGCGCTGGATGAGCGCCTCACCGGTCTCGTCATCGATGTCGGGTTGCCTGGGCGGGTTGAACTCGACGTGATACACCCGCCCCGATCCGGGATGGACGCGGCGGCCGCTCAGGCGCTTGATAATCTCGGCGTCAGGCACCGCCACCTCCACCACGCAATTGATGGCGATGCCCTCTTCTTGCATCAGCTCGGCCTGCGCCAGCGTTCTGGGGAAGCCATCGAACAGGTATCCCCGCCGGCAGTCGTCCTGGGCTATTCTTTCTTTCACCAGGCCCAGGATCAGGCCGTCGGACACCAGCTCGCCGGCCTCCATCACCTGCTTCGCCTCCAGCCCCAAGGGGGTGCCGGCCCGCACCGCGGCGCGCAACATGTCGCCCGTGGAAATCTGCGGTATGGCAAACCGCTCGCAGATAAAATCCGCCTGGGTGCCTTTGCCGGCGCCCGGGGCGCCCAAGAGCATTATTCTCATTTTGTCTCCTCGTTAGTGATTGAGCGGCGGCAACCCGCCGTGCGGAAAATTCGCACCGCCCTGGCGCACCGCCGGGCGGCAAACAGTTGTATACTGCCGGGGACGCGGCAAGCAAGCCCGCCCACGCTGCGGCGGGGCGCCGCCTCCAGCCGGCATAATGAAACTCGAAACCGACACGCATCCAGGGCAACACAGGGTTGACGCCTATTCTACCACCGCCATCACCGTGGGCGGCACGGCGTATCGGTCGAATATCATCGTAACCACGGAGACGGTCATTGCCGACCGCCTGCCGGCCGGCGTGGGCGCCCTGGCAGCGGCGCACGTCGACGCCATGCTGGAGTTTGAGCCGGAGATCGTGTTGTTCGGCACCGGCGCCGCGCTGACCCTCCCCGGCGATGAAGTTTACCAGCTGCTCTACGCCCGCAACACCGGCTTTGAAACCATGGACACGGGCGCCGCTTGCCGCGTTTTCAACTTTCTGGCGGGCGAAGAACGGCGAGTGGTGGCCGCCCTGTTTATGATGGGTTGACGCCGGCGGTTGCGACGGACTGCCCGCGCCGCCGCGACTGGCAACGCCGCGTTGCACGCGCCGCCTGCGCTCCCCCCTGCCGATGCCCGACTGCGCCGCGCCGCACGCGCCGCCTGCACTCCCCCGCCGCTCTGCCCGACTTCGCCGCGCCGACTTCGCCGCGCCGCCCGCCTCACGCCAGGGAGTCCAGGGACAGCCCTTTCTCTCTCAGCATCCGCCGCAGGCTCGCTATGGCCTCTAACTGGATTTGTCGCACCCGCTCCCTGGTGATGCCCAGCTCCCGCCCGATCACTTTCAGGGTGGCGACATCCCGACCATGCAGGCCGAAGCGGCGCTCCACCACGGCCCGTTGATTGTCCGTCAAATCCGCCAGCCAGTGGTCGATGTGCTTTTTCACGTCATCGTGTTGCAACAGCAACAGGGGGTCGGCGGCATCATCTTTCCTCGCCAGGCTGTCCAGCAATGATCGGTCCCTTGTCTTGTCTGCGGGGGAAATATCCACCGAAAGGACGCCCTCGCTCAGCCCCAACAGGCGTTGCACGGTTTCCAGGGGGCGGTCCAGTTGCGCCGCTACGTCCCGGGGGCCGGGTTCGCGTCCCAGGGTCTGCGCCAGCCGGCGGGCGGTGCGCAGGCACTTGTTGATCTCCTTGGCGATGTGAATGGGCAGGCGCACCGTGCGGGACTGGTTCATCAGGGACCTTTCGATGGTCTGCCGAATCCACCAAGTCGCGTACGTGGAAAAGCGAAATCCCCGCTCCGGGTCAAACTTCTCCACGGCGCGCATCAGGCCTAGATTGCCTTCCTCGATCAGGTCCAGGAACGTCAGCCCCTGGCCCGTGTAGCGCCGCGCCAGCTTGACCACCAGCCGCAGGTTGCTCTCGATCATGCGCTGGCGCGCCGCCTCGTCGCCGCGGTGCACCTTGCGGGACAGGGACTTCTCCTGCTTCGCCGTCAGCAGCGGGGAGAAGCCGATTTCATCCAGGTACAGTTGGGTGGCGTCCAGGGCGGCGGCGTGGTCCGGTTCGTCCGCCCGGTCTGCGGCGGCATCGGCAACGGCTTCGCGCTGGTAGGCGCGGAAAGTGCGGGGCTCGGGTGCAACGGCCGGGTTGTCGGCGCCCGCCGGCATGGATACGCCTGTCTTGTCTCGCCTCGTCACTCGCATCGCCCCCCTCAGGCGCCACGACGGGGATCAACCGGCGGGCAGTTGCCCCAGCGGGTCTATGGGCCGGCCGTCCTTACGGATTTCAAAATGCAACACCGGCGCCCCCCGACTGTTCAGGCCCATGGTAGCTATCTGCTGCCCGGCCCGCACCTGCTCCCCCTCTTTCACCATCAGCCTGCGGTTGTAACCGTAGGCGCTCAGGTAAGTGGCGTTGTGCTTGATGATGATCAGTTTACCATAACCTTGCAAACCGCCGCCACTATACACCACTGCGCCGGGGGCGGCGGCAACAATTTTCTGTCCTGTGCGGCCGGCGATGCCGATGCCCTGCCGGCCGCCGC
>CAZDXS010000173.1:0-3262 GCA_964509455.1 uncultured Enterobacteriaceae bacterium | reverse complement strand
GTCTCGCAATGTTTGCCTTGCGGCGCAGGCGACCGCACCTTGAAATTTTCCGGTTTGTCCCCACTAGGTACATTAAACAACAATGCCAGTGGAAAAGCCATGACCGAGGAAACGAATACCGCAAAGTCCGGGGCCGCAAAGTCCGGCGCCGGCGCGGGCGGAGACGGGAAAGTCGCCGCCGGCAAGTCCGGGGCCGCAAAGACCGGCGCAAAGGCCGCCGCTGAAAGGCCCAGCGCCGGGAAATCCGGCGCAGAAAAAACCAGGGGCGCAAAAACCGGGAACGGGAAAGCCGCCGCAGGGTCCGCCGCTGAAAAGGGCGGAGACGGCAAAGCCGAGTCCGCGAAGCCCGCCGCCGCAAAAGCCCAGTCCCTGGAGTTCCAAACCGAGGTTCGGCAACTGCTGGACCTGATGATTCACTCCCTGTACAGCAACCGGGAGATTTTTCTGCGGGAGCTGGTCTCCAACGCCTCCGACGCCTGCGACCGGTTGCGCTTCGAGGCCCTGCAAGACGACCGCCTGTTCGAGGACCAGCCGCAACTGAAAATCCGGGTGGAGTACGACAAGCGGCAAAAAACCATCACCGTGCTGGACAACGGCATAGGCATGTCGCGGCAGGAGGTCATCGACAACCTGGGCACCATCGCCAGGTCCGGCACCCGGCAGTTTCTCTCGTCCCTGACCGGCGATCAGTCCCGGGACTCGCAGTTGATAGGCCAGTTCGGCGTGGGTTTTTACTCCTCTTTTATTGTGGCGGAAAAGGTGGAGGTGACGACCCGCCGCGCCGGTCTGCCGCGAGGCGACGGCGCGCGCTGGAGTTCCGACGGCGTCAGCGGCTACGCGGTGGAGACCGTCGACCGCCCCCGGCGCGGCACCAAGGTGGTCCTGCACCTGCGCCGGGAGGCCCACGACCTGCTGGACGGCGACTGGCTGCGCTCGACCATCACCAGGTACTCGGACCACATCGGCCTGCCCATCGTTATGGACCGGGAAGGGGAAGACGAGAAAGGGGAGGAGACCGTCAACGCCGCCCAGGCCCTGTGGACCAGGAACCGCAAGGACGTCAAGGACGAGGAGTACAACGAGTTTTACAAGAGCATGTTCGGTGATGATCAGGACCCGTTGTGGCGCGTGCACAACAAGGTGGAGGGGAAGCTGGAATACGCCGCGTTGTTGTTCATCCCCGCCCACCCGCCGTTCGACCTGTGGGACCGGGAGCGGCGCCGCGGCGTCAAGCTGTATGTGCGGCGGGTTTTCATCATGGATGATGCGGAGCAGTTGTTGCCGCCGTACCTGCGCTTTGTGAAAGGCGTGGTGGACTCGGCCGACCTGCCGCTGAACGTCTCCCGGGAGATCCTGCAACAGAACAAAACCATTGACGCCATTCGCGCCGGGTGCGTGAAAAAAGTGCTGGACCTGCTGGGCAAGATGGCGGAGAAAGAACCGGAGCGCTACCAGGAGTTCTGGCAGGCTTTCGGCAGGGTGTTGAAAGAGGGCGTGATCGATGCGCCGGACCAGCGCGAGGACATTGCCCGGCTGTTGCGTTTCAAATCCACGCACGAGGATGCGGAGCGGGAAACCGTTTCCCTGGATGATTACCTCGCCCGGATGAAGCCCGCCCAGAAAGCCGTTTATTTCGTGACCGCCGAGAACTACGCCACCGCCAAAAACAGCCCTCACCTGGAGGTGTTCAAGAAACAAGAGCTCGAGGTGTTGTTGCTGACCGACCCCATTGATGAGTGGCTGGCGTTGCACCTGGGGCAGTACCAGGGCAAGCCCTTGCAGTCCGTTGCCAAGGGGGAGCTGGACCTGGGCGAGGCGGCCGCCGGCGAAGCGGCGCAAGACGCGGCAGAACCTGAGGACGACAAGCTGGCCGAGGTGACGCGGCGCATGGGGGAAGCCCTGGGCGAGCAGGTGAAAGAGGTGCGGGTCACCCATCGCCTGACCGAGTCGCCCGCCTGCCTGGTGGTCGCGGAGCATGACCCGGGGCGGCGCCTGGAGAGACTGCTGAAAGCCGCCGGGCAACAGGCGCCGGAAACCCGGCCGGTGCTGGAAATCAACCCGCAACATCCCCTCGTCGCGCGCTTGCAGGATACGGCGGACGACGACCGTTTCCAGGACTGGACCCAGCTCCTCTTCGACCAGGCCCTGTTGAGCGAGGGCGGGCAACTGGACGACCCCGCCGGCTTCGTGCGGCGGCTCAACGGCATGTTGCTGGAGCTGGGGTGAGCCATTACCCGGAAACGCCCCGGCAACTGGTTGACCGGGCGGAGCGCCGCATGCGCCAGTCCGGGCTGTGCTACGGCCACGGCACGGACAACCCCCGGGACGAGGCCGTCTTTCTGATTCTGGGCGGGCTGGACATCCCCTTTGACGCGCCGCCGGAACGCCTGCTGGAGAAGATCTCCCACGAGGAGTTTTTGCGCCTGGAAGAGATGCTGAAAAAGCGCACCTGGGAGCGGATGCCGGTCGCCTACCTGTTGAACAAGGCCTGGTTCGCGGGCTTGTGTTTTTTCGTGGATGAGCGGGTGCTGGTGCCGCGCTCCCCCATTGCCGAACTGATCCAGGCGCGATTCTCGCCCTGGGTGCAAGCCGACCGGGTCAAACGCATCCTGGATATTGGCGCCGGCAGCGGATGCATCGCCATTGCCTGCGCCGCGGCGTTTCCCGAGGCCCGGGTGGACGCCACGGACAACGACCCGCAGGCCCTGGAGGTAGCAGCCGTCAACTGCGAGCGCCACGAGCAGGCGGGCCGGCGCGTCAACCTGGTGCGCTCGCAACAGGACGATTTGTATGCGGAGCTGGAAGACGGCGCGTATGATATTATCGTCAGCAATCCGCCTTACGTGCCGAACAACAAGATGGTGCGGTTGCCCCTGGAGTACCAGTACGAGCCCCGGGACGCCCTGGCAGCGGGTGTGCAGGGCGTAGACGTCATCAAGCGCATCCTGCCCGGGGCCGCCGAGCGCCTGGCCCCCGGCGGCGTCCTGGTGGTGGAGACGGGCGCCTCGGCCCGGGATGCACTAGAAGAGATGTACCCCCGAATGCCGTTCACCTGGCTGGAGTTCGAGCGCGGCGGCGAGGACGTGTTCTTGCTGACAAAAGAAGAACTCAGCGCTTACCTGGCGTCCTGACTGCGGCGCCCGGCGGGCGGCGCGGTTCTTGTTTTCGGGCGGTGGCGGGCGCGCCGCACCGCGCCCGTGCGGACTTGCCTTTCCCCGCAGTGCCGGGGAGGGGGTGTGGCAGGCGTTGCACAGACTGGGGG
>CAZDXS010000172.1:0-17993 GCA_964509455.1 uncultured Enterobacteriaceae bacterium | reverse complement strand
AGCCCTGCGCGCCCTCCTGTTCCTGCTTTACCGCCCCATGCGCTGGGTGTTGACCGACAACGGCTCGGAGTTCGGCAAGGACTTTGACAACGAGCTGAAAAAGCACGGCATCGGCCACTGGTGGACCTACCCCCGGTCGCCAAAAATGAACGCCCACTGCGAGCGCTTCAACCGCACCATCCAGGAGGACTTCGTGAAATACCACGAAGACCTGCTGTTCCAGGACGACCTGGACGAGTTCAACCGCGCCCTGGCAAAATGGCTGGTGTTCTACAACACCGAACGACCTCACCACGCGCTGGGATTGAAACCCCCGATCCAGGCGCTGTTCACCGACCACCCAAAACGACAAATGTTATGGGCTAGTACACCGGGTTGGCAACCTGTTCTTTTTCAGAAGGAAGTGAGGCGGGCGGTCGCCGCGGTTAATGCGGGTCGTTCCCCCTGTCGCCGTTTCAGGGCTTGCCGGCTTCAATGCGTTCGCGCAACGCGGCGATAAACCGGTCGCCCATGGAGTCCGCGACCTTGTGCGCCAGGCCGCCGCCCAGCTTTCCCAGCCGCCCCAGGACGTCCAAGTCGAGCCGGTAGGTGACGGCCGTTCTATCATCCCCCAGGCTTTCCAGGTTCAGTGCGCTCAGCGCCGTTATTCCCGCGGCGCGACTGCCTTCGGCGCCGCACGTCATATAAGAAGCGAAATCGGGCGGGCGCTCCTCCCGGGTTTCAATCTCCACCGTGAACGTCGTGGCGATGGGCCCGACCCGGGTCTTGAGTGTGGCACGGTGCTTGTTGTCTTCCAGCCGCTCCACTTCCGCGCAACCGGGCATGCAGGCGGCGACTTTCCCGGGGTCGGTAATAAAATCCCAGACGGCCTGTTGCGGCGCATCCACTTCAAAGGTTTTTTCAAATTTCACGGCAATGGTCCTCGGCGTTCACCTGCCCGCGGTGCCGCGAACCCGGGACTGGCCGGCGCCTCGCATCGCCAGCCGCCGATGCCGCACATCGCCGCCGCCGTTCATGCATCTTCCGGGGCGATCAGCAGGTCGCACAACCCGTCCAGGTCCCGCTTGTTTTTCCTTATTTCCGCCGCGGTCAGCCCCACCAGCTCATGGGGGAAAATCAGCCACTTGTCGGTTTCGCGCAGGTAGTAGTCCGGTGCCAGGTCCACCTTGCTGTTCCCCGGCTTGTACCAGGGACAGGCAACCCGCACCTCGCGGGGCCGGTTGCGCCGCGCCCGCCGCGAGAGTTCATCCACCACTGCCCGTATGCTCTTGCCGGAATCAAACACGTCGTCAACCAGCAACAGGGGGTCGTCGGCGCCCAGATTGTCAATTAGGTACTGCAACCCGTCCACGCGCACCGTCTCCGCCTGTTCGTTGATATTGCTGTAAGAAGATGCGCGAATGGCAAAATGGTCCGTGGCGACCCCGCGAAACGCAAAATACTCCTGCACGGCGACGCCCACCGGCGAACCGCCGCGCCAGACGCCGACAATGCAGTGCGGGCGAAAGCCGCTCTCATACACCAGGGACGCCAGCCGAAACGAATCCGCCAGCAACTCCTGGGCGCGAATGTATGTTTTTTCCAGTTCTTTATCGCTCATGGCGTCTGTGGCCGTTGGGCATTCCGGGGCGAAGCGCCGGCGGTTGTACATCGCCGCGCTTGACCATTATAGCGATAAAACCTCCTGGCTTGTTCTTTTGCGCGAGAACACGGCGCCGCCCGTCCAAAAGCCGTATGTTATGGGCAGGCGCGCCTGAAAGCGCCGCCCGGCGCGGTGTGTTACAATCTTTTTCCAATACAGTCCACCCCCGAACGGAGTTCAGAATGACAGACACCGCCGCTTTTGTCGCCGCCCTGCCCAAGGCCGAGTTACACCTGCATATTGAAGGCACCCTGGAGCCCGAGTTGATGTTCGCCCTGGCGGAGCGCAACGGCGTCCGCCTGCCGCACGCCTCGGTTGCCGAGTTGCGGGACGCCTACCAGTTCTCGGAGTTGCAGGATTTCCTGGACATTTATTACGCCGGCGCCGCCGTGTTGCTCACCGAGCAGGATTTCTATGACTTGACCTGGGCCTACTTGCAACAGGCCTTTGCCCAGAACGTGCGCCACGTTGAAATCTTCTTCGACCCGCAGACCCACACCGAGCGCGGCGTGCCGTTCGCCGTCGTCATTGACGGCGTCAGCCGGGCCCTGGCCGACGCCGAGGCGCGGCTGGGGATTGGCTCACGGCTGATCATGTGTTTTTTGCGTCACTTGGACGAGGCGGCGGCGCTGGAAACCCTGGAGGCCGCGATGCCGCACCGGGACCGCATCGCCGGCGTGGGGCTGGATTCGTCCGAGCGAGGCAACCCGCCGGGTCGGTTCCAGGAGGCGTTTCGGCGCGCCCGCGCCGTCGGTTTTACGCCGGTGGCCCATGCCGGCGAGGAAGGCCCCGCCGCCTACGTGAGGGAGGCGCTGGAGGTGTTGAAAGTGGAGCGCATCGACCACGGCAACAACGCGCTGGACGATCCGGAACTGGTCGCGGAGCTGGTGCGCCGGCAGGTGCCGCTGACGGTGTGCCCGTTGAGCAACGTGAAACTGCGGGTCGTGGAGAATATGGCGTCCCATCCGCTAAAGCGCATGCTGGAACTGGGGCTGTTCGTCACGGTGAACTCCGACGATCCGGCCTATTTTGGCGGCTACGTCAATGAAAACTACCAGGCCGCGGCCGCGGCCCTGAGGCTTGGCCGGAAGGAGTTGACGCAGCTGGCGCGAAACTCTTTCGCGGCCTCCTGGCTGGACGCGGACGCCAAGGCGTCTTTCGATGAGGAAATAACCGCCGCCGTGCGCCAGTTCGCCGCTGCCCACTGAGTGCGCCTGCCGGGCATTGGCAACGCACCCCGTCCGGCGGTGCCGGCCGCGCCGGGGCGACACGGCAGGGCAGGGCGAGGCCGCGTGGTGCGCCCATGCGCGGGCCGGTTTTCGCCCGCTCGCCGGGCGAAATCCCGCTTTTGCGGCGAAAAACCGCGGCGGCAACGGCTGTAAAGAGCGCCCCGCCGGTCGTCGGCATAGCCCGGGCAGGTCAGCGGGCAGAGTGCCGCCCAAGCTGGAATGAATGCCGCCGTGCGCCGGTTCGCCGCTTCCCACTGAGTGCGTCTGCCGGGCATTAGCGCTGCGCTCAGTCGCCGCCCGGTTCCCGTCCGTCGGGTGTGCGACTGCTCCGTCGTGCGCCGGTTCGCCGTTGCCCACTGATTGCGCCGGCGGGGCGACACGGCAGGGCAGGGCGGGGTAGGGCCGCCCGGCGAGTCCGGTCGTCGCGACAAGGCAAAGCCGTGTGGCGTACCCGGCCGCCGGTGGGTTCCCGCCCGCCGTCCCGTGCGCCGGGTTCCACGAAACCCGCCGGGCGCAGGCGGTTCAAAAAACCTCAGTCCGCGCCGCCGGGCGTTGCTTCTTCTTCCGGAGTCCTGGCCCGTATGCTGAGGGCGTGAATATCCCCGGGCATCATGTCGCTGAGGGCCTGGTAAACCATGCGGTGGCGTTGCAACGTGGAGCATCCCTGGAACCGGGCGCTGGTGATGCTCACGGAGAAATGTCCGCCCCCGCCCGCGGCGCCGGCATGACCGACATGCAGGTGGGACTCGTCGGTAATTTCCAGGCGCTCCGGCGCCAGGGCCTGTTCCAGTTTTGCTCGAATGGCGGCGGCCCGCCCGGCCTTGTCCTGCGTCATTTTTGCTCCGTTTCCGCCGTCGCGTAGCGGGACAGGGACAGGACGACGCCGGCCATGAAGCAGAGGTTCAGCAACAGGAAGCCAAACAGCTTGAACGCCGCCCAGGTCTCCGTGCTGAAGTTGTAGGCGACCAGCAGGTTGAGCAGTCCGCACAGCAGGAAGAACGCCGTGAAAGCCAGGTTCACTCGCCCCCAGGCGACCGCCGGCGCGTCAAAGAACTGCCCCATCAGCCGCGCCGCCAGGTTGCGGCTGCCCAGGTAGGCGCTGCCCAGAAAGCACAGGGAGAATACCCAGAAGACAATGGTGGGTTTCCACTTGATGAAGCGCTCGTCTTTCAGCAACAACGTGGCCCCGCCCAGCACCAGCACCACCAGGAAGATGAGTACGTACTGCCTCTCAAACCTGCCGGCGAGGAGCCGCGCCAGGATGAGTTGCGCGAACGTGGCGGCAATCAGCGCCACGGTCGCCGGGTATATGGCGTCCTGCCCCTCCCGGGGGAGCAACAGGACCGCCAGGAAGACCAGTCCGGGCAGAAAATCCAGGAAAAATTTCATCAGGCCAGGGTCAAAATATTATGTTCGCCGACAATGCTTCGGTGTTTCAGAGTTCAACCGGACAATCCACAGGCGCACCGGCCGCGCCGACTGCCGCCGTTCTGCGGCGGGGGCGCCGTCGCGCATCCCGCGGCCCCCTGCCGCGTCCCGGGCCGTTTGCCGGAGAACCGCGACTCGGCAACAATGATACCCTCCCTGCGCTGCCCGGACAAGCGCCGCGGCCCGCGCCCGTCGCCGACCCGCCTCGGCGCCTCTGATTGCGGGCTTCCCGCCGGCCCGCCTCCGCCGGCGACCGCCGCGGCGCCTCTGATTGCGGGCTTCCCGCCGGCCCCGCCTCCGCCGGCGCCCGCCGCGGCGCCTCTGATTGCGGGCTTCCCGCCGGCCCCGCCTCCGTCGCCGCGCCGCCCCGGCGCTTCTGGTTGCGGGCTTCCCGTCGGCCCCGCATTACGCTCGACAGCCAAAAAAACGAGTACCCGGCGCCGGTCCGTCCGCGCGACGAGGCCGGCGTTGCTTGCACGGCTGGGCGATTCGCCGCCCGCGCCGCCCCCGGCGCAGAGCCGGCCGTTGCGAATAAAACAAGGCATTTTGCGCCGTCTGCGGGTACAATGCCTGCGCTATGACCAATCCGCAACAACAAGAGAACATTGGCGACCGAGGTTAGGCAACGGGTGATGTCGGGCATGCGCCCGACCGGCGCCTTGCACCTGGGCCACTATCACGGCGTGCTGAAAAACTGGCTCAGGCTGCAGGACCAGTACGAGTGCTTTTTCAGCGTGGTGGACTGGCACGCCCTGACAACGGAGTATGAAACCCCCGCCGGCATACAGGACAGCGCCTGGGAAATGGTGGTTGACTGGCTGGCAGTGGGCATTGACCCGAACGCGGCGCAGCTGTACCTGCAGTCGCGCGTGCCGGAGCACGCGGAATTGCACCTGTTGCTCTCCATGGTTACGCCGCAGAGCTGGCTGGAGCGGGTGCCCTCCTACAAGGACCAGCAGGAGCGGCTGGGCGACAAGGACCTGTCCACCTACGGGTTCCTGGGATACCCGTTGTTGCAGACCGCGGACATCATCATCGTCAAGGCCGATTGCGTGCCGGTGGGCGAAGACCAAGTGGCCCACGTGGAGCTGGCGCGGGAAGTGGTGCGGCGCTTTAACTACCTGTACGGGCGCGAGCCCGGGTTCGAAGAAAAGGCGGCAGCGGCGGCCGCCCAAATGGGGCGCAAGAACCATCGCAACTACTTGGACTTGCTAAAAAAATACCAGGAAAAAGGCGACGCGCAGGCGCTGGAGCAGGCCCGGTCCCTGGTGGAGTCGCAACCCAACCTCAGCGGCGACGACCGGGCGCTCCTGGCGGGCTTTCTGGAAGGCGGCGGGCGCATGATTTTTCCCGAGCCGGCCGCCCTGCTTACCGAGGCGCCGAAAATGCCCGGCACGGACGGGCAGAAAATGTCCAAGTCCTACAACAACACCATCGCGTTGCGGGAAGACGCCGCCGCCGTGGAGCGCAAGGTAAAAACCATGCCCACCGACCCGGCCCGGGTGCGGCGCACCGACCCGGGCGAGCCGGAAAAGTGCCCGGTCTGGGAGTTGCACAAGGTGTATTCCGACCAGGCGTTGCGGGACTGGGTGGAGCAGGGTTGCCGCAACGCGGGCATCGGTTGCCTGGATTGCAAAAAGCCCCTTATTGAGTCCATCATCGCCGAGCAGGCGCCGTTCCGGGAACGGGCCGCCGAGTACCTGGGCGACCCCGGGCGGGTTCGGGAGATCATCAACGAGGGGAGCGCCGCGGCCCGGCGCACGGCACAGGAGACCCTGGCGGAGGTGCGCACCGTCATGGGGCTGCATTATGATTAGCCGCCGCCGGCGCCTGCAAGACCTGCCGCCGGGCAACCCCCTGCGCCGCAGGATGATTAGCCGCCGCCGGCGCCCGCAAGACCTGCCGCTGGGCAGCCCTCTGCGCCGCCTGACGATGAACCATGATTAACCGCCGCCGGGCCTGGTTATGAGCAGCGTTGCAACCGAGCCGCAGGGGCAAGAAGCGCAGGGCGCCGGCAGGCGCCCGCCCGCCGCCGTGGTGCAAGGGCGCCCCCTGGCTGAAATTCCCGGCAGCCTGTATCTGCCGCCCAACCCCCTGGAGGTTTTCCTGGAGTCCTTTGCCGGCCCCCTGGACCTGTTGCTGTATCTGGTCAGGCGCGGCAACCTGGATATCCTGGACATCCCCATAGCCCAGGTTACCGAGCAGTACATGGGGTACATCGACATGATGGAGGAGTTGTACTTGGAGCCGGCGGGCGAATACCTGGTGATGGCGGCCACGCTGGCCGAGATCAAGTCCCGCATGCTGTTGCCGCGCCCTCCCCGGGACGACGAGGAAGAGGAAGACCCTCGGGCGGAACTGGTGCGCCGCTTGCTGGAGTACGAAAAGTGCAAGCAGGCGGCGGCGGATATTGACGCCTTGCCGCGGCAGGACCGCGACACGTTTGGCACGGTGGTCGAGTTCCCCGACAAGCGCGTGCGGCGGCCCCTGCCCGAGGTGCCGTTGGATGCGCTCTTGCAGTCCTTCTCCGAGGTCTTGCAACGCGCCGAAGTCTTGTCCCATCACCAGGTGCGGCGCGAGTTGTTGTCGGTGCGAGAGCGCATGGCGTCCATCTTGGAGCGGCTGGGCGGCAGTGATTTCACCGACTTCCGGGAGTTGCTGACAACAGAGGAGGGCAGGGCGGGCGTCATTGTCGTGTTCCTGGCCCTGCTGGAGCTGTCCCGGGCGGCGCTGGTCAGCATCACCCAGAACGAGGCCAACGGCCCCATTTACGTGAAGGCGTCCAGTGAAACGCACTGAGCTGAAAAACGTTCTGGAAGCCGCGCTGATGGCGTCCTCCGAGCCGCTGAGCCTGGACGTGCTGGCTTCCCTGTTTGAAAAAGAGGCGGCAAAGCCCGGCCGCGACGAACTGGAGCAGGCGCTGGCGGCCCTGGAGGGGGATTACGCCGGGCGCGGCGTGGAGTTGAAGAAAGTCGCCAGCGGCTTCCGTTTCCAGGTGCGCTCCAACCTGTCCGCCTGGATTAACCGCTTGTTCGAGGAGAAGCCCCAGCGTTATTCCCAGGCCCTGCTGGAGACCCTGGCCATTATCGCCTACCGCCAACCGGTCACTCGCGGCGAAATTGAAGACCTGCGCGGGGTCAGCGTCAGCTCCAGCATCATTCGCACCCTGCTGGACCGTGAGTGGATCAAGACCGTGGGGCATCGGGAAGCGCCCGGCCGCCCGGAGTTGCTGGCGACCACAAAGCAGTTCCTGGATTATTTCAACCTGGACACGCTGGCGAAACTGCCGACGCCGTTGCAACTGGACGAGTTGCCCACGGCGGCGCCCGGGCTGTTCGCCGCGGCCGGGCAGTCTGCCGCGGATGCGGATGACGGCGCGGCGGGTCGTGCCGACCCCGGGCCGGTCGCCGCGAACGCGCCGTCTGCCGTGAACGAGCAGGCTGCCGTGGACGGGGATGACGGCGGCGCGGCGGGTCGTGCCGACCCCGGGCCAGTCGCCGCAGACAAGCAGTCTGCCGCGGACGCCGACGCGGCGGACCAGGCTGAACCCGGGTCGGCCGCCGCAGACGGGCAGTCTGCCGCGGGTGCGGCCGTGGACGCGCCGTCTGCCGCGAACGCGCCGTCTGCCGTGGACGGGGATGACGGCGGCGCGGCGGGTCGTGCCGACCCCGGGCCAGTCGCCGCAGACAAGCAGTCTGCCGCGGACGCCGACGGCACGGCGGACCGTGCCGAACCTGAGCCGGCCGCTGGGGACGGGCAGCCTACCGTGGATGCGGCCGCCGCCGGCACGGCGGACCAGACCGAGCCAGAGCCGGCCGTCGCAGACAAGCAGTCTGCCGTGGACGCCGACGGCATGGCGTCCCAGCCCGAATCTGGGTTGCTCGCCGCGGAAGGGGCATCATCCAGCAGCGAGTCATGACCCGGCCGTTTTCCCGATGAGCGTCCCTGTCGCAACCGCAACCGTTGCCCTGCGCCGCCGGCCGGCGGCAAACCCTTTCCCCGTGAGCGCGCCTGTCATGCCCGCAACCCCCAACCCGGCTTCGGGCGGCCGTGGCTGAGCGCATTCAGAAAGTGCTGGCGGCCGCGGGGCTGGGTTCGCGCCGTTACCTGGACGGGTTGCTCCAGGCGGGGCAGATTCGCGTCAACGGCAAGGCAGCGCGTCCGGGGGAGCGAATTGACCCCGCCGCCCAGGTATGCATTGGCCGGCGTCGGGTGCGGTTGCGCCCGGCGGCAACGGCCGCCGTCCGCCCCGTCCCGAAAGTGCTGGCCTATTACAAGCCGGAGGGCGAGCTGTGCACCGCCTCCGACCCGCGCGGGCGCCGCACGGTGTTCGCCGCCCTGCCTGCGTTGCGGCGGGAGCGCTGGGTCAGCGTCGGCCGCCTGGATATTAACAGCCGCGGCCTGTTGCTGTTCACCAATGACGGCGAGCTGGCGCACCGGCTGATGCACCCGCGCAACGAAGTGGAGCGCGAGTATGCAGTGCGCGTGTCGGGTCGCGCCGCCCCGGCGCAACTGGAGGCCCTGCGCCGGGGGGTGCGTCTCCACGACGGCCTCGCCCGCTTTCTAACCATCGTCGACGGGGGCGGCGCCGGGCGCAACCACTGGTACCGGGTAACCCTTGCCGAGGGGCGCAACCGGGAAGTCCGCCGCCTGTGGGCGTCCCAGGGGTTGCAGGTTAGCCGTCTCATTCGCATTCGCTACGGCCCCTGTCGCCTGCCGCCCGGACGGCGCCCGGGGCAGTCCTGGCGCCTGGAGCGCCGGGAGGTTACGGCCCTGGCGCGGGCCGCGGGCTGGAATCTTTGACTTCTTCCGCCGTTTCGCCGATGCTCGCTCCTCCCGCCGCGGCATTGCGGTTGTGCGCGGCGCCCGGCAGCTTACTCTCACGCAACCATGCAACAGGTGAATCATGACTACAAGCAGGCGCCCCCTGGCAGCGGCCAACTGGAAAATGAACGGCGACCGCGCCTCCATCAAGTCCCTGCTGGACGGGCTGAAGCAGGGCTTGCCCGACCGCGGCGGCGCGGAAGTGCTGGTGTGCGCCCCCGCCGTTTACCTGCCCTTGGTCGCGGCGGAACTGGCGGACAGCGCCATCGCCTGGGGCGCACAGACCGTGTCGGAACATGGGGACGGCGCCTACACCGGCGAAATCTCGGTGAACATGTTGCAAGATTATGGTTGCCGCTATGTTATAATCGGCCATTCCGAGCGGCGCAGCCTCTTCGGAGAGACCGACCCGGTCGTGGCGGACAAGTTTCGCCATGCCGTGGAGAACGGCTTGCAAGCAGTGTTGTGCCTGGGAGAACAGCCGGCGGAACGGGATGCGGGCGTTACCGCGAACGTGTTGCAAGAACAGTTGCAGGCGGTGATCCAGTGCGCCGGCATCGCCGCTTTCGCCAATGCCGTGATTGCGTACGAGCCGGTGTGGGCCATCGGCACGGGGCGCACCGCAACGCCGGAGCAGGCCCAGGAGGCCCACGGCATTATCCGGGCGCACCTGGCGCGGCACGACGAGCAGACGGCCGCCGCCGTGCGCATTCTCTACGGCGGCAGCGTGAAAGCGGCCAATGCCGCGCAGTTGTTTTCCATGAATGATGTGGACGGCGGGCTGGTTGGCGGCGCGTCTTTGCAAGTTGATGAATTCCTGGCCATCTGCCGGGCAGCGAGGTAACAAGTGGAAACCCTACAGGCTTTATTGCTGGTGTTGCAAGTGGTGTGCGCTCTTGCGCTGATTGGATTCGTGTTGGTGCAACACGGCAAGGGCGCCGACGCCGGCGCCGCTTTCGGCAGCGGTGCTTCCACCACTGTCTTCGGCGCCCAGGGCTCCGGCAATTTTCTGACCCGCACGACGGCCGTGCTGGCGTTCGCGTTCCTGGTGAACAGCCTGGCGCTGGCGTGGATTGCCCGGGAGCGCAGCACCCAGACGCGAGGGCTGGACCTGGGCGTGGAGTCGGCGGTGATTGCGCCCCAGGACGAGGAGACGCCGGCGGCAGACGACGTGCCCGCAACGAGCGACGTGCCGGCACTGAGCGACGTGCCGGTCGCAGGCGCCGCTCCCGCAACAAGCGATGCGCCGGCAACGGACGACGTGCCGGCCGTCCCCGCCGTTCCGGAGTAGCCGGCCGGCGGCCCGCACACTTGCCGATGTGGTGGAATTGGTAGACACGCTGTCTTGAGGGGGCAGTGCCCAAAAGGCGTGCCGGTTCGAGTCCGGCCATCGGCACCATTCATTTCGTTCATTCTCGCCCGTAACGCTCCGGGCCGCCGCCCGCAAGGGAAATAATGAATACGTCATCGCGCTTGAACCACCTGGGGCCGGCTCCGTCCCTGTCCCGGGAGGAATACGAAAAAACCCTGCGGTCGCGCCAAAAGCGCTTTTTGGAGTTGCGCCTGCGCTTGGGCGGCCACATCGGCGGCAAGCTGGGGCCGCCCCTGCTGGTGTTGCTGGAGGGCTGGGACGCCGCCGGCAAGGGAGGCTGCCTCAAGCGCCTGGTGGAGCCGCTGGACCCGCGGCATTACTCGGTGCACAACTACGCCGCGCCCAGCACCCGGGACAAGCGTCATCACTTCCTGTGGCGGTTCTGGCCCGCCGTCCCCGGTCGCGGCGGCATGTGCGTGTTTGACCGAAGCTGGTACGGACGGGTGCTGGTGGAGCGGGTGGAGGGGTTCGCCTCGGCGGCAGAGTGGCGCCGCGCCTACGAGGAGATTCGACACTGGGAATCGTTGCTGAGCTTAGAAGACGTGATCCTGGTCAAGTTCTTCTTGCATATTTCCAGTGCAGAGCAGAAAAAGCGGTTTGACGCCCGCGCCAAGGACCCGTTAAAGCAGTGGAAACTGACGGACGACGACTGGCGCAACCGCGGCAAGCGCCGGGAATACGAGGCGGCCATCGAGGAGATGCTGGAAAAGACCGACGCCCCCACCGCTCCCTGGACGCTGGTGGCGGCAGAATCCAAGCGCTACGCCCGCATCAAGGTGCTGGATACCGTCATCGAACGCATAGAAACGGCGGTGGACGCCTGAGCGCCCGCCCCCGTCCTCTCTTGAATTTCGTGTCCGCGCCCCCACGTAAACGGGCAAAGACAATCGCAACCATTTGAGAGGTGTATGCCATGTCGTTAATTCGTTATGAACCGTTTGATGTACTCAACCGCCCGGGCGTCCTGGGCGACTGCCGCAGCCTGTTCGGGCCGTTTTTCACCGGAGTCGAGGCCGACGACCAGTCCGACGCTTTCGTCGGCAACTGGAAACCCGCGGTGGATATCAAGGAAGAGGAAGACCGCTTCGTCATCCTGGCCGACCTGCCCGGGGTCAACCCCGCCGACATCGAGGTGACCACGGAGAACGGCGTGCTGGCGCTGAAAGGCGAGCGCAAGTCCGAAACGGAGGAGAACAGGGAGGGCTACAAGAAAGCGGAGCGGGTGCGCGGCGCTTTCTATCGCCGCTTCAGCCTGCCCGAGGGCGTCGCTTCGGACAAGATCGCGGCGACCGGCAAGGACGGGGTGCTGGAGATCTCCATCCCCAAGCAGGAGAAAGCGCAGCCCAAGCGCATCGCGGTAACGGGCTGAGTCCGCAACGCCCCGGCCGCGCCGGGGCGGACACTCCCTCGGTTGCGCCGGGGCGGGAACTCTTCCGGCGCTGCCGCCGCCGGCTATTCCTGGTCTGCCGGCTCGCTGGGCGGTGACAGGTTTCGCGTTATCGCCGGCGTCTGGTCGCCGATTTTCAAATCCTGGAACGGCGGCGCAACGATCTCTGCGCCCTCTTGCAACGTCTGCGCGAAGTCAACCTGCTTTCCCGCGCCGCAGGTTGTTGCTTGAGTTGCCGAGTCGCATCGCGGTAACGGGCTGAGTCGGCAACGCACCGGCCGCGCCGGGGCGGGCACTCCCCCGGTTGCGCCGGGGCAGGGATTCTTGCGGCGTTGCTGTCGCCGGCTATTCCTGTTCCGGCGGTTCGCGGGCAGGCAACCAGCTTTTCGTTACCATCAGCACCCGGTCGCCAATTTTCAAATCCTGGAACGGCGGCGCAACGCTTTCTGCGCCCTCTTGCAGCGTCTGCGCGAAATCAAAAGGCTTCCCCGCGCCGCGGCGGCGCGATTCAACCAGGTACTCGCGCCAGCCGGCGCCGTCCCTGCTGTAACACCACCCGTGCAAGTTCCGGCCGGTCGAGTGATGGGCAATCAACACGTACTCTGGTTCCTGGTCCTGGTTGAGGTCCAGGCGCAACAGGGTGAATTCTCCGGGGTAGGACTCGATTAGCCGGCCCTCATCTATGGCCTGGCGCACCCCCGGGGGAACCTCGAACGGCGCGGGCCAGTAGCGCATCTTGTCCCAGGGGTCAGCCGGTTGCTGTTCTGCGGTGGTTTCCTGTGCCAATTGCTTCCGGATGCGCTGGACCAGTTGCGGGTCCGTTTCCCGGTACTCCTCCGCCAGGGATTGCAACGCCAGGTAGCCGGGCCGGGCCAGGCGAGTCCCCAGGTAGCGAACGTCCAGATCTTCCCCCGCCTTCAGCCGCGCTGTCTGGCTGTTCACGGCGACCTTGCGAAAATCCAGCAACGGGCTGTTGGTCAGCAACGCCAGGGCCAGTACGAACCATCCCGTCAACGCGTTGGCGCGCCCCAGCCCCTGGGGCCAGGAGTCGCGGCGCCGGAGAATGCTCCAGCTGTAAAGGCAGGAACACAGCGCCAGCGTCACGATGACCGCCATGGCCCAGCAACGGCTCACGGTCCAGCCGTATTGCGCCACCCGCAGGTAAAGCCCGTGGCCGGCCAGCGCGGCAATCATCGGCAATAGGGCGATGCCGCCGTACAGCAGGCGGTGCGCAATCACCGGGTAGGAATGACTGCGCCTGCCCTGGTAAACCAGGTTGATGAACAGCAGGATAAGCGCGTTCAGCCACACCAGGGATGCCGTGCCGGCGCCGGTTTCCCACAGCAACTCCAGTCCGGTGAAAGGCAAGGCCGCGAGGAACAGCACCATGGCGCTTGTTGCCAGCGGCAACAGCAAATGCGCCAGCCCCTCGAAAAGGCGCACCATGTCGTCAACGACGCCGGCCTGGCGGCGGCTGGCGTGAATGCCAAGACCAAAGAAGCCGGCGAGGACGGGAAACAGGAACCAGTCCTGCCGAAACAACGCCTGAAAAAAGTCGATGCCGATGGCGCTAAACAGCATGCCCCACAGCGCCAGGATGAGCCCCACTCCGACCATCAGGAACTCCGCCAGGGCGACCACCATCACGTTGCGCCAGGCGTAACAAAACAGTGCGCCGTCGCCTGACGTCCCCCGCGCCAGGCGCTGTTGCAGGTAGGGCAGGATGACGAAGCAGGCAATGAGCAACGTCAGTGCGCTCACAAGCGGCAGCTCGTGAACTGGAAATGCGCCGACGGGACGGGCCTGCCATCCCACGTACACGGCCAACGCCGCCGGCACGGCGGCAACAGCGCTGACCAGCTTGCAAGCCTCTGCCATGTTGTCCTTTTCCAGGGTCATCAGCAACAGGAACGGCCATGCCAGGGCCAGTGCCCACAGGGGGTAGTTGAACAACGGTTCCTGGCTGGGCCAGAACCCGTGTTTCTGGGCGCGAAGCAGGCACAACAACGCCAGTCCCTGATACAGCGCGATTTCGACCATCAGCCTGCGGGGCATGGCGGCGGGTGCGTTCACGGCCGGCGGGAAAAAACTCGCGGCGCGGCGGGCATGCAGGTTGTTTTCATGGGCGCTGTGGAACAAAACATGGCGTCTGCCGTCTATAATAGCACCATTCGCAAGCGCTTGCGCAATGTTGCCGGCCCTTGGTTGCCGGTGCCGGGCAAGCGCATCCCGTATCTATTTATGAGGAAGAGCCAATGAAAAAATCGTACCTGGTTGCCCTGTGCGGCGTACTTGTCGCCGGCGCCGCCGCGGCCCATTTTTACAACGAACATCACGGCAGGCATCATGGCATGCACCACGGCATGCACGACGGCAAGCGCCTGGAGCGGCTGGCGGAAAGGTTGCAACTGACCAGCGAGCAGAAGCAGTCCGCCAGGGAAATTTTCGAGGAAAAATGGGAAAAGCGCCGGGAGATCATGCGGGCGATGCACCAGCAAGCGCGGCCGCAGGTGAAAGCCTTGCACCAGGAGACCCGGCAACGGCTTGCCGCCGTTTTCAGCGAGGAGCAGATGCAAGAATACGACGAGATGCTCGATGAGCGGTGCGCCGAGCGCCGGGCACGCATGAAAGAGCGGCGCACGAAAGACGCCGAGTAAGCGGGGCGGCGCTCGCGGCAACGCCGGGCGGTGTGCAACGGGGCGTCGGGTCTGCGGCATCGCGCCGGACCTGGCGGCGGCGCACAGCGAGGCCTCGGGCCTGTGGCGCCGCGCCGCGGCGTCCGCCCTCGCAAGACGCACGGTTCCAGGCGCGAAAAGTCCCAAGTAAGCGGGGCGACGCTCGCGGCAACGCCCGGCGGCGCATAGCGAGATACCGGGCCTGTGGCGTCGCGCCGGTGCGCCGTGGGGACAGCAACCCGCACAGAGCGCATGGCCCCAGGCGCGAAAAGTCTCGAGCTAAGCGGGACGGCGCCCGCGGCAACGCCGGGCGGTGTGCAACGAGGTGCCGGGCCTGTGGCGTCTCGCCGGCGCGCCGCGGGGACAGCAACCCGCACAGGGCGCATGGCCCCAGGTGCGAAAAGTCCCGAGTAAGCGGGGCGGTGCCCGCGGCAACGCCCGGCGGTGTGCAACGGGGCGTCGGGTCTGCGGCATCGCGCCGGACCTGGCGGCGGCGCACAGCGAGGCCTCGGGCCTGTGGCGCCGCGCCGCGGCGTCCGCCCTCGCAAGACGCACGGTCCAGTCGCATCCTGGCGTTTTGCAGGCAACCGAAGCAGGTGCGGCAACCCGCCCGGCGGTCTGCATAAAAAAGTTTGACTGCACTGCCAAATCAGGGTAGAGTGCGCCCATGAACCTGCCGGCCCCACAATGCCGCGAGATACGGGACTTTCCGGTGCGCCGCGCCCCGGCGGCCGTGTTCTCCGGCGCGGCAACCGCCGGCGCCTCTCATGAGTGCGCCGCGCCCGGTAGCCTGTAATGTCCCCCAAAACGCATCCAGTGAACCGCCCGCGAGTCTCCAAAAAGTTGTCGGGCTGGTTGCTGGCCGCCCTGGTGTTGCTGGGCCAGGCGACTGCGCTGGCCCACGACGCCGAACACGAGTTGCATGGAGACGATGAGTTTTGTCTCCATTGCCTGGTGCAGGCCGCGTCCGATGATGCGGCGGCGCCCGCCGTCCATGCCGTTCCAACCCGGCCCGATGCCGCCGTCGCGGCGGCGGCCGGGGTTTTTCTCCATTCTCACCACCAACGCACCACCCGCGCCCGCGCTCCTCCACTGACTTTCGCGTAACAAGAACGCCTGGGCCTTTTGTCCAGGCAACCCGGCCTGTTCCAGGCATTGCCTGGGACCCGAGCCAAGCGCTTTCTGGGGCTCCGCTCCAGGCGGCGCCTGGAGCGGGACGGGCCTGTTCCATTGTTATTCGATTGGAGGAGTTCCAAGTGTTCAAAAAAAATATTTTACCGGCGATTGTCGCCGCCGGTTGCATGCCGCTAACGGCGCTCGGCTCGCCCCTGTCCGAAGTGGTCGTAACCGCCGACCCCCTGGGGGCGACCGATCAGCACCTGGTGCAACCCGTGCACGTGCTGACGAAGGAAGAACTGGCAACCCGCAACGTTCGCAACCTTGGCGAAGCCGTGGCCGGGGAGCCGGGCGTTGCCGCCAGTGATTTTGGCCCGGGCGCCGGTCGGCCCGTTATTCGCGGCTTGTCCGGCAAGCGGGTGAAGGTGCTGGAAAACGGCGTCGGCGTCATGGACACGGCGGACCTGAGCCCCGACCACGCCGTCTCCACGGAGCCGGCGCTGGCGCAACAGGTCGAAATCCTGCGCGGCCCGGCGACCCTGCTGTACGGCAGCGGCGCCGTGGGCGGCGTGGTCAACGTGGTGAACAACCGGTTGCTCCGGCGCGCGCCGGAGGGTTTTGCCGGGGAGGCCTGGCAACAATACGAAACTGTCGCCAACGCCATTGCCGGCGCGGCCGCCGTTGACGTCGGGCTGGGCAATATTGCCGTCCACCTGGATGGACTGGCGCGCTCCACCGATAGTTACGACATTCCCGGATTCGCGGAGCTGGAGGCGGACGATGCCGAGGAGAAAGGCGTCCTGGCAAACAGCGACATTGAAAGCACCAACATAGCGGCGGGACTCTCCTGGGTTGGCGACCGCGGCTTCATCAGTTTCTCCGTGAACCGGATTGACGGCGACTACGGCATACCGGGTCACCATCACCACCACGATGAGGACGAGGAGCATGATCACGAGGACGAGGACCACGAGGACGAAGCCCACGACCACGAAGCCGAAGATCATGAGGACGAGGGGCATGACCATGCTGAAGACGGGCACGAGGATGAAGCGGCCGGCGGCGCGCGCATCGATCTGGGGCAAACGCGCTATAACGTTGAAGCCCTGCTGGAGCGGCCTGTTGCCGGCGTGTCGCACATTAGCATGCGCTGGGCTTACAGCGACTACAATCACGACGAGCTGGAGCCGGGCGGCGCCGTTGGCTCGTCTTATGACAATGACGAGGTGGAAGGCCGCATCGAGCTGGTGCACGAGCCCCTGGGGTTGTGGACGGGCGCCCTGGGGTTGCAGTATCGCCGCAAGGATTTCGCCTCGGCCGGGGCCGAGAGTTTCGTGCGTCCCGCTGTGCTGGATTCCATCGCCGCATTTCTGCTGGAAAAGGGAGACCTGGGCGAGCGGTTGCACGTGGAATTCGGCGCCCGCTATGAATGGCAGGACGCCGACGCCGCCGGCGTCCGCGGGGTCGACCACAGCCTGTTCAACGCCTCCGCCGGCGCGAGCTGGAGCTACGCCCCCGGCTATGAACTGGGCCTGGCCGTCACTCACGCGCAACGGGCGCCTTCCATAGAGGAGTTGTACGCATCCGGCGCCCACTTGGCCACCATGACGTTTGAAGTAGGCGATGTCGGGCTGAACAAGGAAAAATCCACCAACGTGGATTTGTACTGGCGCAAGAACGCGGGAAAACTGCAGTTCACCGCCAACCTGTTCTACAACCTTATGGACGACTTCATCTTTCTCCAGGAGCGGGACGCCGATAACGACGGCGCGGCCGACCGGGTGAATGCGGACTTCAACGGCGACCTGGGCGCCGCACCGGCGGCGACAGGGGAGTTGTTGCTGGTCACCCACAGCCAGGACGACGCCAGATTCATGGGGTTTGAACTGGAAGGCACGGCGCAACTTCTGGACGGCGCCAACGGCGACCTGGAGGCGCGCCTGTGGGCGGATTACGTACGAGGCGAGCGCGACGGCGACATCAACTTGCCCCGCATTACGCCCTGGCGTTTCGGCGCCGGGCTGAGCTACTCGCGCAACGCCTGGTACGCCGCTCTGGACTATGCCCGCGTCAACCGGCAGGGCGATACGGCGCCGCTGGAGGCGGCCACCGCCGGCTACCACGACCTGCGCCTTTACGCCCGCTACCGGTTGTCCCTGGCGGACCGGGAGCTGACGCTGTTTGCCGGCGTCGACAACCTGCTGAACGAGGAGCAACGCCGCCACACGTCTTTCGTGAGCAGGCAAGCGCCGTTGCCCGGGCGTTCCGCCCGGTTCGGCATGCGCTTTACGTTCTGACGGCGGCGGGGCGGTGCGCGAGC
>CAZDXS010000171.1:0-2248 GCA_964509455.1 uncultured Enterobacteriaceae bacterium | reverse complement strand
CTCAGCGTCAATGTTGATCCAGTAAGCCGCCTTCGCCACTGATGTTCCTCCCGATATCTACGCATTTCACCGCTACACCGGGAATTCCACTTACCTCTATCACATTCTAGTCAGGCAGTATCGAATGCAATTCCCAGGTTAAGCCCGGGGCTTTCACATCCGACTTGCCAAACCGCCTGCGCGCGCTTTACGCCCAGTAATTCCGATTAACGCTCGCACCCTCCGTATTACCGCGGCTGCTGGCACGGAGTTAGCCGGTGCTTCTTGTGTAGTTAACGTCAAGACCCGGGGGTATTAATCCCGGGCTTTTCTTCACTACTGAAAGTGCTTTACAACCCGCAGGCCTTCTTCACACACGCGGCATTGCTGCATCAGGCTTGCGCCCATTGTGCAATATTCCCCACTGCTGCCTCCCGTAGGAGTCTGGGCCGTGTCTCAGTCTCAGTGTGGCTGATCGTCCTCTCAGACCAGCTACTGATCGAAGCCTTGGTAGGCCGTTACCCTACCAACAAGCTAATCAGACATAGGCTCATCCAATAGCGCGAGGTCCCACCATTAAACCGCCTCTTCTTAGGAGAGGCCAAATCGCCTCTACTCGGAGAGGCGCCGACCGACGCGAGAGCATGGCTCCCGCTTGAAACTACTCTTGTCGGCTGCTCCTTCCCGAAGCGATTTAATGGTAGGGTCCCCCGCTTTCTCCCGTAGGACGTATGCGGTATTAGCCTGGGTTTCCCCAGGTTGTCCCCCACTACTGGGCAGATTCCTATGCATTACTCACCCGTTCGCCACTCGTCGCCCAAAAACGCACCCGAAGGATTGTTTTTGTCGTTACCGTTCGACTTGCATGTGTTAGGCATGCCGCCAGCGTTCAATCTGAGCCAGGATCAAACTCTTCAGTTTGTAACTTTTGTCCCGTTGCCGGGCCATAACAGCCCGGTCGATCCCGTTGAACCGCCCCGAACAACAGGGCGTCCCAACGGCGGGACCAATCTTGACTCGATGTTTACCGGTTTTGACGTTACGTCAATTCCTGTATCCACCGAAAAGGATGGTGGCACAATCATCGACATAAGCGCCCACACAAATATCTTGATATTGATGTTAAAGAACGGGGTCGGGGCCAGGCCCGACCTGATTTGGGCAAGTATACACGCATTTTTGACCGCGTCAAGCATTATTTTAAAAAAATTTCGTGCGGTTGTCTGCGACGGTGACGACAGCGCCGGGGCGGGCGCGAGACGGCGACCCGCAGCCGGCGCGAACGCGGGTGCGCCTTGCCAACCCAGGCGGAAGCGCGGCCCGCCCGGCGCGGTTGCCCAGGGACGAGCGGCGCGGGCGGCGCACTCAGCGCGGCCCCCGTCCCAAGCGACGCGGGCACCGCACTCGGCGCGGCCCCCGTCCCAGAGCGGCAACGAATGATGATTGGACCGGGCGCGAGGACGGCGACCCGAAACCGGCGCAAACGCGGGTGCGCCTTGCCGACCCAAGCAGAAGCGCGACCCGCCCGGCGCGGTTGCCCAAGGACGAGTGTCCCAAGCGACGCGGGCACCGTACTCGGCGCGGCCCCCGTCCCAGAGCGGCAACGAATGATGATAGGGGCGGGCGCGGGGACGGCGACCCGGAGCCGGCGCGAACGCGGGTGCGCCTTGCCGACCCAGGCGGAAACGCGACCCGCCCGGCGCGGTTGCCCAGAGACGGGCGGCGCAGGCGGCGCGGGCGGCGCAGGCGGCGCACTCAGTGCGGCCGCCCATCCCAGCGCGACAACTATTGATGACGGGGCCGGGCGCGGATGCCGCGCTACCCGCCCTGGTAGTGCAACGACAGGAAGAAGTTCCTGCCGAACGAGTTGTACGACGCCACGGTCTGGTAGTCCTTGTCCAGCAGGTTCGCAAGGCGCGCCCGCAAGGTCGCCTGGTCGTTGAAGCGGTATTCTCCCAGCAGGTCAACGACGGCGAAGCCGGGGAGCTCCACCTGGTTCGCCGCATCGTCAAAGCGGTCTCCCTCGGCGCGCAAGCGGGCGCCCAGGGACCAGCGGTCCAGCCGCCGCACTAGGTTAAAAGACAGTTTCCGTTTGCTGCGGCGCGGCAGGCGGGCGCCTGTTTCCCGATCTTTCGGGTCCAGGTACTCAAGCCCGAGCGACAGGTCCCAATAACGCCGGCGCACCGTGAACTCGCCTTCGATGCCCGTGATGCGGGCCTTGCCGATGTTGTACGGTATCCAGTCGGACGCCGCAGTGGACAAGATGAGA
>CAZDXS010000170.1:0-13207 GCA_964509455.1 uncultured Enterobacteriaceae bacterium | reverse complement strand
AACGTGGGCGACTGCGCCGGCATGGCGGCGGACCTGTTTGAAACCTACGCCGTTACCGTGATCGCCACCATGTTGCTGGGCAGCCTGGTGGTGGCGGGCGCGGGCAGCGAGCAAGCGGTGCTGTACCCGCTGGTGTTGGGGGGCGTCTCCATCCTGGCGTCCGTCATCGGCTGTTTCTTCGTGCGCACCGCCGCGGGCGGCAGCATCATGGGCGCCCTGTACAAGGGGTTGATCGTGTCCGGCGGCCTGGCGGCCGTCCTGTTCTACCCGGTCACCCACTGGATGATGACGGGCGTTGCCGGAATGACGCCGCAGAACCTGTATTTCTGCGCCCTGATTGGCCTGGCGCTGACCGCGGCCATGGTGTGGATCACGGAGTACTACACCGGCACCGAGTACGGGCCGGTAAAACACGTAGCAGAGGCATCCCAAACGGGCCACGCCACCAACATCATCGCCGGCATCGGCGTGTCCATGAAGGCAACGGCTCTGCCGGTGCTGGCGGTGTGCGCCAGCATCTGGGGCGCCCACCACCTGGCGGGCCTGTACGGCATCGCCATCGCCGCCACTTCCATGCTGTCCATGACCGGCATCATCGTCGCCCTGGACGCTTTCGGCCCCATCACCGACAACGCCGGCGGCATTGCGGAAATGGCGGAGCTGGACGACAAAGTCCGCAACATCACCGACCCCCTGGACGCCGTGGGCAACACCACCAAGGCGGTGACCAAGGGCTACGCTATCGGCTCCGCCGGCCTGGCGGCCCTGGTGCTGTTCGGCGATTACAAGCACGCCCTGGAGCAGGCGGGCTACCACGAGACATTCCTGTTGTCGGACCCCATGGTGATCATCGGCCTGTTCATCGGCGGCCTGGTGCCGTTCCTGTTCGGCGCCATGGCCATGGAGGCGGTGGGACGCGCCGCCGGCTCCGTGGTGCTGGAGGTGCGGCGGCAGTTCAAGGAAATACCGGGCATCATGGAAGGCACGGGCAAACCCGATTACTCCCGCGCCGTCGACCTGCTGACGCGCTCCGCCATCAAGGAGATGATCCTGCCCTCCCTGTTGCCGGTGCTGACGCCGGTGGCGGTCGGGTTGCTCCTGGGGCCGGTCGCCCTGGGCGGGCTGTTGCTGGGAACCATAGTGACCGGGCTGTTCGTGGCCATCTCCATGACCACCGGCGGCGGCGCCTGGGACAACGCCAAGAAATACATCGAAGACGGCAACCTGGGCGGCAAGGGATCGGAGGCCCACAAGGCCGCGGTGACCGGCGACACCGTGGGCGACCCCTACAAGGACACCGCCGGCCCGGCGGTGAACCCGCTGATCAAGATCATCAACATTGTCGCGTTGCTGATCGTGCCGTTGCTGTAACGGCGGCGCCGGCGCGGCCTCAGCCGGAAAGCAACGGCGCGCGCCTTGCTCGCCTGCTCGCTCGCCCGCTTGCCTGCCTGCTTGACCTGTCGCCATGTTCAGCGCCTCTTTTGTCCTGCTCGCGGTACTGGCGGCGCCGCGGGAGTTTTCCATGGCGGACTTCTGGGAGAGGAAATGCGCCGCCGGCGAGGCGACCGCCTGCGCCCGCTTAGAGAACGTAAAACGCGACGCTGTCAAGCTGGAGCGCCTGGACCGCCTGGCGCGGCGCTACGGCGCCGCCGCCGACCGACCGGCGCTGGAACGAGATGACGGCAAGCCCCGGCTGAACCTCGCCTACAAGCAGGTAATGGCGGACTTCATCGAGGCCGAGCAGGCGGCCGGCGACAAGGCGCTGAGTTATGACGCAGAGTCTGTGGATTACTGCGCCGGGCATTTTCACAACTACTGGCTGAACCGCAAGCTGTGGTGGCCCACCGATGACGCCGGCGCACCGGACTGGACCAGCATCTACTATTACATCGTCGACCACTACCACGGCATCTGCCTGCGGCGTTACTTCACTCGCCATTAGTTGCGCCTGCGCCCTAGGGTTTCTCCAGCCGGCAGCGCTCCCTGGTGCGCGGGCGCCTGACGTGTGCGCCCCCGTCGCCGCACCGGCCGGGGCGGCATCTACTGCGGCAGTATTGACCACCGCCGCGGTGTTTGTCTGCGGCGTTGCTTCACTCGTCATTCGCCGCGGTCGCATTGGCCGCGGCCGCGTCCCAGAGTTTCTCCAGCCGATAGCGCTCCCCGGTGCGCGGGCGCCTGACGTGTGCGCCCCCGTCGCCGCACCGGCCGGGGCGGCATCTACTGCGGCAGTATTGACCACCGCCGCGGTGTTTGTCTGCGGCGTTGCTTCACTCGCCGTTGGTCGCGCCCCAGATTTTCTCCAGCCGGCAGTACTCCCTGGCGTGCGGATGCATGACGTGCGCTATCACGTCGCCGCAGTCGCAATATCCACCGGGCCTGTTGCCGTCCTTCCACGCCGATGGGGCGCGCCTGCTGTTTTTTCGCCTGCTCAATGATGCGGTCCGCGCCGGCGCCTGACGCGGGCGCCCCCGTCGCCGCACCGGCCGGCCCCGTAGCTATTGTTGCTTTGCTGACCACCGCCGCGGCGTTTGCCTGCGGTGCTGCTTCACTCGCCATTCGCCGCGGTCGCATTGGCCTCGGCCGCATTGGCCGCGGCCGCGTCCCAGAGTTTCTCCAGCTGGTAATACTCCCTGGCGTGCGGATGCATGACGTGCGCTATCACGTCGCCGAAGTCGATTAATATCCACTGGGCCTGTTGCCGCCCTTCCACGCCGATGGGGCGCGCCTGCCGTTTTTTCGCCTCCTCGATGATGCGGTCGGCGATGGCCTTGACCTGGCGCTCGGAGCCGCCGCCGCCGATGACCATGAAGTCCGCCATGACCGTCATGGCGCGCACGTCCAGCCGCCGTGCGTCCGCGGCTTTCATGGAGTCCATGACCTCCATGATTAAATCCGAGAGTCCGGCCGGCGTCAGGCTCATTTGTACAGGCGATGTTCCATGGCGTAGCGATACACTGCGGGGGGGAGCAGGTCCCGTGCATCTTCGCCGCGGCGCAACAGCTCGCGCACTTGCGCCGAGGAGACGTCCGGAACAGAGACGTCCGTCTGGTAGATGCGCCCGCCGGGCGCGGCGGCCAGGTCCGCCGGCGCCGCGCAGGCGCGGGCGGCGCACCAGGTCTGCAAGTCCTCGTCCAGGGGCGCGGCGTCCGTGCGCTTGCGCTCCACCAGCGCCAGGTGGGCATAATCTGTCAGTTCCCGCCACCGGCGCCAGGCGGGCAGCGCCGCGAAAGCGTCCATGCCCATGATGAAACACAGGGGGCGCAGCGGCCAAGCGGCGCGCAACTCGCTGAGCGTGTCGATGGTGTAGGAGACGCCCCCCCGGTTCAGCTCCACTGCAGACGTCGTTAAGTGCGGATGGTCGTGCACGGCGCATTCCAGCATGGCCAGCCGTTGCCGGGCGCCGGCCGTCGGCGCCGGCTTGTGGGGCGGGCGGTTGGCGGGGATGAACTTCACTTCTTGCAGGTCCAAGGCGTCCAGGCATGCCAGCGCCATTTTCACGTGGCCCCGGTGCACCGGGTCAAAGGCGCCGCCCAGCAGGCCAATGGGCTTCCCCGCGCTCACTCCTCAGGTTCTGATGTGCCCATCACCAATGACGATGAACTTTTGCGAAGTCAGCCCTTCCAGTCCCACCGGCCCGCGCGCGTGGAACTTGTCCGTGCTGATGCCGATTTCGGCCCCCAGCCCGTATTCGTAACCGTCCGCAAACCGGGTGGAGGCGTTCACCATCACCGAGCTGGAATCCACCTCCGCCAGGAAGCGCCGCGCATGCCCTAAGTGTTCCGTGACAATGGCGTCGGTGTGGGCGGAACCGTAGCGCCCGATGTGCGCTATGGCTTCTTCCAGCCCGGCGACGATTTTCAGCGACAGGATGGGCGCCAGGTACTCGGTGGCGTAGTCGGCTTCCGTGGCGGCGGTGATGCCCGGCAACAGTTTTTGCGCCGCCTTGTCCCCGCGAATTTCCACGCCGGCCGCGGCGTACATGGGCCCCAGCCGCTCCAGCAGAGGCGCCGCCGCCGCCTCTGCCGCCAGCAGGCATTCCATGGTGCAACAGGTGCCGTAACGCTGGGTTTTGGCGTTGTAGGCGATGGCCGTCGCCTTGTCCAGGTCGGCGTGGGAGTCAACGTATACGTGGCACACGCCGTCCAGGTGCTTGATCACCGGCATGCGCGCCTCGCGGCTGACCCGCTCAATCAGCCCCTTGCCGCCGCGGGGAATGACGACGTCTATGTGATCCTCCAGCGCCAGCATCTCTCCCACCGCGGCCCGGTCGGTGACGGCCACCAGTTGCACGGCGTCCTCCGGCAACCCGGCTTGTTGCAGGCCGGCGCGAACGGCGGCGGCAATCATTCGGTTGGAATGGATGGCTTCCGACCCCCCTCTCAAAATGGTCGCGTTCCCCGACTTTATGCACAGCGCGGCGGCGTCCACTGTCACGTTGGGGCGGGACTCGTAGATGATGCCCACCACGCCCAGCGGTACGCGCATCCTGCCCACCTGTATGCCCGTGGGGCGGTAGCGCAACGCACTGGTCTCGCCGATGGGGTCCGGCAGGTCGGCAACCTGCCGCAGGCCGTCCAGCATGGCGTCCAGGCGCGCCGGAGTCAGCTCCAGGCGGTCCAGCAACGGCGCGTCCAGGTCGTTGTTGCGGGCGGCTTCCAAGTCGGCGGCGTTCGCCTCCAGCAACTGCGCCCGGTCCTGCGCCAGGCGCTCCGCCGCCCCCGCCAGGGCCGCGTTCTTGGCCTCCGTCGTGGCCCGCGCCAGGACGCGGGACGCACTCCGGGCGGCCTGCCCCATGGCGCGCATGTCGTGGTCGCCGCCGCTCATGGGCGTGCGCCGCCGCACCCGGCTGTGCGGGGCGGGGCGCCGGGAACCCGTAGCCGGCAGCCGCTCAGAAGGGTGCGCCCTCGCAACTCGCCGCCGGTCGCCGGGCAAATAAGGCAACGGCAGGACAATGTGAAGCGCCTCATGGTTGTTGCTTTCTTTTCTTGCCGCTCGCAGGCGAGTCGGCCGCTTCTTGCGCCGCCCGCGCTTTCCTGTTCCGGCGCTCCCGCTCTTCTCTCTCTGCTTCCAGCCGGCGTATGAAGCGCTCCAGCTTTTCACCGCCCCGGTTCAAGGGTTCTATGGACATGACGGCAACCTCCGCGACTGTTTGCTTGCGTGGATGGTGCGGTTGCCGTTCAGGCGGGTGCGCGCCCGCGCCCGGCGGCTCCTGCGTTCGTCGGCCTGACCGCAGGCATGGACGGCGCCGTCGTTGCCGGCCCGGTCCGCGCCCGCACCGCAAAGCAAAAGCTCGCGCCGCCGCAGGCTAGTCATCGTCGTCTTTTTCGGCAACGCTTGTCCCTGCGTCCTCTTCCTCATCATCCTCCGGCGCGTCGGCCGCTGCTTCCGCTTCCCTTTCCTTGCGCTCTTTCTCTTCCCGCAACGCCATCAGTTTCTCCTCCAGGGCGTCTATCTGGCGCGCGGTGCGCCCCAAATTATCAAATTCTTCTTGCAGGAACTCTTTTGAATCTTTTGACATGACTGGTTAACCTCCGCGATTGCCTGACGTGTGGATGGCGCGGTTGCCGTTCAGGCGGGCGCCCGCCCGCGGCCGGCCACCGCCAACATGAATTTCTCCAGGGCCTGCCAGCCGTCCATTACGCCGCCGCCTTTCAGCGCCTTGTCGACCGCCAGCGCCGCCGGCAACAGGGCGCCCAGCCGCCGCGGCTCGAAACGCCGCAACAGGGCGTTCAGCCCCGCCTGGTTCTGGGGGCGAATGCGGTAGTCGCGGAACGCCTGCTCCCGGGCGCGTCCCCGGGCGACTTCGCAGGCAATGGCAATGGCGCGGCGCAGGGACCACATCAGCGCGCCCTGCACGGCCAGCGCCTCCACCCCTTCCCTTTTCAGTCCCCGCAACATTCTCGCTGTCTGCCCCGGCTTGCCCAGGAATGCGTTGTCCACCATCTCGAACACGTCGAACCTGGCGTTGTCCACCACCATGCCCAGCACGTCGTTGCTGTTGATTTCTTCTGCTTCCACCAGCAACGCCAGCTTGTCGATTTCCTGTTGCGCCGCCGGCAGGTTGCCCTCCACTCGCTGGGCAATCAGCGCGGCGGCCTCCGGATCAATGCGCTTGCGTTGCCGCCGGCAACGGTCGGCGATCCAGCCCGGCAACTGCGCCGGCCGGAGGGGCCACACCTGGGTCCAGCCGCCGTGCTTGTCCAGCGCCTTGAACCACTTGGTCTGCTGGGCCTGCTTGTCTATCTGCTCAGACGACAGCAACAGCAGGTTGCCGGCGAGTTCCCCGTCCAGATAGTCGCCCAGGGCCGCGCTTCCCTCCTTGCCGGGCTTCTTGCCGCCCAGCCGCACCTCGATGATGCGCTTTTCCGAAAACAGGGACAGGTTGGCGCCCATCTCCGGCAGCCGGCTCCAGTCGTCGCCGTTTTCCATGTCCAGCACGGCGCGCTCGTCATAGCCCAGCTCGCGGGCGCGGCGGCGCAACTGGTCAATCGCCTCCAGCAGTTGCAACGGTTCGTTGCCGCTGACGTAATAAACGGGCAGCAACTCGGGTCGCTGCAGGTGCTTCGGAAGCTGTTCTGCTGGAATCCGCATTAACCGCCCGCCGCGCCGTCCCGTTGCCGGGTCGCCGCGTTCAGCGCCCGCATCACCTGGTCGGCGGCCCGCCCCGCCAGCTCCGCCTTGATGACGTCCTCCTCGTCGGCCTTGCCCAGCACCGCTTCTTCATCGAAGGTGTAACTCTCGCTGATGCGTACGGCGCGCTCGCCCAGCAACACCTCGCCGTTGGCCCGGCGAATGCTGAACCGGCAGGAAAACGTCAGTTCGTATTCATCCACCTTGCCGGACGCCGCCGAGACGTTCAGCACTCGCCGGTCGAAGCGTTCGGCGGACAGCTGCAACACGTAGTCGGCGTCCTCGGCGGCGACCGCTTGCACGTCGGCAACGGCCAGCCGCGCCGCCAGCTCGGCGGCCAGCCGGCCCTGGCGCGGCGCCTTGACGTGTAGCGCGTAGCCGCCCTGCGCCGCTTCTCCGGAAAGCTGGCCGCGCAGGTGGAAACCGCAACCCTGCGCCGGCAACAGGAGCAGGACGGCGGCGCCCCAGGCGGAAATTCTCATTATCGTTGTGATGTTCGGCATGATGGGGAAAGTATATACCTAAGCGCCCGCGCCCGGCCTCATTTTACGACAATATTCACCAGTCGCCCCGGCACGGCGATGACCCTGACCACTTCCTTGCCGGCGATATGGGACTGCACGTTGCCGTTTTCCAGCGCGGCGGCCGTTACGGCCTCCTGGTCCGCCGCGGCCGGCACGCGAATATCGCCGCGTTTTTTGCCGTTCACCTGCACCACCAGCTGCAACTCGTCCTCCACCAGGGCCGCCGGGTCAACGGCGGGCCAGGGCGCGTCAACAACAGCCTCTTCCTTCCCCAGGGCGCGCCAGATCGCATCGGTGACATGGGGGACTACGGGAGACAGCAACAGGGTGACGGCCTCCAGCCCCTCGCGGCGCACGGCGCGGCCGCCGGCGGAATCATCGCCCAAGCGCATCAGCGCGTTCAGCAGCTCCATGACGGCGGCGATGGCGGTGTTGAAAGTGTAGCGCCGGCCGATGTCGTCGTTGACCTTGACAATGGTGTGGTGAATCCGGCGCCGCAGGTCGCGCTGCGTGTCCGTGAACTCGTCCGGCGGCGGCGCGGCGGCGCGGTTGTCCCGGGCGAAGCGCCACAGCCGCCGCAGAAAGCGCGCGGCGCCCTCCACCCCGGCGTCCGACCATTCCAGGCTTTGCTCGGGCGGCGCGGCAAACATGATGAACAGGCGCACCGCGTCCGCGCCGTAGCGGTCAATCATGGTCTGCGGGTCCACGCCGTTGTTCTTGGACTTGGACATCTTCTCCTGCCGGCCGATGGTCACCGGCCTGCCGTCGGCGCACAACCGCGCGGCGGTGATGCGGCCCTTGGCGTCCCGCTCAAACTCCACCTCGTCATGGCTGTAGTAAACCAGGCGGTCCTGCTCCTTGCGGTAAAACGTCTCCGCCACGACCATGCCTTGGGCCAGCAGGTTCTTAAACGGCTCGCTCTCCCGGGTCAGCCCGTGGTCGCGCATCAGCTTGAAAAAGAAGCGGGCGTACAGCAGGTGCAACACCGCGTGTTCCACGCCGCCCACGTACTGGTCGACGGGAAGCCAGTAGGCGGCGCGCTCATCCAGCATGGCGCTGTCGTTGTCGGGGCAACAAAAGCGCGCGAAGTACCAGGAGGACTCGAAGAACGTGTCGAAAGTATCCGTCTCGCGGTGCGCCGGTTGCCCGGTGACGGGGTGGGCGACCTGCAGAAAATCCTCCATCCTGCCCAGCGGCGAACTCACGCCGGTAAACTCTTCCACCTCGGGCAACACCACGGGCAGGTCTGCGGCCGGCGCTGGGTCGCCGCCGTTCGCGGCGTTCACCATGGGAATGGGACAGCCCCAGTAGCGCTGCCTGGACACGCCCCAGTCCCGCAGGCGGTAGTTGACGCGGCGGCGACCGCAACCGGCGCCCTCCAGGCGCTCGGCAATGGCGGCGAACGCCTGTTCCGACGTCAGCCCATCGAACTCGCCGGAGTTTTTCACCACGCCCGGCTGCGTGTGGGCGCCGCCGGCAAGGTCCGGCTCGCCGCCGTCCTGGGGATAGATCACCGGTTTTATCGCCAGTCCGTATTTTTTGGCGAACTCCCAGTCGCGCTGGTCATGGGCCGGCACGGCCATCACCGCGCCCGTGCCGTAACCCGCCAGGATGAAGTTGGCGACCCAGACGGGCAGGGGCTCGCCGCTGAGCGGATGCGTCGCCTCCAGCCCCAGGGGGACGCCCTCCTTTTCCAGGTCTTCCAGCGCCGCCTCGGAGCGGCCGGCGTTGCGGTGTTTCTCCAGGAACGCCGCCGCCTCGGGGCGGTTGTGCGCGGCGGCCTGCGCCGCCGGGTGCTCCACCGCCACGACCAGGCAGGCGGCGCCGAACAAGGTGTCGGGGCGGGTGGTGAACACGGTCAGCGGTTCTGCGCCGTCGCCCAGTTGAAACTCAATTTCCACCCCTTCCGAGCGCCCGATCCAGTTGCGTTGCATGGCGCGCACCGACTCGGGCCAGCCGGGCAGGTTGTCCAGCTCCGCCAGCAGCTCCTCGGCGTAGTCGGTGATTTTCAGGAACCACTGGGGGATTTCTTTCTTCTCGACCACGGCGCCGGAACGCCAGCCGCGGCCGTCAATGACCTGCTCGTTGGCGAGCACGGTCTGCTCCACCGGGTCCCAGTTGACCGGCGCCGTTTTCTTGTAAACCAGGCCTTTCTTGTACAGCTCGGTGAAAAACCACTGCTCCCAGCGGTAGTAGTCCGGTGCGCAGGTGGCGATTTCCCGGTCCCAGTCGTAGGCGAAGCCCAGGCGTTTTAACTGGGCGCGCATGTAGTCGATGTTGCGCCAGGTCCAGGCAGCCGGCGACATGCGGTTTTCTATGGCCGCGTTTTCCGCGGGCATGCCGAACGCATCCCAGCCCATGGGTTGCAACACGTTTTTGCCCTGCATGCGCTGGTAGCGGGAAATCACGTCGCCTATGGCGTAGTTGCGCACGTGGCCTATGTGCAGCTTGCCGCTGGGATAGGGAAACATGCACAGGCAGTAAAACTTCTCCCGGGACGGGTCTTCCGTCGCCTTGAAAGAGCGGTTTTTCTCCCAGTAAGCCTGTACCTCGGCTTCAATTTTTTGTGGTTGGTAAACTTTGTCCATGCCGGGTGACGTCAATCTCATTAATGGTAAAGCATACCGCAGGGAGCCGTCGCCGGACAAGTGCGGCGACGCCTGGTTGCCCCGGCGCCCGCCCGCTTTTTCCGCCTGCTGCGCTCATTTTGTCAAATTGCTGTAACAAAGCGGCCATAAAGTGGTTGCCCAACAGGCGTTGCCTTTCCTTGTTTGCGGGTGCGGGGGCGGCGGCTTTGGCGCGGCGCTCCCTTGTCCCGTTGCCGGGTGCGGGGGCGGCGTTTTTGTCGCGGCGCTCCCTTGTCCCGTTGCCGGGTGTGGGGGCGGCGTCTTTGGTGCGGCGCTTCCTTGTCCCGTTGCCGGGCGGGGGCGGCGCCTTTGGTACGGCGTTTCCTTGTCCGCTCTCGGGTGCGGGGAAGCGTCTGTGCCGACATAACAACGATTGAGGAGAAAAAACCATGATTAATGTTGTACTCCGCTTTTTGTGCGCCGCGTTGCTGGCGGTTGGATTGGCAGCGGCTTCGCTGCCGGCGGCGGCGGAAAACGCCATGTTGGAATTGCTGAAAGTGTTGCGAGACAAGGGCAGCATCACCGCAGAGGAATACGCGCTGCTGGAAAAAACCGCTCTGGCGGAGGCGCGCCAACAAGCAGGCGACAAGGCCTCGGCTGTTGCCGCCGCGCCCGCTGTCGCCGCGCCCGCCCCCGCCGCCGCGGCGCCGGTCGCCGTCACCACCCGGGGGAAGCTGGAGTTTGGCGACAAGAAGCACCGGTTCCGCATTGGCGGGCGCGCCCAGCACGACGTCACCCTAGTGGACAACGACGGCGAGCCCGTCGGCGCCTCCAGCCACCGGATGCGCCGGGTGCGGCTGTACCTGTCCGGCGTCTCCTGGGAGCACTGGGACTGGAAATTCCAGTTCGACCTAGTGGACGCCGACAGCGCCAACCCGTCCATCGAGGACGCCTATATTCGCTACCGGGGATGGAGTCCGGCGGCCGTTACCGTCGGCCAGCGCAAGGCGCCGTTCTCCCTCAGCGCCCTCACCAGCTCCAAGTACCTTACGTTCTTAGAGCGCGCCGTGCCCACCGCCTTGTTCTCCTCGGAAGCCGTCGGCATCGGCGGGCGGGCGCCGGGCCTCACCTTGGAGCGCGCCGGGGACAACTACACGCTGGCGGGCGGGTTCTACCTGATGCGCCAGCGCGGCGCCGCCAAGCGCAGCGGGGAGTTCGTCGACTCCGGAGGGGATACCGTCGCCGTGGAGCTGGGCACGGACTCCGTCAACAACCGCGACCTGGACGACGGCTGGGGCTTCTCCGCCCGCGCCGCCTGGCAGCCGTTGCGACCGGCGGAAAACCGGTGGCTGCACACCGGCGTTTCGCTGGGCTACAAGCATTACGCCAACGAGACGGTGCAACGCCTGCGCGCCCGCCCCAACGTGTCCACGGGGGACCGGATGGCGGACTCGGACGGGACCATCCAGGCGGACGATTTCCTGGGGCTGGGGCTGGAAGCCGCCGCCTCCTGGGACAGCCTGGGCGCCGTCGCCGAGTACTACTACGGGGATTTCGGCGGTGTACCGGGCGCCGGCGCCTCGTCCCTGGAGGGTTTCTACGTGCAGGGCAACTACTTCCTGACCGGCGAGAGCCGCCGCTACCGGCGCGGCGTGTTTTCCAGCGTCACGGTGGACAAGCCGCTGGGCGGCGGCGGTTGGGGCGCCTGGGAGCTGGGTCTGCGCTATGACCATGCCCGGCTGGGCGGCGCCGTCGGCGGCGATGCCGGGGAGTCCCTCACCGCCGCCCTGAACTGGTACGTCAACAACAACATGATGTTTCGGCTGAACTACATCAAGACGTTCTGCGCCGAGCGCGGCGGCAACGCCTGCGACTGGGGCGCGGCGGCCGGCGACCCTGGCTACCTGTCGTTCAGAACCCAGGTTTTCTTCTGATTCTCGGGCCGGCGCCCGCGCTTTTCTTCGCGGAATGTGACTTTTCTCACAAACGCGCCGCTTTCGGGCTGGCGCGGGCGCCGCAGGCGGGTAAGATGGGCGTTGTTGTCAACGACAACCTGTGAAACCAAAACAGTCACGCTCACACTCATAGGAGAGCATAGATGCGAAATCTAAGAAAATTTGTTGTTGTTCTGTTCCTGGGGCTGTCGCCCCTGTCGTTTGCCGGCGAGCCGGTTAATATCAACACCGCCGACAAGATGATGCTGATGAGCATCTCCGGCATCGGCGAGAAGCGCGCCGAGGACATCATCGGCTACCGGGAGGCGAACGGCGATTTCGGTTCCGTGCAGGACTTGACCAATGTCAGCGGCATCGGCCAGTCCCTGGTGGACCGGAACGAAGCCATGCTGACCGTGGACGAACCGGCTCGCTGAGCAGAATCGCCGGCGCGGGGCATGCCTCTCATCGTCGATACAGGTCCTGGGGCGTCCCCGCGTGCGGCTCGCTTCCCGTCCCCGGGACCTGTACAGCAGACGACGGTGCCGGGGGAGCGAATCATCGGCGCTTCCCCGGAACGAGGTTTTTGGACGGGCGCCGGGCATCGTCACACCAGTTCCATACAGAATGAAGAATGCCTCACGCCGCTGTTCGCCCCCGGGTTTTCATGGAGATTGCCTCTCCCCGGGCAGCGGGCGGCGGCGCCGGAGGACGGATGGGCGTCCTCCGGCACGGGGCTTTGGCGGGTTGTCACCGCCGGCTTGAACAACGCAATGCCTGCAGTGCGCAGGCGAAGAATGCCTCACGCCGCAGGTCGCACCTGGGTTTCATGGAAGTTGCCTCTCCCCGGGCAGCGGCCGGCGGCGCCGGAGGGCGAATGGGCGTCCTCCGGCACGGGGCTTTGGCGGGTTTTCCCTGCTTGCTTGAACAACGCAATGCCTGCAGTGCGCAGGCGATGAATGCCTCACGCCGCCGCTCACGCCCGGACTTTCCGTTTTTTCTCCTGGGTTTGCGGTCGGCGCCGCCGGAGGGAAACCGCTCCCTCCGGCACGGGGCTTTGGCGGGTTGCCCCCGCCCGCTTGAACAACGCGGCGCCTGCAGTGTGCAGGCGATGAATGCCTCAAGCCGCAGGCCGCACCCGGGTATTTCCGGCCCCAGTGCATGGGGGGTAACTCCTGTCCGGGTTGCGGTCGGCGGCGCCGGAGGACGAATGGGCGTCCTCCGGCACGAGGCTTTGGCGGGTTGCCCCCGCCTGCTTGAATGACGCCGTGGACCGGCGATGAATGCCTCAGGCCGCAGACAGCGCCCGGGTTTTCATGGAAGTTGCCTTTGGCCCGGGGCGCGGCCGGCGGTGCCGGAGGGCGGATGGGCGTCCTCCGGCACGGGGCTTTGGCGGGTTGCCCCCGCCTGCTTGAATGATGCCGTGGACCGGCAATGAACGCCTCAGGCCGCGGACAGCACCCGGGCATTCCAGCCCCTAAGGCATAGGGGGGCGGCTCCTTGCCGGGTTGCGGTCCGTGGCGCCGGAGGGCGAATGGGCGTCCTCCGGCAC
>CAZDXS010000169.1:0-4183 GCA_964509455.1 uncultured Enterobacteriaceae bacterium | reverse complement strand
GGTTGATGGCCTTCGCCACGCGCTCCGGCGAGGCGCCGCCGCCGATGTCCAGGAAGTTCGCAGGCTCGCCGCCGGCGTGCTTGATGATGTCCATGGTGGCCATGGCAAGACCAGCGCCGTTGATGATGCAGCCGATGTTGCCTTCCAGCCCCACGTAACTCAGGCCGCGGTCCGCCGCCTTCATCTCCCGGGGGTCTTCCTGGGACTTGTCCCGCAACTCGGAAATGTTCGGGCGCCGAAACAGGGCGTTGTCGTCAAACCCCATCTTGGCGTCCAGCGCCAGCAGGTGGCCGTTTCGGGTGACCACCAGCGGGTTGATCTCCACCATGGTGGCGTCCAAGTCCCGAAACGCCCGGTAACACCCCAAGAACGCGGTGATGGCCTGGCTGATGAGGGAGGAGTCGATGCCCAGCTTGAACGCGATCTCCCGCGCCTGGAACGGCTGCATGCCCACGGCCGGCTCCACCACCAGGCGAATGAGGGAGTCGGGTTTTTCACTGGCGATCTCCTCGATTTCCACGCCGCCCTCCATGGAGGCGACCACGGCGACCCGCTCCTTTTGCCGGTCCAGCACGAAACCCACGTAGTACTCGTTGGCAATCTCGGTGGCTTCTTCTACGTACAGGCGGTGGATCAGCTTGCCGGCGTTGCCGGTCTGCACGGTGCGCAGGCGCTTGCCCAGCAGGTCGTCCGCCGCCTGCCAGATCTCATCGTCGTCGCGGCACAGCTTGATGCCGCCCGCCTTGCCGCGGCCGCCGGAATGCACCTGCGCCTTCACCACCCAGGCGTCGCCGCCGATCTCGTGGGAGCGATACACGGCCTGCTCCGGGCTGTACGCCAGCCCGCCCCGGGGAATGGGGACGCCGAAATCCGCCAGGATCTCCTTGGCCTGGTATTCGTGAATATCCACAGTGCGCTACCTCAAAGTCAAGTGGTTCATTGCGTTCATTGTTGTTCCCGCGCGGCCAGCAACTCCGCCTGGCGCACGATGTTGCGCGCCATGCGCTCGGACGCCGCATCGATCATCTTGCCGTCCAGCTGCGCCGCGCCCTTGCCCTGGGCGGCGGCTTCCGCCAGCGCTTCCAGGACGCGCCGCGCCCGCTCTACCTCGGCCGGCGGCGCCGACATCACCTCGTTGGCCGGGTCGATCTGGCTGGGATGGATGGCCCACTTGCCCTCGTACCCCAGCGCGGCGACCCGCCGCGCCGCCGCCCGGTAGCCGTCCGGGTCGTTGAAGTCCCCGTAGGGGCCGTCGATGGCGCGCAAGCCGAAAGCGCGGCAGGCGGTGGCCATGTTGACCAGGGCCGCATGCCACTGATCGCCCAGGGCGCCGTCGCACTGGTAGTCGGGATTCAACCCGCCGATGTTCACGGTGCGCGCCCGCATGCTGGCGGCGTAATCCGCCACGCCGAAGTGCAGGGCTTCCAAGCGCGGGGAGGACTGGGCGATGGCCGTGACATTGGCGCCGCCCAGGGCCGTCTCAATGAGACATTCTATACCGATTCGCTTCTCCAGTCCCAGCGCCGTTTCAATTTGGGTCAGCAGGCAGTCCACCATGTAAACATCCGCCGCGACCCCCACCTTGGGAATCAACACGGTGTCCAGGTTGGCGCCGGCCTGTTCCACGATGTCCACCACGTCCCGATACATGTAATGCGTGTCCAGTCCGTTGATGCGCACCGACAGGGTCTTGCCGCGCCAGTCGATGTCGTTCAGCGCCGCGATGATGTTCTTGCGGGCCTGGGGCTTGTCGTCGGGGACGACCGCGTCCTCGCAGTCCAGGAAAATGAAGTCCGCCGCAGACGCCGCCGCTTTTTCGAACATGCCGGGATTGGAGCCCGGCACCGCCAGCTCGCTGCGCTGCAGGCGGGCCGGCGCCTGCGGATACTGGGTGAAACTCATCGGGTTATTCCTTTCGCGGCGGGCGCGGCGCTCACAGGCGCGCCTGCTTGGTGGAACGCAGGTATTCCTGGGCGGCGGCCGCGCCGCTGCCCGCCGGTACGTCCATCCCTAAGTCCCGCATGGCCATCTCGGCGCCGTTGATGGGGGTCAGGATCATCATCTCGTTGAGGTCGCCCAGGTGGCCGATGCGAAAAGCCTGGCCGGCAATCTTGCCCAGGCTGATGGACAGGGACAGGTTGTAGTAGGTGTAGGCGTGGCGCGCCACCTCGTTGCCGTCCACGCCGTCTGGCACCCGCACCGCGGTGACCGTGTCCGAGTACCACTTCTCGTCTTTCGCCACCAGGGACAGCCCCCAGGCGTCCACCGCCCGGCGCACCGCGGTCGCCAGCCGCGCATGGCGGGCAAACACCTGGTCCAGCCCCTCTTCTAACAACATATCCACGGACTCCCGCAACCCCCGCAGGAACAGGGTGTTGGGCGTGTAGGGGAAGTAGCCGTTGTCGTTGGCGGCGATCATGTCGTCGAAAGAGAAAAAGGTGCGCGGCAGGGTCGCCCCCTTGCGAGCCGCCAGGGCTTTCTCACTGGCGCCGACAATGCCCAGCCCGGTGGGCAGCATAAACCCCTTCTGCGAACCGCTCACCGCCAGGTCCACCCCCCACTCGTCCATGCGGAAATCGATGCTGGCCAGGGAGCTGACCGCGTCCACGAAAAACAGGGCGGGGTGGTCGGCATCGTCCAAGGCGCGGCGCACCGCGGGAATGTCGCTGGCGACCCCGGTGGCGGTCTCGTTGTGCGTGGCGAACACCGCCTTGATCTCGCGGCCCTTGTCCGCTTTTAGAATCTCGGCGTAGCGCTCCACGGGCACGCCCTCGCCCCATTCCACCTCCAAGGCGTTGACGTCCAGGCCGTGGCGCTTGCACATGTCCACCCACAGCTGGCTGAACTGCCCGAAGTGGGACATCAACACCTTGTCGCCGGGCGATAAGGTATTGGTGATGGCGGCCTCCCAGCCGCCGGTGCCAGAAGACGGGAACACGAAAATGCGCCCCGTTGCCGTCTTGAAGATCTGCTTCAAGTCCTCGAACAGCGGCAGGGTGAACCCGGGAAAATCCAGGGCGCGCATGTCTTCTTGTTCCAACGCCATCGCGTTGCGAATGCGTTGCGGCACCACCGTGGGGCCGGGAATGTGCAGAAAGTTTCTACCGGGCATAACGTTTAATGTCTCCAGGTCGTCGTGTTGTTGTTTTGTCGTTGCGTTGTTGCTGTTGTGTTGCCGTTTTGTTGCCGTTGTGTTGCCGTTGCTGGTTGCGTTTCAATGCGCGGGCGTTGCCGCGGACTCGCGGAGGCGGCGCAGTCGCTCCCGCGGCGCACCGGCGCCGGGCGCGGCGATTATGCTGACGATGCAGACGACACTGCCGGCAACGCCGGTGATGTCGCGACAGGCAAACGGAAAAGAAACGGCCCCGCCCCGGCCAGCCGCACGACTGCCGGAAACCGCACCGCCCTGCGGCGCACGCAAACTCCAGGGCCTCCCCCTCGAACAGAACACGGCGCGGCGCTCCCGTACAACAGACCGCCACCGCCATAACGAGAGGCATCATACCACACCCTGGCGGGGCGAGTCCAGCGGCAATTTTCACTCCCCTAACCGTGTTGTACGAAAGGGCCAGCAATCCTCTTGAAAAAAAACTTGCCAACGAGTCGAAAAGGCAGTTATGATGTTGCCCAACGCTGATTCTGACGAGCCAAAATGAAACTCTACAACACGCTGGAAGATCATCTCAAAAGCGCCCCCGACTTCGCGGACGAAGACGGCCGGTTAAAAAAACAGGTGGTGCTGAACAAGGCGCAGGATTATGACGCCGACCTGCTTGAATTGTTGCTGGGGCACCCGCAATTGAGGGCGGAATTTTTCACGCAGGTGAAAAAGGATGCCTGGGTTTTCAGGAAAGACCGTTTCACGCAGTTCCTGGAACAGAAAAACTACCTGAACGATAGCTACACCCGGCACAGAAACAAGATTGGATTGACCGCCGCCGGCAAGCACCTGAGGCAAAGCAACGAGGTCGTCCTGGCATGGCCCTACAAGGACTGCCTGCTGGAGGGCGGGCAGAGCCGTGACGAGGAAAACCGGGAAGAAGTATTCTTCAACGAGGTCCTGGCGCAGGACGAGATTACCCAACTGCTGGAACCTAAAGCCCTGACCAACGCCAGGGTATTTGACAAGGACGGCGAGCATGCTTTCGCTGGTTTTGCCCGCGCCGCTGAAAGTCAAGAAATT
>CAZDXS010000168.1:0-6749 GCA_964509455.1 uncultured Enterobacteriaceae bacterium | reverse complement strand
GGCCCAATTCACCGGGCAAACTGGTGTATCATTGACTGCACGAAACGGCGCGAGACGAGGAGCCCCTGTCACCCTCGCAACCCCAGGCGCCCGGGAGCGATGCATGATGAATGTCAGGCGGTTATTGATGGTTGGCGGGTTGGCCCTGTCGCTGGCCGCAGCGCCGGCCCAAGCGGCCCGGGAGGAAGCGGCCGCCGCCGGGCGCCGGGCGCTGGAGGAAGTCCTCCGGTCCGGTGCCTGGAAACTGCCCGATGAGGAGAGGACGGGCGCACTGTTTCGCGCACTGGCGAAAGGCGACGCCCCCGTTGAGTCCGTCGCCGCGTTAATCGCAGGCGGCGCGGGCGTCAACGTCCAGAGCGAAGAGGGATTCGCCCCGCTTCACCTAGCGGCCGGCCTTGCCCAAAACCCCGAAGTAGTCCAGGCCCTGCTGGCCGCCGGCGCGGACGTGCACGTTGCAACCGAGACCGGGGAGACGCCGTTGCACCTGGCGACCGGGCAGGACCAGCCCCCGGAAATCATCCAGACGCTACTGACCGCCGGCGCGAATGCGAACGCCAAGAACAAGGACGGCGTGACCCCGCTCCACGCGGCGGCGGAGCAAGAGCATGCCCCCATGGTCATTCCGGCCTTGTTGGCCGCCGGCGCGGATGTGAACGCCCAAAGCGACGACGGCCGGACTGCGCTCCACTACGCGGCCCGGGTGAGCGCGAAGACCGCAACCATCCAGGCGCTGTTAGGCGCCGGCGCGGACGCGAAAGCCCAGACGCCCGAAGAAGGCGTCTCCCCGCTCCACCTGGCGGTTGCACACAACGAGAACCTGGAAATCACCGACGCCCTGTTGGCCGCCGGCGCGGACGTAAGCGCCAGGGATCAAGACGGCGCCGCTCCGATGCATTGGGCGGCCGCGCACAGCAAACGCCCTGAGGCGATTCAAAAGTTGCTGGCCGCCGGCGCGGACGTGAATGTCCGGAACAAGGAGGGGTGGTATCCCCTCCGCTTTGCCATAGAGCACAACAAGCGCCCCGAAATCATCCGGGCGTTGTTGGCCGCCGGGGCAGACTCCAATGCCCGGGACAAGCGGGGCGACTCCCCGCTTCACTTTGCGGGGGCGTTGAGCGAAACCCCCGACGTCATCCATGCGCTACTGGCCGCCGGCGCCGATGCGAAGGCGAAAAACAAGGCCGGCTTCGGTGCGCTTCACGCCGCGGCGCGCAATGAAAACCCCGCAATCGTCCAGGCGCTCCTGGGTGCGGGCGCGGACGCAAAAGCCGCGGCGGAAAAAGGCACGACCCCGCTTCACACAGCCGCCGGGGTCAACAAGAACGCCGAGGTCATCCAGTTGTTGTTGGGCGCCGGCGCGAAGATAAACGCCAGGGATAAAGCCGGTGCCGCCCCGCTCCATCGCGCGGCGGCGCAAAACGCCAACCCCGACGTTGTTGCGGCCCTGCTGGGCGCCGGCGCGAAGATAAACGCCAAGGATAAAGTCGGCGCAACCCCGCTGCATCGCGCGGCGGCGCAGAACGCCAACCCCGACGTTGTCGCGGCCCTGTTAGGCGCCGGCGCGAAGTTGAACGCCAGGGACAAGACCGGGTCGACCCCGTTGCGCGTGGCGGCGGGGCATAACGGGAACCCCAATGTCATCCAGACCTTGTTGGGCGCGGGCGCGAAGTTGAACGCCAAGGACCGGGACGGCTTCACCCCGCTTCACCAGGCGGCGGGGACCAATGAAAACCCCGCAATCGTCCAGACCCTGCTGGCGGCCGGCGCCGACGCGCGCGCCAGTGACAAGAAAGAGGGCATGACCCCGCTCCACGTCGCGGCGAGTTTTAGCAAACGTCCTGAAGTCGTTCAAGCGTTGTTGGCGGGCGGGGCGGACGCGAATGCCCAAAGCAAAGACGGCTTGACCCCGCTCCACGTCACAGCAAAATTCAGCGAACATCCCGAAATCGCCCAGGCGTTGTTGGCGGGCGGCGCAGACCCGAACGCCAGGCAAAAAGACGGCTTGACCCCGATTTACCTGGCGGTGGCGTCCAACCGTTCTCCGACATTCATCGAGGCTTTGCTGGCGGGCGGTGCAGACCCGAACGCCGAAAATAAAGACGGCGACACCCCGCTTTACCATGCGGCGAAAGGCAACCAACCCCTAGTGGTGATTGAGACGTTGTTGGCGGGCGGCGCGGACGCGAACGCCCGAACAAAACACGGCTGGACCCCGCTTCATGGTGCGGCGGTGTATAGCGATATCTCCGACGTCATCAAGGCGTTGTTGGCGGCCGGCGCAGACGCGAACGCTAAAAACGAGGATGGCTTGACTCCGCTCGATCTGGCGCGGGAGGCGAAAAACCGGATGACGGCCAACGCTCTTGAGGAGGCGGGGCGGTAAAGAGAAGCCCGCCGGCGGCGTGAAGCGGGGCGCGGGATTGTGCGTTGCCGCGCTTGACCGGCGCATCCCGCCGGCCGGCGGCCGCGTTGCGGTGTGTGCTATCATTCCATGCAAGCGGGATGAATCCCTGCCGGGGATTCGCGGCGTATTTTGCTAATTTTGTTAACCAGGGAGCCTGGAGCGCGATGCGTATGAACACCTTGTGGCTGTTGGTCCTTGGCGGGCAGGCCCTGTTGCCGGCCGTAGCGCCGGTGCAAGCGGCACAGGAAGAAGCGGCCGCCGCGGGCGGCGCCGGCCGCCCGGCGGCAGAAGCCGCTCCCGCAACCACACAGGCGGCCACTGACGCACTCTTTGCAGGACTGATGCAAGGCGATATCACCGCCGCTCGCATTGTCGAGTTGGTCGCGCAAGGCGCGGACGTAAACGGCAGGATTGAAGGCGACGGCGCCCCGCTTCACCTCGCGGCCGGGCGTTACCAAAACCCTGAAATTGTCCAGACCCTGCTGGCGGCCGTAGCGCCGGTGCAAGCGGCACAGGAAGAAGCGGCCGCCGCCGCACGCCCGGCGGCGGCAGAAGCCGCGCCTGCAACCGCACAAGCGGCCACTGACGCACTCGTTGCCGAGTTAATGCAAGGCAAGGTCGCCGCCGAGCGCGTCGCCGAGTTAATTGCCCGGGGCGCGGACGTGCACGCCCGGAACGCATACGGTCATACTCCGTTGCACCGTGCGGCGGAAAACATCAGGGACCTTGGAGTCATCGCGGCGTTGTTAGGCGCCGGTGCGGACGTGAACGCCCGGGATGAACACGACCACATTCCGCTTCACTATGCGGCGGCCCGGAACAGGAATCCTGAAGTCACCGAGATGTTGCTGACCACCGGTGCGGAGGTAAACGCCAAGGATGCAGATAATGACGCGCCTCTTCATCTCGCGGCAAGACGCAACAAGACCCCCGACGTCATCCAGGTAATGCTGGCGGCCGGGGCGGACGTGAACGCCCAGGGTGATTTCGGCGAGACTCCGCTCCACCGTGCGGCCAAGCATAACAAGCACCCTGAAATCATCCGGGCGCTGTTGGCGGGCGGCGCGACCGTGAACGCCAGGGACCGGGCGGGCGCGACTCCGCTCCACGAGGCGGCGGTCAGGAGCGAAAACCCCGAAATCGTCGATGCCTTGCTGGCGGCCGGCGCGGACGCACATGCTAAAGCCAAGAGCGGCGCCGCCCCGCTCCACTATGCGGCAAGACGCAACGGGAACGTCGGAATTATCCAGTCCCTGCTGGCGGCCGGCGCGAGCGCGGACTCCAAAACGGCAACCGGCGCCGCCCCGCTTCACTTGGCAGCCAGGCACAACCAGAACTCCAAAAACATCCAATTGATGCTTGCCAATGGTGCGGATGTACAGGCCCGCGATGCGGATGACAGCACCCCCTTGCACGATGCGGCCCAGCACAACGCGCACCTTGACGTCATCCAGGCGTTGCTGGGAGGCGGTGCGGACGTAACTGTCGAAAATACATGGGGAATCACCCCTCTCCATTATGCGGCCGCACGAAGCACAAACCCCGCAGTTGTTGCGGCCTTGCTGGCGAGCGGCGCCGATGTGAACGCCAAAGACCGCTATGGCGGCCTCACCCCGCTTCATGAAGCGGCTTGGCGGAATGATTCTCCGGAAATCATCGCGGCCTTGCTGGCGGCTGAGGCGGACGTGAACGCCAAAACAGACAAGGGCAGGACCCCGCTTCACACGGCGGCGCAGGGCGGCGGGCGCCCTGAAACCATTCGGACGTTGTTGGGCGCCGGCGCGGACGCGACCGCCAGGGATGAAAAGGGCAGGACCCCGCTTCACGATGCGGCTGGGAACAGCAAACACTCCAAAATCATTCAAGCGTTGTTAGGCGCCGGTGCGGATGTAAACGCCAAAACCAAAAAGGGCGGGACCCCGCTTCACGATGCGGCTGGGAACAGCAAATACCTCAACGTCATTCAGGCATTGCTGGATGCCGGTGCGGACGTGAACGCCAAAACGGAAATGGGCAGGACCCCGCTTCACTGGGCGGCATGGGGCAATGAACACCCCGAAATCATTAGAGCGTTTCTGGCCGCCGGTGCGGACGTGAACGCCGGGAATGGAATTGGTGAGACCCCGCTTCACGAGGCGGTACTTAATAGACGCCCGGAAATCATCCGGACCTTGCTGGATGCCGGCGCGAAAACGGGCATCCAAAACAAGGACGGGGAAACTCCGCTGGACCTGGCCTTGGCCAAGAAGAACTGGGCAGCAGTAACAGCGCTTGAAGAGGCAAGGCAGTAGGGAGGAGCGGCCTGCCAGGGACGCGAGCCGGAGCGCGGGATTGTGCGCTGTCGTGCTTGGCCGGCGCATCCCGCCGGTCGCCGCCCGCGCCGCGCCCTGCGTTTTCGCCTGCCGCGCCTCCCGCCGTGAATGACGCACGCGCGGCAGTCCCCGCTCGCACTGCGCACGGCGCCCGCGGCGAGTTCGGCGCCGGCTGGCGCACAACCCGTCGGAGCGAGCGGTGTGCTACCATACTGCGTGAGCGGGACGAATCCCTGCCGGGGGTTCGCGGCGTATTTTGTTAACCTGGGAGCCTGGAGCGCGATGCGTATGAACACCTTGTGGTTGCTTGCCCTTGGCGGGCTTGTCCTGTTGCTGGTCGCGGCGCCTGTTTGGGCGGCCCGGGGCGAAGATTCCGCCGCGCCCGGCGCCAAGCGTCCGGCGGCGGGAGGAGATGCCGCTGCCGGCGGCGCCGAGCGCCCGCCGGCGGGAGCCCCCGGCGGCGACTGGAACCTGCCCGCCCAGGCGGCGCCGGACGCCCTCTTTGCCTGGCTGAGAGAGGACAATGTCACTGCCGGGCTCATCGCCGAGTTAATCGCGCGGGGCGCGGACCCGAACGCCAGGGACGACAACGGCATCGCCCCGTTGCACCTGGCGATGGCGGCCGACCAGCCCCTTGACGTCATCCAGACCCTGCTGGCGGCCGGGGCGGACGTGAACGCCATGGCCAGGGCGGGCGGCGCACCGTTGCACGAGGCGCTGGGGCACGACCGACCCCTGGAAATCATTCAGGCCCTGTTGGCGGCCGGCGCCGACGTGAATGTTGCGGGTCACAGGGTCGGCGGCGCCCCGCTTCACCAGGCGCCCGGGCACAGCGAAGCCCCTGAAATTATTCAAGCCCTGCTGGCGGCCGGCGCGAACGTGAACGCCAGAACCAAGCATGACTCCACCCCGCTTCACGATGCGGCCGTGCACGGCAAACGCCCCGAAGTCATCCAGCTGTTGTTAGGCGCCGGCGCGAACGTGAACGCCAAAAATGAACACGGCAGCACCCCGCTTCATACGGCAGCCGCACACAGCGCACACCCTGAAATCATCGAGGCCCTGCTGGCGGGCGGCGCAAAAGCGAACATCAAGGACAACGATGGCGCAACCCCGCTTCACCTGGCGGCTGTTCTCAACGAACGCCCCGAAGTTATCGAGGCCCTGCTGGCGGCGGGCGCGAAAGTGAACGCCAAGGACAAGGAATTTGGCAGAACGCCGTTGCACCTAGCGGCCGCCGAAAACAAAAACCCCGAGGTCATCGAGGCCCTGCTGGCGGCGGGTGCGAAAGTGGACGCCAAGGATAAAAAGTACCGCGCCACGCCGCTTCACCGGGCGGCGCAGGACAACCAAAATCCGGCAATCACCCAGACCCTGTTAGCGGCCGGCGCCGACGTGGACGCCCGGGACAGGGCCGGCGTGCCCCCGCTTCACCTGGCGGTCGGCAGGAACACGCCCGATGTCGTCCGGGTACTGCTGGCGGCCGGTGCGGACGCGAACGCCAGGATTAAAGGCGGCGGCACGCCGCTTCATTTTGCGGTGCTCAACAAGCATCCTGAAATCATTGATGTGTTGTTGGCCGCCGGGGCGGACGCGAACGCCAGGTCCAAAGACGGCGAGACCCCGCTTCACGATGCGGCAAGGAGCGACCAGCCTCCCAGAGTGATTAAGGCCTTGTTGGCGGCCGGGGCGGATGCGAACGCCAAAAATAAAACCGGGCAGACCGCGCTTCATTACGCGGCGGCGTTCCATAAGGACCCGGAGGTCGTCCAGGCGCTGGTTGCAGGAGGAGCAAACGTGGGCGCCAGGACCAACGACGGCTGGACCCCGCTTCACGCCGCGGCGGTGTTTGGCGAAACCCCCGCTGTCGTCCAGGCGTTGCTGGCGGCGGGCGCCGATGTGAAAGCCAAAAACAAGGACGGCTGGACCCCGTATGACCTGGCGCGAGGAGCGAAGAACCGGATGATGGTCAATGCCCTCGAGGCGGCGTCCCGATAGGGAGAGGCCTGCCCGGCGCCCGCGCCGGGGCGCGT
>CAZDXS010000167.1:0-5133 GCA_964509455.1 uncultured Enterobacteriaceae bacterium | reverse complement strand
GACCTGGACCAGTGGCGCCGGGCCTTGGCGTTCTTCGGGTCTGCCGCCGGGCAGGGGAACGAACCCGGCTTTTTCAGCACCGCCGGCATCGCCGTGGACCTGGAAACGGGGCGTCTGGACGCATTCGGCCAGTCTTTTGAGAACGCCGCGGTACGGGCCCGGCGCGACCCGGCCGGCTGGCGCACAGACCTGGACGGGCCGCAACTGGCCGGCGCCGTTGTCGTTCCGACAACGCCCGACGCGGTGCGCCCGGTAACGCTGGCCCTGCGACGACTGGCCCTGGACAAGGGCGCCGGCGGCAAGCCCGGGGCGGGCGCGAACCCGGGCGAGTGGCCCCCCATGCAAATCCAGGTGGACGAGTTGCACTATGGCGAGCGCCCGCTGGGCCAAGTGCGCTTGAACGCCCTGCCCACCGCCGCGGGCGTCTCTTTCAAGGAGATTGAAATTATCCAGCCGGAGCTGCGCCTCAACGGCAGCGGTAGCTGGGAAAAATCCGGTGCGCGACACGCCGTGAAAATAGACGCCGTGCTGGAAGCCGATGCGTTCGAAACAGTCCTGGCCGCTTTTGGACATGAAGCGACGCCCATAAAAGACGGCAAGACAAGCGCCTCCCTGGACCTGGCATGGGAAGGGGCGCCCCACGAGTTTGGGCTGGACCGGGCCGGCGGGGCGCTAAACCTGGACATCCGGAAAGGGCGCCTGCTGGACGTGTCGCCGGCCGCCGGCCGGCTACTGGGGATCCTAAGCCTACAGACCCTGCCGCGCCGGCTGTCCCTGGATTTCAGCGATTTGCTGGGTAAGGGGCTGGCATTTGACCGCATCAAGGGCAACTTCAAGCTGGCAAACGGCCACGCCTACACCAACGACCTGCACCTGTCCGGCCCCAGCGCCGACGTGCTAATCAGCGGCAGGACCGGGTTGCGCGACCGGGATTACGACCAGCTGGTCACTGTCACGCCCCAGTTCGCCGACAACCTGCCCGTCGCCAGCGCCCTGTTGGGGCCGGTGGGCATTGGCGCCGGCGCCGTGCTGTACCTGGCCGGCAACGTGTTCGAGGAGCTGAACGACGGCATCGACAGCATGCTGAGCTACCAGTACGCCATCACCGGCGACTGGGACGACCCGCAAATTGAGAAACTGAAAAAGCCGCCGCCCGCCGGCGCGCAGGCGGCGCCGCCGCTCTTCCCCTGAGCCGGGGCGCAGGTCTTGGCGCTGCGGCGGGGCAAGCGCCGCACGTTGCGTTGAAAACCATGGCAAACGAAAAAGTCATCGTCGGCGTATCCGGAGGGGTGGATTCTTCGGTAGCCGCCCTGCTGTTGCAAGAACAGGGGTTGCAGGTGGAAGCCCTGTTCATGAAAAACTGGAGCGAGCCCGACCCAAGCGGCGGTTGCGCCTGGGAAGCGGACGTAGCAGACGCCCTGGCCGTGTGCGAGAAGCTGGGCGTCCGGCTGAACACCGTGGACCTGTCCGAGGACTACCTGCACAAGGTGTTCAAGCTGTTCCTGCGGGAATACGGCATGGGACGCACCCCCAACCCCGACGTATTGTGCAACCAGGAAATCAAGTTTCGCGCTTTCCTCGACCATGCGACCGGCCTGGGCGCCGACCGCATCGCCACCGGACATTACGCAATCATTCACCGCAACAACGGGCAGGCCTGCCTGCACAAGGGCGTCGACCGCAACAAGGACCAGAGTTATTTCCTGTGCCGCCTGAACCAGGCGCAGTTGCGGCGCAGCCTGTTTCCGCTGGGGGAGCTGACCAAGCCCGAAGTGCGGGCGCGGGCGCGGCAGGCGGGGCTGGTCACCCACGACAAAAAAGACAGCACCGGCATCTGCTTCATCGGCGAGCAACCGTTTCGGGATTTTCTCAGCCGCTACCTGAAAGCGCGACCCGGCCCCATCCGCACCGTCGACGGGCAGGAGGTGGGACAACACGAAGGAGCGCACTTCTACACCCTGGGACAACGCCAGGGGCTGGGCATCGGCGGCGTGAAAGGGCGCCCGGAGCAACCCTGGTACGTGATAGCGCGGGACGTAGCTGAAAACGTGCTCACAGTGGCCCAGGGCCACGACCATCCGGCGCTGCTCAGCCGCTCCCTGCTGGCGACAAGCCCCAGCTGGATAACCGCCCCGCCGCCGCTTCCCGCAAAATGCGCCGTGAAGACGCGCTACCGCCAGGCCGACCAGGACTGTACGCTGGAACAAGCGGAAAACGGCGCCCTCAGGGTGCGCTTCGCCCAGCCGCAACGGGCTGTAACCCCGGGACAGTACGCCGTTTTTTACGACCAGGACCGCTGCCTGGGCAGTGCCGTCATCCAGGAAACCGAGGACTGACCGCCGCGCCGCCGCCCGCTTCCGGGCAACCGGCGCCCCGCCCCGGCGACGGGACGAAGCGCCGCGCACCACACTGCGGCTTGCACTCAAGGGCGACCAGCGCCGCCGGCGCCGCGCCTGCTGTCGGCGGCAACGCCCGAAAACCGGCGGCGCTCACCACGAGATTGGCGCCGCCGACAACGCACCTGCCGCCGCCTCGCCGCTCGCCTCCGGGCAACCGGCGCTTGTCCGGCGGCGGGACGAGGCGCCGCGCTCACCGCACTGCTACTTGCGCCCAGGGGCGACCAGCGCCGCCTGGAAGATACAGGAGATGGCGCGGCATCCCTGACTGGTTCATTGCCAGGCAATGCAGGGGGCGAATCCGCTCCACCAGCTCCCGCACCTGGCGCTGGCGTATCCCTCTTTGCAAGAGTCCGCCATTGCCCCAGGCCGCCGGCGCAAAGACGACATTCCGGGTTCTGGTCGACAAACCGTCTTTTGCCTTGCCGCGGCGCGGCGATGGACTATAATGGAGAGCAACACGGTAGGCAACAGCGCTGACGAGGCGGTTGGTTATGAGCGAAAATGTGAGCCCGTATGAACACACTGAACTCGAACGAGGCAGTCGGACCAGTGGCGCAAGAGGCGCTCGCAACCGGCGCGCGCATTACGCATCTGCGCCGCGTCTTGCCGGCGGAACTCGATGCGCATCGCTTGGAGGAGGTCGCTGGGCGTAGCATCTGCATTCGAAAAAACCTGGCATGAGCCGGCGCGATGCGCTACCGTTCCCCCGGGGTTGTGGCACGGTAGTGCGGCTGGAACCCGCGTCGGCAGGCGCAATGTCATTGACGTGAGACAGCGAGGTGGTTGATTATGAACGAGCATGAACACACTGATCTGGAACGGGGCGACGATGCCCCCGATGCCGCCGTGACTCCTGATGAGGCGAACCCATACGAGCGCACCGACCTCGATTGGGGCGCTCGGACCGATCTCTACGAACTAGGTGTTCTATGGCGACACAGGGGCGGCTTCAACACGGACAGCGAAAATGCTTATCACTATTCTCTGCGCGACAGTGCTGTTCGCATCCCGGGGGCGTCAATCCAGGATCCGGTAACGGGGTATTGGCATACCCCGAATACGGTCACGCTCAGAGGAGACGGAACCTGGGATTTGGTGGAATTTGCGATACAAGAAAAACGAGAGCCTGCTCGCGTAGCGGAAACGGAACCTCACCTGTATAGGAATGTGCTCTGGAGGATCACCGACCAGGCTCGCCCGGCGGTCAGGCTGGATTCGAGGGACGAACTCGACTTGAACGACATTGGCGAGTGGTATGTGGGAAAGAACGGCCTGGCGTTAACTGAGGCGTCCCGGGAGCACAGGCCGTGGGACACGAACTGGATGACCGACGAGTGGGGCGCGGAACGGGGACTGCCCTATGTAATTGGGAGCAATGTTTGGGGGGGGAGTCGGGTGGGCGACGGCCGCTGGCACGTGCGGGGTTTCGTGGAGGTGCGGGATGTCGACAGGGACGGCGTGTGGGATACTATTCGCCTCGATGATGTTGAAGTCCCCGGGCCAGAGCACATCCCCGGGAGGACGCCGTTCATCCCGGGGATGTACGTCTCCAGGCCCACCAACTGGGATATAGAGCACTTGGACATCGAGGTGGAGGAGTTGGCTTACCGCCCATCGGCGGCAGACACGGATGCGTACATCATCAACGTACTCCGTGAGCTTGTCCCGAGCGATGCCGGCGTTGAGTGGTCCGACGAAGACGGGTTGAAGACAGTAACACAGGACTTTCTGGAGACGGCAGTGCAGATTCATGAGGGTAGGGTGCGCGGGCATTTTGACGATGCATGGCCCACCAGTCTTGCCGTTGAGCCCGAGCCCGAGCCCACCGGCCCGCAGACGATTGCGTTCGATTATTATATCCCCGGACCCGCCAGCAACTTTGCGCTTTACTACCTCGGCAAGGTTTTTGACCAGGCGGCCGCGGCGACGGATACGGATGGTCGATTTCCTCTCCATTACGGCAACTTCTTCGCTAGCTCCCCCCATGTCAGGGACTTGGCACTATTGATGTTTGGATCGCCTGTGTACGAAGAATCCCTTGACAATCACCGTCTGCCCCCCCTGATGCCCGCTCGACATCGAGTCGACCTGCAGGACGTTGAGCCGGCAGTTGACTCGAAAGGGACTCGGATTGTAGTGCAAAAGGAAATCAATAATGAACTCGTTGAGGTTGCGCAGACGCTTGATTTCGTCCATGACTCGGTGGATGAGGTGGAGCAGAAAGTGGCGCTCATTACCGACGCCCTTGCCGACCCGGCATTGGGTGCGCCTTTTGAGAGGGTGACTCGCGTGTACGGAGATCAGCACACTAAAGGCGACGGCGTTACGATTGTTTTGAACATATTCGGCGTAAGTGAGATGCCCTCCGTATTACCTGATGCTCTCGCTTACATCGGCGAAGGATCTGATCCATGGGGTTGGTAAGCCGCGCCCTGCCGGGAAGTTGCCGCCGCCCCAGATCGAGGAGACGAAATGCGCTCGAGATGCGGCCCGTTCTCCAGTCACCGAGTTCATGGCGTCTTGCCACACGGGTTGTCGCGCCGGGATCAGGAGTAGTCGGCGCCGGCTTCGCGCCCGGCCGTTTTCAGGGATGGCGATAACGCGAGCCGCACCGAGGCCATGACGCCTGCCCCACTGACCCCTTACCGAGCCGCGGCGGTCAACCCGTTTCGCGGAATTGACGCAGGCGAGAGGGCCGTGCCGACGCTGGCGGACCTGGACGGCGACGGCGACC
>CAZDXS010000166.1:0-4511 GCA_964509455.1 uncultured Enterobacteriaceae bacterium | reverse complement strand
CGCCGGCCTCACCGCTTGCGGGAGCGCGCCTTGCGACCTGCACGCGGTGCGGCGTCACCCGCACCAGCGCCGGCCTCACCGCTTGCGGGAGCGCGCCTTGCGACCTGCACGCGGTGCGGCGTCACCCGCACCAGCGCCGGCCTCACCGCTTGCGGGAGCGCACCTTGCGACCGCGCCGAAAAGTCACCGAGCGCGCGCCCAAGTCAACATGTTTCACGCGCCAGCCCCGGGACGTCCAGGCTTTTGAGTGGGAGCGGCCTTTGACGTTCCCCCACCAGGAGCGAAGGGCGTATGCCTTGGGGGGCAGGGGCTCCCCCAGCACCTCCACGATTTCCTCGAACGCCAGCGTCACCGGCGAGGCGGCCTGCCGGGCGAGATGCTCGCCCAGCGGGTCGTACTTGCTCATGTTGCCGTTGTTCCGAAAAGTCACCCGGCGCCCGTCCAAGTCAACTTTTCCCGAGTGCCAGCCGCGGGACAGCCAGGATTCCGCCTGTCGCCCCGGGCGCTTGTCGTTGGCCCACCAGGCGCGATGGCCGAACGCGCACACGGGCAGGGGCGCCCCCAGCACCCCCTCGATTTCCTTGAACGTCAGCGTCAGCGGCGATGCGGTTTGCCTGGCGAGGTACTCGCCAAGCGGTTTGTATTTGCTCATTTTTCTACTTTTCAAGTGGTTCGCAAAAGTCCCGTTGTACCACAAAACGGCGCACAAAAGAACCTGAAAAAGCGGGTGGGCGGTTATTTCGGCAACAAGACGCAGGCCGCCGACCCCGGCGGCAGGAACGGCGCGCCCGGCGGCTGGGATTGCCTGAATAGGAAAAGCCGCAGGTTCCTCAGTCCTGCGGCTTCTCTCTCCATGCGGTGCTAATACTTGATGTCAAAAGGACGGGAGTACCTCAAGTAGAAGATGCAGGGCTCTTTATCTCCACAAACCATGCCGTGCGGCGGCGCGTTGCCGGGAAAGCTGATATAGGCGGGCCCCCGGAACTTGGTTTCTGTTCCATCATGTGCGATCAATGTGAATGCGCCGCTCAGCCAAACGTATAGCTCATCGCTTGTGTGAGTATGCGCTCTGACAACGTAGCCGGGCGGCAGTCTGAGAAAGGATTCGCTGTGGCCCTTGCCCAAGTCGCCTCTCACGACCGCAATCTCCGCGCCGGACGCCAGGCTTTCCACTTCCAGCGGCTCCCACACCAACTTGTCTATATCCACGATGGTTTGGTCATCGCCAAACGCCAGGGGGTTCAGATTCGAACCCGGGCCCTGGGCCGATGTTGCGTTCGCGAACAGCAAAAGCCAGGCAACAAACAACAGGGATGAAGTTTTCATTGACTTTACCTCGCAGGTTAAAAATCTTGCCGATATTTGGCGGAAAGCAGGGCGCGCCTGATTCCCTGAGCTAACACGTCGCGCTGAAAACGGTAGAAAATCAAATGCCTCCCCTTGATGCTGACCAAGTCCGTGTGCCGGCCCCGGGAGACCACCCAGGCATTGGCGTGACTGTGACCTGTGCTGTTCGCCCACCAGGTTTCATGCCGATAAGCGCTGTCGGGCAGAGGAAACCCCAGCACCGCCGCCGCTTCGCTGAACGTCATGCTCACCGGAGAAGCGGTTTGCTTATCCAGAAACTCGCCTAACTTGTCGTACTTGCTTCGCCGCACGCTGTGCCGCCTCGCTTCCAGCAATGCATCTCCGCCGTCGCACCAGAACGTGACTTGCCGTCCTTGCAGGTCAACCTTGTCTGTGCGCCGGCCTTGGTACAGCCAGGCTTTCGCCTGAGGGCTTCTTTCATTGTTCGCCCACCAGCTTCGGTGCGCGTAAGCGCTGCCGGGCAGGCGTCGGAAAAGCCCCAACGCCTCGTTTACCTGGTCGAACGTCATTATCACAGGAGAGGTCTTTTGCCTCTTCAAATGCCTGCCAAGCCCGTAATATTTGCCCACGTTTTACTCCGCCGGTCGTTCGCAAAAGCCCGTTGTACCACAAAACGGTGCGCCGCGGTAGTCGGTTTTTCCTTTCGCGTTGTTGTTTTTCCCTGCTTGCCCTTACAATTGGGGCATGACCGGGTTCGACCACAAGTCCCTGCTGGCGACCATGACCTCCCATGCGGGCGTTTACCAGATGTTCGACGCAAACCAGTCCCTGCTGTACGTGGGCAAGGCGAAGAACCTGAAAAAGCGGGTGGGCAGCTACTTCGGCAACAAGCCGCAGTCCGCCCGCACCCGAGCGCTGGTGCGGCAGGTGTGCGCCGTGCAGGTCACGGTAACGCGCACCGAGGCGGAGGCCCTGTTGCTGGAAAGCAACCTGATCAAGGAGCATCGCCCCCGCTACAACGTGTTGTTGCGCGACGACAAGAGTTACCCCTACTTGCGCCTGTCCGCCGCCGCGGCGTATCCGCGGCTGAGCTTTTACCGCGGCCCCACTTCCGGCGGCGGGCGCTATTTCGGTCCCTATCCCAGCGCCAGGGCCGCCCGCCGCGCCCTGAACCTGGTGCAAAAGCTGTTCAAGATCCGCCCCTGCGACGAGCATTTCTTCCGCAACCGCTCGCGCCCCTGCCTGCAGTACCAGATCAAGCGTTGCACGGCGCCTTGCGTGGGGCTGGTGGCGGCCGGGCAGTACCAGGAGGACGTGCGCCATGCGACGCTGTTTCTGGAAGGGCGCAACGAGGAGGTGATGGAGGCCCTGACCGCGCCCATGCAACAAGCCGCCGCCGCCCTGGATTACGAGCGCGCGGCCCAGTACCGGGACCAGCTGGTCAGCCTGCGCAAAATACAGGAAAGCCAGTACATCACCGCCCCGCGCGGGGAGCTGGACGTGGTAGCATGCAAGGCGCAAGAGGGCGTTGCCTGCGTGCAAGTGTTCTCCGTGCGCGGCGGCTTGAACCTGGGCAACCGGGCGTTTTTCCCCAACCACGCCCGGGAACTGGACGAGGGGCAGGTGCTGAACGCTTTCATGTCCCGCTACTACCTGGAAAAGGTGCGCGGCGAGCAGGTGCCCGTGGAAATCCTGGTCAGCCATCCCCTGGCGGACGCCAAGGCGCTGACGAGCGTGCTCAGCGAGCGCCGCGGCCGCCGGGTCAGCATCAAGCGCCCGCACCGGGGCGAGCGCCGCAAGTGGCTGGAAATGGCGCTGAACAATGCGGAAATCGCCCTGAAAACCCGCCTGGCGTCCAAGGACAAGTACGCAGCGCGCCTCGTGGCCCTGCAAGCGGCGCTGCGGGCGCCCGCCCCGTTCGAGCGCATCGAGTGCTTTGACGTGAGCCATTCCAGCGGCGAGGCGACCGTTGCCTCCTGCGTGGTGTTTGACCAGGGCGGGGCGGTGAAGAGCGATTATCGGCGCTTCAACATCAAGGGAGTGGTTGCCGGGGACGATTACGCCGCCATGACCCAGGCGTTCACCCGCCGCTACGCCCGCGTGAAGCAAGAAGACGGCAAATTGCCGGACCTGGTGCTCATCGACGGCGGCAAAGGGCAGGTCGGCAGCGTGACGGCGTTGGCGGAAGAGTTGCAACTGGACGACGCCCTCATCATCGGCGTGGCGAAAGGCAAGGCGCGCAAACCCGGCCGGGAAAAACTGGTGTTCTCCGACGGCGAGAGGCAGTTGCGGCTGGCGGCCGATGCGCCCGCCCTGCACCTCATCCAGGAGATTCGGGACGAGGCCCACCGCTTCGCCGTCACCGGCCACCGCCGCCGCCGCGACCAGCGCCGCCGGCAGTCCGTGCTGGAAGAAGTCCCCGGCATCGGGGCGAAACGCCGCCGCGAGCTGATCCGGTTCTTCGGCGGCCTCCAGGGCGTGACCGGAGCAGGGGAGGAGGAGCTGGCCCGGGCGCCGGGAATTAACAAGAACCTGGCGGGTAGAATCTACGCCGCGCTCCACGGGGAGAAGGGTTGAGCGCGGCCTCCGTTTTCACATTCCATTGGTTAAAGAGATTATACTTCAAGTGATTACACTATGAACCTTCCAAACAGCCTTACTTTCCTGCGCATTGCGCTGATCCCCTTTTTCGTGCTGGCGTTCTACTCGCCGGGCGGGTGGTCAAACAAGCTGGCGTGCGCCATTTTAATCATTGCCGCCCTCACCGACTGGTTTGACGGCTTCCTGGCCCGCCGCCTGGGACAGACCTCGAAACTGGGCGCTTTCCTGGACCCGGTGGCGGACAAGCTGATGGTGGCGGTGGTCCTGGTGCTGCTGGTGGAGCGCCACTCCGGGTCGATGATCACCGGGTGGATTCTGACCCTGCCGGCGGCGGTGATCGTCGGCCGCGAGGTCACCGTCTCCGCCCTGCGCGAGTGGATGGCGGAGCTGGGCGCGCGCAGCCGGGTGGCGGTATCCATCTACGGCAAGATAAAGACCCTGGCGCAGATGGTCGCCCTGCCGCTGCTGGTGTATGAAGAGCCGCTGTACGGGTTGCCCACGTACGGGATGGGACTGGTGCTGCTGTACCTGGCCGCAGGACTGACGCTGCTCTCCATGTGGCAGTACCTGGCCAGCGCCTGGGGGAAAATCAGGGAGTATGC
>CAZDXS010000165.1:0-2455 GCA_964509455.1 uncultured Enterobacteriaceae bacterium | reverse complement strand
ACGAACGTGTTTTTCATCCAGATGCGCACCGGTTGCGGCCGTTCATTCAGCAACAACATGCCTTGGTCCAGGGGCAGGCCGGCGCGGTACATCAGGCCGATGCTGCGCAGTTGCGCGGTGTCCGCCACTTCAACCTGGTAGCGCAACTCCCGCCCCTGGGCGTGAATGGTCGCCGTGCCGGACTTGAAATCGGCGGCGGCGGCGGCCCCTGCCGCCAGGAGCAGTGTTGCGAGCAGGATCGCTGTACGCCGCGCCGCGGCGGCGTAACTATGCGCCGTCATCAGCCAATGCCCTTGTTGTCGTCTTCGGTTTTCTGCGCCTGGCTGTAACCGCGGTCCTGGCGGTTGACGTTCACCGCGTGTTTCTGGCAGTACACCTCATAGACCTTTTCGGGGGTGAGGCCGGCGCAGATCATGGCGGACACGAGGAAATGCAACAGGTCGATGAGTTCCACCCGAATGTTCTGCATGTCAATCTCGTCCCGGCTCCACCACTTCCACAGCAACTCATCGTCCAGCTCCGCCAGCTCCTCGCGCAGGGCGCGGGCGTAGCGCGTCAGCCAGGCATTGGGCAACTCGTTCACGCCCAGCTCGCCGCGGTTGGCGGCCGCGTAAACGGCCCGCATGGACAGGGGGTCGCCCTGGGCGTCCCGCAGGTCGTTGTTGCGGAAAACGTAGTCGTTCAGCTCCGCCTGCATGCGGAAGATGCGCTCCAGCATATCGAGTTCGACAGGTTTTTCAGGGCTTTCGTCATTCATATCGTCGTCTGTTTTCCCAGAGGATGAAGCGCCGCGGCGACCGCCGGCCGCGGTGCGGTGAAACGGCGTAAAATTTTTGTTGCACTCACCGTCGTTTTCGTGCATACTACCCCCGTATTTTGCATATTTTCTCTGGTCAATTCAGTAATTCCGTTTGGTTTTTCCTGTATTACCTTGTGAATTTGCAATGTTTAAACTCAAACTTCCCGCGAGGTGATATATGGCAACAGGCACAGTCAAGTGGTTCAACGAGGCTAAAGGCTACGGGTTTATTACGCCCGATGACGGCAGCCCCGATGTTTTTGTTCATTTTTCCGCGATACAGGCGACAGGGTACAAGACCCTGAGCGAGGGCCAAGCGGTGTCCTTTGAAACACAGGACAGCGAAAAGGGTCCGCAGGCCTCCAACGTGGAGATAGTATAACGGATCTCCCTCCGTTTTTTGAGTCCTCCCCGCAACACCCGGGGAGGACTTGCTCTCCTGGTTTTACAGTCACAAGTTTACATGCCCGGTGCGCCGGGCCGAGGATACAGCGTTGAAAAGAATGTTTGTTGGCAGCCTGCCCGACGACACTACCGAAGCCAACCTGACCGAGCTGTTTTCAGAGTTCGGCAGGGTGCGCGGTGTGCAACTCGCCACCGACGTGTTTTCCGGCAAGTGCAAGGGGTTTGGCTTTGTTGATATGGAGGGCCACGAGGCCCGGGCCGCCATCGCCGGGCTGAACGGCAAGATGTACAACGGCAACTTCCTGCGCGTCAATTTCCAGGAACCCCGGAACAAGAGAGGCGGCAGACGGCGCCGCTGAGCGGGCGCGGGCGCGGTGCGCCTGCGTTGGCGGTGCGCGTCTTTGTCGCGGCCTGCCCGTGCGGCAATCGCCGCTGAACCGGCACAGGCCGCCCCGCATCCGTGGATTGGCGCCGCCGCGGCGCGTTGTCGCCACCGGCGGATGCCGCTAAACCGGCGCAGGCCGCCGCGCCTGCGTTGGCGGTTGGCGATGCGCGTAACGGCATCGACGGCAACAATGTGCGCCTCGGTATCTGTGGCGGCAGGCGCCGCTGAACCGGCACAGGCCGCCCCGCCCCTGCGCCGCGCCGGGCGTCGGGTCGTGCGGTGAGGTCGTGCGGTGACAATGTGCGCGCGGTATCTGTGGTTGCGGGCGCCGCTGATCCGGCGCGGGCGCGGGCGCGGGCGCGGTGCGCCTGCGTTGGCGGTTGGCGATGCGCATTGCGGCATCTCCGGTTGCGGACACCGCTAAACCGGTGCGGGCCGCCCCGCATCCGTGGATTGGCGCCGCCGCGGCGCGTTGCCGTAGCCGGCGGGCGCCGGCAACCTATTCATCGCAAACAAACTATTCGTCATGAACAAGGCGCACCGGCAACGGGCCGGCCGCCGCCGCACCGTGCCAGCGTATTCGTAAATGCCCAAGACGTCCGACATTGAACTGATCAGCTTTGATTTATGCCCGTTCGTACAGCGTTCGGTCATCACCCTGCTGGAAAAGGACATCCCGTTCACGCGCACCAACATCGAGCTTGCCGACAAGCCCGACTGGTTCTTGCGCATCTCGCCGCTGGGCAAAGTCCCCGTGCTGAAAATCAACGGGAACGTGTTGTTCGAGTCGGCGGTGATCAACGAGTACCTGGATGAAATCACCCCGCCCTCCATGCACCCGGCAGACCCGTTGCAAAAAGCCCTCA
>CAZDXS010000164.1:0-1984 GCA_964509455.1 uncultured Enterobacteriaceae bacterium | reverse complement strand
GGCCGCCGCCGCGCCCGCGCCGCAAGCGCCCCGCTGACGTGCCTTTCTTCCGGCGGTTTCTCTCCAACCACGTACTGGCGAACCTGACCTTTTGCCTGGTGCTGGTGCTGGGCGCCGTGTCGTACGCCCAGATGCCCCGCGCCAAGGACCCGGAGATCAACTTCAACTGGGTGGTCATTGTCACCGTGTTCCCGGGCGCTGCCGCCATAGACGTGGAAAAGCGCATCACCGAGCCCCTGGAAGACGCCCTGCGGCGCAGCGTCAAGGACATCAAGTTCGCCCTCAGCACCAGCCGCGACGGCGTCTCCAACATCCTGGTGCGCTTCAACCGCCTGGACGAGCGCACTTTTGACAAGCGCCTCATCGACCTGCGGCGGGAAGTGCAGAACGTCTATGCCGGCGAGTTGCCGGACGCCGCCGAAGACCCGGTGGTATACGAGGTCAACACCTCCAACGCCTTCCCCAGCGCCATGGTGGTGGCGACCAGCGCCGGCGACGATGAGAACCTGCGGCGCCAGGTGCGCGAAGTGAAAAAGGACTTGGAGCGCCTCCCAGGCGTGGACCGCGTTGACGACGTGGGTCTGTCCGACCCGGAGCTGCATGTCGCGTTCATTCCCGAGCGCCTGGAGGGGCTGGGCGTCACGCCGGCGGACATTTCCGAGACGGTGCGAACGTATTTCCAGGACGTGTCCGCCGGCGACCTGGAAGCCGCGGGGGGCAAGTGGCTGGTGCGCCTGCAAGGCACCGACCCGGACCCTTCCATGATGCGCGACTTCCCCATCACCACCGCGTCCGGCGTGGTGCCGCTGGGCGCCCTGGCGGAGCTGAGCCGCACCCGGGAAGAGCCCGCCCAGCTGGTGACGTTTGACGGCAACCCCGCGGCCATGCTCTCCATCACCAAGCAGGCGGACGCCAACGTGCTGGAGCTGGTGGACCGCATCAACGAGTACGTAACGGAGCGCAACCGCTTTCGCGGCGCGACCGGCGTGACCGTGTTGCTGGCGGACGATCAGACCGTGAGCACCCGGGACGCCCTGTCCCTGATGCAGAACAACGCCGTCATCGGCCTGGCGTTCGTGCTGCTGGTGACCTGGGTGTTCCTGGGGTCGCGCATCGCCTTTCTGACCAGCATCGGCATCCCGTTCACCCTGGCGGGCGCGTTTCTCATCATCAGCGCCGCCGGCTTCACCCTCAACAACACGGTGTTGTTGGGGGTGGTGATTTCCCTGGGGATGATCGTCGATGACGCCGTGGTGGTCATCGAGTCCGTGTATTATCGCTTGCAACGCGGCCTGGAGGGCATGGACGCCGTCATCTGCGCGTTCCGAGAGGTGTTTGCGCCCGTGACCACTTCCGTGTTGACCACCATCGCCGCGTTCCTGCCCCTGGTGTTGCTGCCGGGCATACTGGGCGATTTCATGCGCATCGTTCCCCTGGTGGTGAGCATCGCCCTGGCGGTGAGCCTGTTCCAGGCCTACTGGATCCTGCCGGCCCACGTGCTGGCGCTGGATGTGGACTTCTCCCGCCCCGGCGCCGTGCACCGCCGCCGCCTGGAAGTCACCCGGCGGGTGCGCTGGGGCTACACGCGGTTGCTGCTCCGGTCCCTGCGTCATCCCGTCATCACCCTGGCGTCCATCTTGCTCGTGCTCGTGGTGGCGGGCGGCGCCCTGCTCAGCGGGCAGATTCGCTTCAACTTTTTCGAGTCCGACGCCATTCGGCTGTTTTACGTCAACATTGAAATGCCGCCGGGGACCTCCCTGCAAGAGACCCACGCGGCCCTGCGGCGGGCGGAACTCGCGGCCCTGGATGCGTTTCGCCCCGGCGAGTTGCGCGCCGCCGTTGCGTTCGCCGGGCAGCAATATACGGACGCCGAGCCCCTGTTCGGCGACGCCATCGGCCAGGTGATGTTCAGCCTGCACCCGCAGGCGCCGGGCGGGCGCCGCGTGGCCGCCATTGCCGCGGCGGTCAGGGAGCGGGTGGCGGG
>CAZDXS010000163.1:0-15590 GCA_964509455.1 uncultured Enterobacteriaceae bacterium | reverse complement strand
AGCCCTGCGCGCCCTCCTGTTCCTGCTTTACCGCCCCATGCGCTGGGTGTTGACCGACAACGGCTCGGAGTTCGGCAAGGACTTTGACAACGAGCTGAAAAAGCACGGCATCGGCCACTGGTGGACCTACCCCCGGTCGCCGAAAATGAACGCCCGCTGCGAGCGCTTCAACCGCACCATCCAAGAGGACTTCGTGAAATACCACGAAGACCTGCTGTTCCAGGACGACCTGGACGAGTTCAACCGCGCCCTGGCGAAATGGCTGGTGTTCTACAACACCGAACGACCCCACCACGCGCTGGGCTTGAAACCCCCGATCCAGGCGCTGTTCACCGACCACCCAAAACGACAAATGTTATGGACTAGTACACGCGCTTGACAAGCGCCCTCTGCCCTGCTACGCTTGCCCCCGTGGATGATGCCCCGGGCGGCGCTTGGCGTTGCCGGGGAGTCGCCGTTGCGAGGACCGCCCCGGTCGCGTGAGGAAACTCCGATGCCGGGCGGAGCAGGAAACAGGCATGGCGCACACACAATCACAGTAATCCCGGCGGGTGCGCAACAGCCGCCGACAACAATCCCAGGAGGTGGGAAGATGGAAAAGCAAGGCGTTCGGCCAGTGAAGTTTCACTTCAAAAACATAGGGCCGGTGAAAGAGGCCGAGCTTGAACTCGGCGACCTCACCATCATCGCAGGCCGCAACAACACGGGCAAGACCTACCTGGTGTATGCCCTCTACGGCTTTCTGAAAGCGTGGCAGTCCTGGTCGGACTTTGGCCGCCTGTTGCCCCGGGGGCTGGCGGCGCTGGACGGCTTTTCGTTCCTCAAACAGATTTCCCGAGGGGTGTGCGAGGGCGCCGCGGAGATTACCGTGGACTGCCCACCGTTCAACGAACAACGGGCCAGGCTGCTCCGGACGATAGCCGCCGCCTACTCGAAAAAAGTGTTGCCCGAAGTGTTCAAGGCCCGGGGCGACGAGTTCAAGGATGCGTCGGTCCGGGCGGAATACGCCCCGGGCGGGAGCGAGGACGACTTCCCTGACAGCCATTACCAGATGACGGATGTGGGTGAGTTTTCGTTTACGCCGGCGGCCGGCAAAGTACGCGCGACATTCAACCGGGCGGGGCCGCCGTCCCGGGACCTCGATAAGAAGAAAACGGCGGCGGCGTTGGAGTATGTCTATAAAAGTTTTCTGCTGATGGACACGATAGACGCGTTGCCCGACCCGTTTGTTCTCACCTCCGAACGGTCCGGCGCCTCGCTGTTTCTCCGGGATCTTGATCGCGCCAGGAACCAAGTGGTGGACCGGTTGCAAAACATGGCGGCGGAGGGAGTCCGGGACGATGTTGCGCCGTATACTTTCGTTAACCGCGCCGCCAGCCGTTACGCGATGCCGATCAAGGACAATATTGACTGCGCCAGGGACATACCGGACCTTCGCAACGACAAGAGCGAGCTCTGGGAGAGTCGGCTGTTCGACGACATCAAGGAGCTGATGGGCGGCGACTATCGCGTGGTCAACGATGAAGTGCGCTTCGTCTCCCGGACGCGCGACAAAAACCGCAGCTTCAACCTGCCGTTGCACCGGGCGTCTGCGGCCGCCCAGGAGTTGTCCGGCCTCTATTTCTTTTTGCGCCATACGGCCTGCAAGAACCACCTCTTGGTCATAGACGAGCCGGAAAGTCACTTGGACACCGCCAACCAGGTGCAACTGGCGCGGCTGTTGGCGCGTTGCGTCCGGGCGGGGCTGAAAGTGCTGGTCTCCACCCACAGCGACTACCTCCTCAAGGAGATCAACAACCTGATCATGCTGGGCCGGGACTTCCCCGGCAAGGACAAGACCCGGCGGCGGCTCAAGTACGCCGAGAACGACGGCTTGGACCCGACCAGGTTGCGCGCGTACACCGTGGAGAAAGGCGGCGCAACGCTTTGCGAAATAGAACGCTACGGCATTAATATGCCGGTGTTTGACAAAACCATAGACAGCATAAACAACGCTTCGTACGAACTGGCGTTTGGCTTGCAGCAAGACGAGGAGAATCCGTGAGATGCCGGCGGATTGCTTTCGGAAGATCATCAGGCGGGAATGCCGGGAAACGCCGCGCCCCGACGGCTCTGTTGTCCTCAGGGAGCGTCAAGGCGCCGGCAAAATGGAGGTGAACGTGTCGGGGCTGGGACATAACGCCGTGGTCATCCGTCTGGACCAAAAGGGGCAAAAGGAGCAAGGGGGGCAAGGGGAGTACCAACTCATCCCGCCGCGGGGAATTGAAGACGGACCCTGGAAGAAACGGTGCGACTACCTGATCGTGCGTCAGGACAAACGCAGGGTGCGGGTGCTGTTCGTGGAACTGAAGAGCAACATGAACCGTGTCCTGGAGGGTTGTGAGCAACTACGCAGAAGCAGTCCGTTGTTCGAGTACTTGCGTGCGATGTGTCGGGTCGAAAACAGCAATTCCTTGGGGAAGTATGAGGTCCGTTATGTCTTGCTCGCAGAAAAGGGAGACGAGCTCTTCGCCAAGAGAACCACCATACATAAGCCAATACGAAAAAAACGCCACGGGGAGATTGATGTTTCCTGCTACCACTGCCCTGATGGGAGGCCCGTCTCCTTTGACCGGCTGTGGCAGTGACGCCGGGTTCCCTGGGGCGGCGACGCGATGACAATATCGATGCCGCGAACGGGACTGGAGGGCGCTCGCCGCGGCAACCTGCTGAACGCAGGCAAGTATATTGAGTGGGCGCGTCCGGAGTCGCTCGACTATGCCCCTGCCCCTGCGCGGAGCACGACTGGAACTGGGAGCCGGCGTAGTCGCACGGGGGCGGCGCACTCCGCCGGGGCAACTTGCCACGCTTGCGGCTTGAGCCGCTTGGACGGGGCGGACGGGCCGAGCTGTGTGGGCATGGGACGGATGACCGGTGCGCCCGCCGCTGACCAGGGTGTTGCCGAGGCGAGGGCATGACCGCCCAGCGCGGGCAATGACCGCCAGCTGTGCTTGGTACGCGATGACGGCGAGCGGGGCCGGTTGCGGGGAGTAGAATAACCCAGCCGCAAGCACTTTTTGTCCCGTACGACCGCCCCTTGACACGCCCGCCCGACGGTATACATTCGCTTACGCCATGAGTAAAAAAATCAACCAACCGCCGCCGGACAGGAAAACGGCAATCCACCGCGCCCGCCGAGGGGACGCGCCCGCGAACGCCGGCCCGACCCGGCCGCCGCCATCGTCTCCGCCAAGTGGCGGGCTACTCCCGAGGGCAAACGCTGGCACAAGTGCCTGGCTGACGCCGTGGCCGCCGCCCGCCGCGCCGGCTGCGACTGGCTTTGCCTGCTCGTCGACGACCGATCCAATGCTTTCCCGTACATTCATTATGTCGACCAACCGGACTTGACCGCCGAGGGCGCCGCCCGGCATTGCCTGGCCGCCTACTACCCCGACGGGCAACGGCGCACGGGCGAAAGCGGGACCGGGCAGGCGTCGGTGTGGAGACTGGACCCCGACAGCGCCTGCGTGCTGGACTACCAATACGTCTGGGACGACAAGACCGGGCGCCCGGTGCCGGCGGACGGCATGGAGTACCAACGCCTGCCGCCGGGGTGGATGCAATGAGCCGCGCCCGCGAACTGGCCGTAACCACTGGCGTCGGGGGTGCAAAATGATGCGCTTGGGCTTGGCCTCCGGGGAGCGGGCTCTCGCTTTGATTGTAGCGGCCTTGGCGGTGGACGCGACTTCAGCAACGCCCAGATTCCAGCCTGTGATGGACCCGCACAGCCGCCTTGACAAAGCGGCGTTGCCGTACTACACTGCTAAACGTATGATCTCTTATATTAGCCGTGACGTACAATTGAAGTACGTAACAGGCTGAAATACGCTAACCCGCATTACGGAAGATAATATGAAAATACATCACCTGTTTATCAGCCACTCTTGGACGCATTCAGACAGGTACAAGAGGTTGCTGGGGCTGTTGGAAAACAGACCATTTTTTGATTTTAAGAATTACTCCATACCAAAAGACGACCCGATACACGATGCGGGGAGCGATAAAGAGTTGTCTGACGCTATTCGGCAGAAAATGCGAACCTGCGACGCAGTGCTTGTGTTGGCCGGAGTCGATGCGACCTACAGCAAGTGGATCAGCAAAGAGATGAAAATAGCGGAAAGCGGATTTGACAAATCAAAGCCAGTCATTGCCGTGGAGCCGTGGGGAAGCGAGAGGACCTCTGCAATGGTTAAAGAAAACGCCAGCAGAATTGTTGGCTGGAATGCCGACAGCATCATTGGAGCGATAAGGGATTTAACCTGACCCAATGAGCGAAGAAAGACAGAAACTGCTGGAAATCTACAAGCTTCACGCCGTGCTGGCGGACAATGTGAGCCAGCGGCGTGCGGGGGCGAACCGGCTGTTTGTGGGTCTGCTGACGGGAATTGCCGCCCTGTTCGCGTTTTTCCTGCGGCAGGGAGCGGGCGACCTCCCTGCAGATTTCATCACGATGCTCGCCCTGATCGGGATAGCGATATGCCTGGCGTGGTGGATCGTTATCCGCTCTTACCGCCAACTCAATACCGGCAAGTTTAAGACCCTGCAGGAACTGGAGAAGCAGTTGCCCTATGAATTTTTCACCCGTGAATGGGAGTATCTGGGAAAGGGGGCGAACACCCGACGTTACCGGGAGCTCACGGATGTTGAAAATTATCTGCCCATCGTGCTCGCCCTTCCTTTTCTATTCGTCATTTACGCCTACTGGCCCCGGTGACTTGGGGGCTTCCCCCGAACCGCCGCGGACGAAAACTGTAACGGCCCGAGGCCGCGTCAATAAATCCCCTAGCGGGCATCATGCCCCCCTGCCCGGCAAACAACCCCCGGTGAGCGAGGCGGCCTTTGATGCGCCCCCACCGCACTCGTGGTAGGGACGAGTTGCCCGGTTGCTGATAAGCCACCGCCGGGGAACGAAATCAGGGTGGCGCAACTGGGCCGGGACCGGTTGGAGGCGGTGCGCCGCGCCCGGCGCGAAGCGGCAGGCCGGCGCAACCGGGAGCCGCCGCGATGACGCGCCCTGCCATGCCGCTCGCCTCCGCCTTGATGCCGGCGCCAACCCGGGGGCAAGGGCGCCGCTAACACCACCCGCCGAACTGGTAACCAACCCGCCAGCGCCGGCGGAGCGCCGCCGCGCCGTTGCCTGTTGCCGAGACGAGACCCTGCTTAATCTGGGCTGCCAACCGGCCAACTGGGATAAACGCGCGGCGGCGGCGAACCGGTCGCTGGGGTTGAAGTATGAGGGCGAATCGGATCAGCCTGCCGCCCTGCAATAAAATCAATTAGACCTCCCGGGGAGTGTAAAAATCTCACCTTGATTTGCCAGGTCAGCAAGTTGTCTCTGTAATATCACATCTGCGGTAGTACCAGTCAGTCCTACTATCGCCGAATGACAAGGATTGTTTTCTGAACCATCCTCCAACACGTCCAGTTGGATTTCTGTGTCAGATAATTGGCGGACCTCCCCCACACTCGGCTTACATACTTTTTGTTCTCTGGACAACCTCGTTCCCAATCTTTTCAGCGCAGCTTGATCCTTGTTGCCGGCAACAGACACGTGCGGGCACTCAACCCAGTTCGTGGATAGTCTACGCTTGTCCCTGGGACGCAATTCAAATGCTGCAATGGTTACTTTATTGCTCTTGTTCGCCCCACGGTCGCCGCACCCGCGAAGCACATGGTCTTCGTCCGGCAGAGAGTCTCCTTTCGCCACCTAAATTATTCCTGGGACTGGCAACAGTGAATGTTTTCGTCGTACGTCTTCGGCACTGACTTCCCATGCTTTCGGTTTGCTTTTATCACTGAACAACGCGACCCAAATGGTCCCGCTGGGAAAAAATCGCGCCGAAACACTGGTCCCCGGTTCAGGATCCCAGGTAGCGTACAAGGTTCCGCTGGAGGAGGCGCTCAGTTCCGGCAATTTCTCCGTGCGGGGCAGGTTTATAAAGCACTTGAGAAAGCACTCCACGGAGTCCGGGTTCATGGGGTCTTCGTCAAATTCCACCCCGTAAGGCGTCTCGTCCAACTCACGGATACGGACGGCGATCTCATCGGGCAACTGCGCCGCGTAAGCGTCTAAAACAGTGCTGACAGAACGTTCGGGCAACGAGAACAGCGCTACTGCGTAGATCACCGTAGATGATTGTGGAACATCACGGCGGGGGATTGGGTGTATTGAAGCGTCGCCCATCAGCAGGCCGTACAGAGCCAATGCTTTCCGGTTTGCATCGCGTTCCACCGGGACCTCCGTAGCCGACGGCGGCCGGGATGCCTCGACTGGAGCGGGGAACGGGGCGCCGGACTCGTTGCTCCATTCAACCGTGTCGGCCGTTGTCAGTGCGTTCATTGGCTATCTCTCTCAATCTCGTTTGACGCAGCAACCGCAAGTTCGGAAAGTTCATCAAGCAATTTTCCCCGCTTGGTTTTGGGCAATTTCTTTGCAAATTCATGGTCTGTATTGAAATCCAGGTCCAATCTGCACACATAAACCGGCTCCTGTTGGTAGGGCGTAATGCCATTTTGCCGTATGGATGCGCGCGTGCGAGCGAACGTTTGCACGGCCCATCTCGTAAGGCGATTCAACGCCAGATCGTTGACCTGCCCGCTGTTTTTGCGTCTATTGACCTGGTAAAAGAAATCCCGGCAACCCTGGTCTATTTCCACCTCGGGCAATGCCCGGTTGAGCACCGCATTGCCTTCTCCCTGGCTGCTGACCGGAAGCAAGAGGACCGGGCCATATCCGATTCTCTTCAAGCTCGGCGCATTTTTCAGCCATCTCTTCATAAGTTGGAGAAACAAGACCTCCCCGCCAGGGAACTCTCCCAAGTCAGGAGGGCCGTCGTCCGTCGCCTGGGGCTGGTAGCGCCAGTCTATACGGGTCGGATTTGCGTCGTACGTTAGCGCACCGCTTCCAAGGGGGCCGGCTTCGTGTATCAGGTCTTCCTGCGGGCGCACTTGCCGTCGAGCTGGGGGCGCTCCTCTGAGTGTTTCCCAAGCGTTTTCCTGCGGGCGCTGGGGTTCGCTGGGGAAAGCCGTGAAGCGAAGGCTTTCAATCTGCCATTTTCGTTCAGACATTTGACTCCGTATCCTATCACAGGTTGTCGGTTGCGGCTATCGGTTTTCCAAAAATGCTTGGGCGAAACTCCACAGAAGCCGGGTTCATGGGGTTTTCGCCGTCTCCCGCATTGTTGGGCTGACATTGTTGGGTTGCCTGGGCGCATAAATCTGGGCGCTGAAGCCAAGCGCAGGCGCAAAGCGGGTCATCATACACCATCGGGGGATGTAGCGCGAGCGGTTTTTTGTGTCTGTGGCGGCGACAGCAGGCTGGGGCGGCTGGGCGCCCGGCGTTGCCGAACGCCGCGCCGTTGCCCAAGGCGCGGTTGTTGCGGGCGCGGCGGCTGGACGGCGGGCGATGGCTGGGCGGGAATGAGCGCCGCGCCTATCGGAAGCCGTCGCGGAGACGGTGCGCCTCACGCCGGAGTCGGTGGCCGGCAAGCGGGGGCGGACGGCCGCCGTCCGGCGACGTGCTCGGCGTTGCCGTCCGCCGGCCGTTGTCCTCGAGGGGCCGGTGGAGCGAGTCAGAGACCCGGCCGCACAGGGTCTGCGCGGCCGGACGACTGCTGTCGCAGGCGCCGGCCACAACGAACACGCGGCGCGAGCGCGGGGCGCTGAACACAAACAGCCAGTGCCCCACGAGGGCGCGTATCCGCACGCCGGCGTCGCAACAGGACAGCGCCGGGAAACCATACGCGGGGCCGAGCGGATGACGCGCCCGGCGCCTGCGTGTTGAAGCGGCGCCCGAAGGCTCCCCCGCCTCCTGCTACGCCGTTTCGCCGGCCCTGCCCTGCCCACTTTCAGTCGTGGTCCAAGCGCCCGCGCTCCGTACAGATGGAGTTATTCGCATCATCGACCTCAAACACTCGATATTCGAGACAAAACCCTTTCACGTCGTTGCTCGTATATCTCACGACCAAGGTGTAAGAATCGCCGGGCTTGCTCTCGCTGAACGGTCGAATGGGCATAACAGGGCCATCGTCGTTATGCTCGCTCGAATCATTCGGTTTACAAATCCTGAGAGTAATCGCGGCTCTGCTGTTTTCTTTATTGTTGTGAACGGGGCCGCCATCTTCCGCCCAAGTCATTTCAAAATCCCATTCCCCGCAGTCGGGGTCCCTTGGCCTCTTGCTTGGCGAAAGGTCCCAGGACGGGTCAAGGTTGTTCATGCCCGCCAGAAGTTTCCCGCCCCACTGGGCATGGTCGGTAATATTCTGTTTCCGCAGGTCATCTGCGGTGGGTATAAAACTTTCCATGATATGTTGAACAATCTCTTTGGGTTTCATATTACGGCCCTCCTGAGAGGTTAATAATAAATGGTTGCAACCGCGTTATCAGCTACGGGCCGGCCCGACGGCAACACACTTTTGCCAGTCGCCATTTTCGCTCGGTCCCGGGCGGCGGCCGTTGCTGTTCGCGGTTGCCCCGGCGAGGCTTTCGTCATTACGTCCCATGTCATGCTGGGAACATTCGGCAAAGGTTCTGCCTGGCCTGCCGCTCTGCAATAAAATCAATCAGACCCATTGTGGAGAGCAAAAATTTCACCTCGGTTTGCCAATTCAACAAGTTTTTCCAGTAATCCCGCATCTGCGGAAGCACCAGTCAGTCCCACTATCACCGAATGACAAGGATTGTTTTCTGAACCATCCTCCAACACGTCCAGGATGGTTTCTTCATTGGATACTTGGCGGACTTCCCCCGCGTTCAACTTACAGACCTTTTGTTCTCTAAACAACCTCTTTCCCAGTCTTTTCAAAGCTTTTTCATCCTGATGATCAGCAACAGGCGCCTGTCGGCACTCAACCCATTCCGTGGATAGTCTATGATTATCTCTGGGACGCAATTCAAATGCCGCCACGGTTATTTCATTACCGTCTATTCCACGGGGCCCGCACCCGCGAAGCACGTGGTCTTTGTCCGGCAGGGGCTCTCCTTTCACCACCTATATTATGCCTGGAATTGGCAACAGTGACTTTTCCCGAAGCACGTCTTCGGCACTGACTTCCCACGTTTCTGGCTCGCTTTCACTACGCAGCAAGGCAACCCAAATGGTTCCATTGGGGAAAAATCGCGCCGAAACCTTGGTCCCCAGCTCAGGGCGCCAAGCGGCGTACAAGGTCCCACTGGAAGATGCGCTCAGCCCCGGCAATTTCTCCGTGCGGGGCATACTTAAAAAGCATCTGATGAAGCACTCCACGGAGTCCGGGTTCATGGGATCTTCGCCAAATTCCACATCGTAAGGCATTTCGTCCAACTCGCGGATGCGGTCAACAATCCTGGCAGGCAACCGCTCCTCATAAGCGGCTAAAACAGTGCTAACAGAACGTTCGGACGACGAAAAAGGCGTTGCCTCGTTGGCTTCCCGCTTGCCCAACCAATCCTCGGCAGAACGTTCAGAAAACTTGAAATGTGCTGCCACGTAAGCCGTGGATGATTGCGAGTGCTCACGGCGGAGAACCAGATGTATCGAGGTTTTGCCTTTCGGCCTGTCGAATGGAGCCGATGCTTTCCGGCTCGTATCGCGTTCTGCCAGGATCCCCATAGCCGATGGCGGCCAGTATGCCCCGAATGGAGTGAGGAACGGAGGAGCGGACTCACTACTCCGTTCAGCCGTCTCGGCCGTTTTAATCCTGTTCATCGGCTGCCTCTCGCAAGCTCGTTTGATGTATCAACCGCAAGCTTGGAGAGTTCATCAAGCAATTTTCCCAGCCTGGTTTTAGGCAATTTCTTTGCAAATTCATGGTCTGTATTGAAATCCAGGTCTAATCTACACGCACAAACCGACTCCTGCTGGTAAGGCGTAGTGTCATTTTGCTGTATGGGGACGCGCGTGCGAGCGAACGTTTGCACGGCCCATCTCGTAAGGCGATTCAACGCCAGCCCGTTGATCTGTTCGCTGTTTTTACGTCTATTGACCTGGTAAAAGAAATCCCGGCAGTCCCGGTCTATTTCCACCTCGGGCAATACCCGGTTGAGCACCGCATTGCCTTCTTCCTGGGTGCTGACCGGAAGCAAAAGGGTCGGGCCATATCCGATTCTCTTCAAGCGCGGCGCATCTTTCAGCCACATCTTCATCAGCCGAAGGAACGAGGCCGCTCCACCGGGGAATCCCCCCAAGTCTGGAGGGCCATCGTCCTTTGTTTGGGACAGACAGCGCCAGTCTATGCGGGTCGGATTTGCGTCGTACGTTAGCGCACCGCTTCCAAAGGGGCCGGACTCGCGTACCAAGTCTTCCCGCGGCCGCGCCTGTTGCCAAGGTGGGGGCGACCCTCTGAGGGATTCCCAAGCGTTTTCCTGCGGGCGCTGGGGTTCGCTGGGGAAAGCCGTGAAGCGGAGACTCTCAATCTGCCATTTTCGTTCGGACATTTGACTCCGTATCCTATCACAGGTTGTCGGTTGCGGCTATCGGTTTTCCAAAAACGCTTGGGCGGAACTCCACAGAAGCCGGGTTCATGGGGTTTTCGCCGCCTCCTACATTGTTGGGTTGCCTGGGCGCATAAATCTGGGTGGTGAAGCCCAAGCGCGGGCGCAAAGCAGGCCACCGCACACCACCGGGGGTGTAACGCGAGCGGTTTTTTGCGTCTGCGGCGGCGACAGCAGGCTGGGGCGGCTGGGCGCCCGGCGTTGCCGCCCGCCGGCCGTTGTCCTCGAGGGCCGGCGTTTCGAGTCGGGGACCCGGCCGCACAGGATCTGCGCGGCCGGGCGACTGCTGTTGCAGGCGCCGGCCACCACAAACGCGAAGCGCGAACGCGGGGCGCTGAACACAAACAGCCAACGCCCACGAGGTCGCGTACCCGCCCGCCGGCACCGCAACAGGACAGTGCCGGGAAACCATACGCAGGGCGGGGCGACGCCGAAAGCTCCCCCGGTCCTTGTTGCGCCGTTTCGCCGACCTATCTTACCCGCTCTCCTCTGTGGCTCATGGTTCCGCCATCCACCCAAACGGAATTATTCGCTTCATCGACCCTAAATACTCGATACCGCAACCACTCTCCTTCCTTATCGTTATCCTTATAGGTCGCTATCAAGGTGTAGGAATCGCCGGGCTTGCTCCCATTGAACACTTGGACGGGCACCCGGAATCCCTCGGTAATAGCATCGCCTGATTTACGCGTTTCGTGAACCATGAGACTGACCGTGGATCTGCTGTTTTCTTTATTGTTTTTCACGGGGCCCTCATCTTTCGTCCAGGTTATTTCGAAGCGCCATTCCCCCCAGTCGGCATCGGAAAAAATGCCTGGTTTTTCGCAGGATGAAAAGCCCACTTCCTGACCAAGTTTCGTCATGCCAGACTGGAGTTCCTCGTCCCACTGGACAGGGTCAGTGATGTTGTTTTTTCGCAGGCGATTTTCGATGGAGGCAAAACTTTCCAGGATTCGTTGAACAAAAGCGTCCTGCTGCGTCTTACGTTCTGAATTCATATTACGGTCCTCCGCACAGGTTAATGACAATTGATTGTAGCCGCGTTGTCAGCCGCGGAGCTGGATTGACGATAGTAGAATTTTGCCGGGCGTCAAGTCGTTTTTCAGGGGTTGTCAGCGCAGGGGGCGGCGCTGTCTTGATGTGCGCTTTATGGTCGTCCGGCGCGAGGCTGGCCGCCGCCGGCGTCTCCCTGCTTGTTTCCGTTCAGCATCGGCGGGTTGCGGTCTCCCGTTGCTGCGGCGAGTTCAGCATTGGCTGATGATGTCGGCGAGTGGAATATTAGCGAGGTTTCTCGCTTCGAAGCAGGCATCAAAGCCGTCATCGGCTTTCGGCAATTTTTCCAGGTTTTCGTTGTTTGAGTGCGAGGTGCCTCCTTTGCGGGGCGTCTTTCTTCTGGGGCGCCATGCCAAGAGGCTGATGTGGGAAACCGTGAGCGATTCAGGCAAGTGGTCATGCGCTTCGTAGAGATTCATCAGCCAGCGCCAGAACAGCCGACCATTCAGGAGTTGTTTTTTCGCACCGCTCCTGTCAGCCGTTTTAACCTCGACTGAAAACAGGTACAATTGGCCGCGATGCAACACCGCAACCATGCCATCGCATATTTTCGTAATGTACTTGGGGGGGCTCCCGCCAAAAAACGCCAGGGGTGAGTTTTCCGGGTCCGGGTCATCCAAAGAGAACCCGAAACTCTGCCCGCCGGACGCCAGCAACCTGATGCTCCGCGTTTTTTCCCGGATTTCCCAACGATTCTGCTCACACTTGAGGTGGTAGCGGCGAGCGATGGTTCGCCGGATCAAATTAATCATCATCGCCCATGCGCCGGTCCTGGAGCTCGTAATAAATGCCGTCGTTAACCCGGTTCAGTTCCCCGATGACCCTGTCAAACGTGGTGGCGTAGATGCCGTCGTCCGGCGTTATCTCAAAAGGCGCAATGGTCTGCTGGTCAAACAGGTAAGCGCCCACTTGGTCGGGGCGCAACACTTCCTCAGCGGCGTAGCCGTGCTCCTTTTTCAGGTCTCCCTGCTTGTCTTCATTGAGCATTATCAAGCTGTTGAACTCCCGCACGATGTAGTCGCTGTGGGTGCTGATGACGATGTTCAGCCCGGCGTTGACCAGTCGTGCGAACAATCGCGCCATTTTCAGCTGGTTTTCCGGGTGAATGTTCAGCTCCGGCTCATCGATCATCAGCAGGTCCCCGGGACGGGCCTGGCATTCCAGGTAAAACCAGAGTCCGAACAAGCTCTTCACGGTGCTGGACGTGACGTGCAGACCCATGGGCCGGGTTGCCTTGCCGTCCCGCCTAATCTGGTAGGGCTTGAACGTGATGTCGCCGGTGCTTTTATCCACCCAGTAGGCGCCGCGCACCAGCTCTTTCTTCATTTTTTCCGCAAACCAGTGAAAGTCATACGCCGCGCGGCGTTGAATTTCGGACAGCTGATTCAGCCAGTTTATGTAATCCGCAATGGGCGTCGCGTAGCGTGAGCGGATGACATCGCGCAACAGTTCATTGAGGTCAATCTTCTCCCTGGAAGCGTGATGCAACAGGGCCGTGCGCCGGGTGCTCAGCTCCCGGTAAAACAAGTGCAACCCGTTGCGCTCGGCGGGAATGAGGAAAGTGTTCTTCTTTTTCGCCTCCTCAAGGAGCCGACGAAACGTGCCGGCGGGCACATCTTTCAGGTGGAACTGTGCATTCTCCAGCAACTCCGCGTCAATGTTGAACGTGGCAGGCAACCTCTTGCTGACCAGCTTGTTGAAAGCGGACAAATCGGGCGGTTCCGTGTCTTTGTCTTTGGCGAGACTGGCCAGCAGGCGATGCCAGTAATACAGGGAGTACATGGCCCAAGTCTTGCCGCTGTTGTTCGGGCCGCAGAACACGGTGAGCGGCTTTTGCGTGAAGCGCCCGGACTTGACCACGCCCAAGTTCTTCACCTCGAAAGAAAGTTCTCGCATAAACGTAACCTCCCGGTCGTTATCGGTCTGCTCGTCCATGGCGCCGGCGCCAAGGGACGGGTTATCGTAAGGGTCTCGCGTATTGTCGCACCTAGTCATTGTCGCCTCCTCGCAGGGTTGCTCGTGGTGTCCTGTTGTTGCTTGTTCCAGTCACGCTTCCGCCGTGCATTGTACCCTGCCCTTGCACGGAAAGCAACGGTTTGTACTGGTTGTGCAACTCCATAACATTTATCGTTTTGGGTGGTCGGTGAACAGCATCTGGGTCGGGAGCTTTATCTCCGACGCTTGGCGAGGTTGCCGACGTTGTGGAGCACAGGGGCGCCGCCCGGGGCGCTGCCGCGAGGACGCCCTGCCCCCGTCGTTGGTCGTCTCACCCCGCCGCGGTTGCCGGCGTCTCGTTCCACTCCCGCCCGTCCAGCAGTCGCCCCGTCTTTTTCTTGCGGACGCCGCCCCACTGCTTGAAGAAAAAAGGCGTGCCGCTTTGCTCGCAGGCGCCCCGAATGTGTCGCACCCACTCCGCCGCCATGGGGCGCGCCCCCGGGCCGGACTCGCCGCCGACAATTACCCAGTCAATCCCGTCCAGGGAAAGAGACGGCAACGGTCCCAGCAACGGCTCCAAGGACAGGAACCGGGTTTGGGCGGGGATTTTCGCCAGTTGCGCGGTGCGCCCGAGGCGGCGCTCGGACTCGATGCTGACGCCCAGCCAGATGTTCGGCGTCCAGCGCAACCGGCCGGCCAGTTGCGCGGCGCGCCCGGGGCGCTTGGTGAGCACCTGGAAAGTATGCCGGGAGGCCCGGTTCATCACGTCGAACACGGCCTCGATGAAGCCGGCGGGAACGGCCTGGTGGAACAGGTCCGACATGGAGTTGACGAAGACCCGGCGCGGACGCTTCCACGTCAAGGGCTGTTCCAGGGCGTCCTCGTGGGTTCTTACCTGAAAGCCGTCGCGGTACTTCGCCGCGCCCATGGCTTGCAGGCGCCGCGCCATGCGCTCTGCGTAGCAATGCCTGCAACCGGTGCTGATTTTTGTGCAGCCGGTTACGGGGTTCCAGGTGGTTTCGGTCCATTCAATGGCGGAGCGCGTTGCCATGGCTACCGGCGTCTTGTGGGATGTCTGGGTTCATCACATACTGGGAGCCAGGGGTTGATCAAGCAACGTCTGAGCCGGGGGATTTGCGCCCATGGAGTGTGCAATGGGCCGCCGGGGCGCGAGGGCGGTTGTTACCCGCCCAGCGCGGCAATCAGCGCTTTCACCGCCGAGTTGATCAGGCCGCCCTCGACCGTGGCATTCACCACGTCGTAGGCAATCAGAATGCCGGCGAGCCACATTATCATCTCTCTCTTCGCCGCCCTGAGGTCAGCCTTGGTGATCATCGTCTCCATCTTGCCATCCATCACCCGGAAGCCGGCATCCATCTTGCCATCCATCACTTGGAAGCCGGCATCCATCTTGGCCTCCAGCACTTTGAAGCCGGCATCCATCTTGGCCCCCAGCGCTTTGATGTCAGATTTGGTCGCTAGGGTTCCGCTCACGGCGGTTTTAGCGGCTTCCGCCTGCGCCGCGCATTGAAGCCGGCGGCCGCATCAATCCTCCCATTCAACGCCGCGGACGTCGCGCATCCACCACTTGATGATATGCACCCACAACTTGGCTTGCGCTTCGGAGTACCCCGATTCCTCCAATATTTTTGCGGGTTGCAACGCGTTAAATGCCGCCATGTCCTCCAGGAGCTTGCTGTGAGTGACAACCGTCACAAACGCCTCGGCCTGCGCTTCGGGGATCCCCGTTTTTACCAGTGACTTGAAGCATTCCCACGTGTCAAAAAATCGGACGGGCGCTTGTGCTTCTGTTGCGGCGGCATCGCCGCTCTCGAACGTTTTCATCAACATTGACCTCGTGAGTTTTCCAACGGTTGTGTGTTTGCGGTAGAGCATCCGCGCTTCCGAACGCGGCAACGGCTAATGCTTTCCCCTTGCTTTCCCGGCCGCTTTGCCGGTTGCGACCGACTGCGACCGGCCCAATGGTAACACGCTTTCGCCAGGGGAAAGTGTTTTTTTACGGAGCTTGCCGGGGCGCGGCGGGACGCGCGGCGGCGCGGCGGCGGGACGCACGGCGCGGCGGCGGCAGACGC
>CAZDXS010000162.1:0-2289 GCA_964509455.1 uncultured Enterobacteriaceae bacterium | reverse complement strand
GACCAGGGGGAGGCGGTTGCCCGCCCGCCCGTGGTGACCATCATGGGCCACGTGGACCACGGCAAGACTTCCCTGCTCGATTTCATCCGCAACAGCCGGGTGGCCGCCGCCGAGGCCGGGGGCGTCACCCAACACATCGGCGCCTACAGCGTGCGCTCTGAAAAAGGCGACATCACGTTCCTGGACACGCCGGGACACGAGGCCTTCACGGCCATGCGGGCCCGGGGCGCCGGCGTAACGGACATCGTGGTGCTGGTGGTGGCGGCGGACGACGGCGTGATGCCCCAGACCGAGGAGGCCGTACAGCATGCGCGGGCCGGTTCCGCGGCGCTGATCGTGGCCATCAACAAGATTGACAAGGAAGAGGCGGACGCCGAGCGCGTCAAGCAGGAGCTGTCCAAGCTTGAAGTAGTGCCGGAAGAATGGGGCGGCGACGCCCTGTTCGTCAACGTGTCCGCCAAGACGGGGGAAGGCGTGGACGCCCTGCTGGAAAGCATTTCCCTGCAGGCGGAAATACTGGAGCTCAAGGCGCCGGGGAGCGGGCCGGCGGCGGGGACGGTCATCGAAGCGCGGCGGGACCGGGGCAAAGGGCCGGTGGCCTCCATACTGGTGCAGGGCGGCCGCTTGAACCAGGGGGACATTATCCTGGCGGGACAGGAGTACGGCCGGGTGCGGGCGCTGTACGATGAGAACGGCAACAGGGTGCAACAGGCCGGCCCCTCCGCCCCCGTGGAGGTGCAAGGGCTGTCCGACACGCCCATGGCGGGCGACAGCGTGGTGACCGTGCCGGATGAGCGCACCGCCCGGGAAATTGCCCTGTCGCGCCAGGGCAAGCGCCGGGACCGGACGCTGGCGGACCAGCAAACGACCCGGGACAAGGACGCCATTTCACTGATGGGCGAGGCGGACAGCGCCGCGGTCAACGTGCTGATCAAGGCCGACGTGCAAGGCTCCGCAGAAGCGCTGGCGGCGGCCTTGCGGAAGCTGTCCAGCGAGGAGGTCGCCGTCAATGTGGTCAGCACCGGCGTCGGCGGCATCACGGAATCGGACATCAACCTGGCGCTGGCGTCCAAGGGGCGCATCGTCGGGTTCAACGTGCGGGTGAACAGCGCCGCGAAAAAACTGCTGGACCGGGAGAAGGGGGCGGTGGACGTGCAGTATTACAGCGTCATTTACGAGGTCATAGACGATGTGAAGGCGGCCATGGCCGGCCTGCTGAAGCCGGAAACCAGGGAGCAGATCATCGGCGTCGCCGAGGTCAAGGAAGTGTTCAGCTCGCCGAAATTCGGGGACATTGCCGGTTGCCTCGTATCCAGCGGGACGGTGCGCAGGGCCAACCCGATCCGGGTGTTGCGCGATGACGTGGTCATCTACGAGGGCGAGCTGGAATCCCTGCGCCGTTTCAAGGACGACGTGGCCGAGGTGAAAGCCGGCGTCGAATGCGGCATCGGCGTGAAAAATTATTCCGACGTAAAACCCGGCGACCAAATCGAGGTATTCGAGCGGGTTGAAGTGAGCCGCAGCGCCTGAGGGCGGCGGCGGAACGGGCGGCGGAACGGGGTTGAAGCCCTGGAGAGGCGATTGAATGCCGCGAAGATACGGCAGAAACCAGCGCGTGGCCGACCAAGTGCGGCGGGAGCTGGCGCCGCTCATTCAACGGGAGGATGAATTCCGGAAAACGGGGTTGATCACCATTTCCTTTGTTGACGTAAGCTCCGACCTGAAAAACGCCAGGGTGTATTTCACCTGCCTGGACAGCGCTCTTTCCGAAGAGGCGCTCGCCGGCCTGCTCAATGAGAAAGCGGGACATTTCCGTCATCAGCTGGCGCGTTCCCTGCCGTTGCGGGTTGCGCCGCGGCTGGCGTTCTTCTTTGACCACTCCATCGGGCGCGCGAGTCGCCTGGTTCACTTAATTGAAGTTGCCAATCGGCGCACGGAACAGTAGCCCTCAACTTGTTGCCCCCGCCCCCTGGCTTGTTATTTTGCGCCATAACTTTGTTGGCGCACTCTTTCACTGCGGTCGATGTACTATGTGTACACCTCCCTTGTTCAATCGGGCGCCGCCGCGTTCTGACGCAAAATCCCGTCGCCAGGAACCTGGCTTGTTGTTTTGCGCCATAACTTTGTTGGCGTCACTCCCTTACTGCGGTCGGCGTATTACGTTGTACACCTCCCTTGCCTGGCGCGTCTATTTTCCGTTATGCATCGCCGGACTGCCTCGTTCGGTCGGTCAATGTATTAGATATACATCTCCCTCCCTTACTCGTTGCCCGGCTCGCCTTCCAGAAA
>CAZDXS010000161.1:0-4959 GCA_964509455.1 uncultured Enterobacteriaceae bacterium | reverse complement strand
AGGTCTTTGGTGAATGCAACCTCCCGGCCGTTGGCGGACTGTTCGTCCAGGGCGCCGGCGCCGGCTCCCGTGGACGGGTTGTCGTAAGCGTCTCGCGTGTTGTCGCGCATGGTCATTGTCGCCTCCTCTCAGCATGCCGCGTTTTCCCGTTGCTGTGATGTTGCGTTCAGCATTGGCTGATGGGGGCGGCGAGCGGGATGTCAACAAGGTTTTCCGCCTCGAAGCAGGCGTCAAAGCCGTCGCTTGTCGGTACTTTTTTCAGGTTGCCGCTTTTGGGGAGCGTGACAATTCCTCTCTGGCGCACCTTTTGCTTGGGTTGCCATACCAGCAACCCGACATGGAAAACGTTGACTGAGCCAGGCAAATGGCCGTGTCGCCGATATAGATCCATCAGCCAGCGCCAGAACAGCCGGCCGTTCGCCAGTTGCCTGTTTGCATCGCCCTTGTCGGCTGTTTTAATCTCAATCGAAAACAGGTACAACCGGTCGCGGTGCAACACCGCTGCCATGCAGTCGCACATTTTCGCGATGTACTTAGGGGGTCTCCCGCCGAAAAACGCCAGGGGCGGGTTGTCCGGGTCCGGGACATCCAGGGAAAACCCGAAACTCTGCCTGCTGGGCGACAACAACCTGATGTTGCGCTGTTGGCCCCGGACCAGCCAGTATCTTTGCTCCCGGTCAAGGTGATAACGAGGATCAATGGTTCGCGGAAGCAAATCAATCACCATCGTCTTCTTCCATGCGCCGGTAGTAGAGGTCGTAGAAAATGCCGTTGCCGGCTTGGTCCAGTTTCAGGATGACGTCGTCAAACGTACCGGCGTGGATGCCGCCGGTCGGCTCTATCCTGAACGGCGCAATGGTCTGCTGGTCAAACAGGTAAGCGCCCACCTGGTCGGGGCGCAACACTTCTTCATCGGCGTAGCCGTACTCCTTTTTCAGGTCGCCCTCCTTGTCTTCATTCAGCATCAGCAGGTTGTTGAACTCCCGCACGAAGTAGTCGCTGTGGGTGCTGATGACGAGGTTCACCCCGGCGTTGACCAGCCGTGCGAACAATCGCGTCATTTTCAGCTGGTTTTCCGGGTGAATGTTCAGCTCCGGCTCGTCGATCATCAGCAGATCCCCGGGGCGGGCCTGGCGTTCCAGGTAAAACCAGAGGCCGAACAGGCTCTTGACGGCGCCGGGCGCGGCATGCAGGACCAGGGGGTGAGTTGCCTCGCCGCCCCGCTTCGCCCGGTAGGGATTGAACGTGATGCCCCCGGTGCTTTTATCCACTTGATAGGCGCCGCGCACCAGCTCTTTCTTTACTTTTCCCGCAAGCCGGTGAAAGTCGTCCGCCGCGCAACTCCGGGTTTCAGGCAGTTGATTCAGCCAGTCTAGGTAATCCGCGACGGGTGCCGCGCAACGCAAGCGGATGTTGTCGCCCGGCGGTTCATAAGAGGCCGCTTGCTCTTCGACGACGTGCGGGCGCCGGGCATCCAGTTCCCGGCGCATCAGTTGCAACCCGTTGCGCTCGGCGGGAACGAGGAAGACGTTCCTCCCTTGCGCTTCCTCGAGGAGTTGCTGAAACGCGCCGGCGCGACCGCGCACCAGGTTGAACTGCGCACCCTCCAGCAACTGCGCGTCGGCATTGAGCGCGGCGGGCAAGCCCGCGCCGACCAGCCGGTTGAAAGCGACCCGCCCGGGCTTTTTCGCCTTGTGGTCGGCGGCGAGGCCGACTAACAGGCGGTGCCAGTGGTACAGGGAGTACATGGCCCAGGTCTTGCCGCTGTTGTTCGGGCCGCAGAACAGGGTGAGCGGCTTCTGCGTGAAGCGCCCGGCCCGGACCGCACCCAGATTCTTTATCTGGAAAACAAGGTCTCTGGTGAATGCAACCTCCCGGCCGTTAGCGGCCTGCTCGTCCAGGGCACCGGTGTCGGCTCCCGCGGACGGGTTGTCGTAAGCGTCTCGCGTGTTGTCGCGCATGGTCATTGTCGCCTCCTCGCTAAAGGTCGTCTGTAAAATCCTGTTGCCGGTTGTCCCAGCCGCGCTTCCGTTGTGCATTATACCCTGCCTGTGCGCGGGATGCAACCGTTTTTTGCCCGGTGCGCCCCGGGATCAATGCACCGGCGGCGTCTCAGGTCGGCAGGCTGCGTTTCCCCGTTACTGCAACGCCGCGTTCAGCACTGGTTGGTGAGAGCGGCGAGTGGAATAACAACAAGGTTTTCCGCCTCGAAGCAGGCGTCAAAGCCGTCGCTTGTCGGTACTTTTTTCAGGTTGCCGCTGCCTGGGAACGGGGCGATTTTCTTGTGCTGGACCAGCGGGCTTGGCCGCCCAAGCGGCCCGTCGACATCCGGGAACGTGGAGGATTGCCTGTCGGCCGGCTGTTCCTCGGGTTGCCATGCCAACAACCTGATGTAGGAAATCGTGAGCGCTTCAGGCAAATGACCGTGCCGCCGATATAGCTCCATCAGCCAGCGCCAGAACAGCCGACCATTCGCCAGTTGCCTGTTTGCATCGCCCTTGTCAGCCGTTTTAATCTCAACTGCGAACAGGTACAACCGGTCGCGGCGCAACACCGCCGCCATGCCGTCGCACATTTTCGCGATGTGTTTAGGAGGGCTCCCGCCGAAAAACCCCAGGGGCGGGTTGTCCGGGTCCGGGACGTCCAGAGAAAACCCGAAACTCTGCCTGCTGGGCGACAACAACCTGATGTTGCGCTGTTGGCCCCGGACCAGCCAGTATCTTTGCTCCCGGTCCAAGTGATAACGAGGAGCGATGGTTCGCGGGAACAGGTCAATCATCGCCTGCGTCTTCCATGCGCCGGCGGTAGAGGTCGTAGAAAATGCCGTTGCCGGCTCGGTTCAGTTCCTTGATGACCTCATCAAACGTGCGGCCGTGGATGCCGCCGGTCGCTATCCTGGACGATGCAATGGTCTGCTGGTCAACCAGGTAGGCGCCCACTTGGTCGGGGCGCAACACCTCTTCAGCAGCGTAGCCGTACTCCTTTTTTAGTTCTCCCTCCTTGTCTTCGTTCAGCATCAGCAGGATGTTGAACTCCCGTATGATGTAATCGCTGTGGGTGCTGATGACGATGTTCACCCCGGCGTTGACCAGCCGTGCGAACAGGCGCGTCATCCTCAGCTGGTCTCCCGGGTGAATGTTCAGCTCCGGCTCGTCGATCATCAGCAGGTCCCCGGGCCGGCCCTTGCGCTCTAAGTAAGACCAGAGACCAAACAGGCTCTTGACTGCGCCGGGGGCGGTATGCAAACTCATGGGCCGGATTGCCGCGCCGCCCCGCTTCGCCGGGTAGGGATTGAACGCGATGGACCCGGTGCTTTTATCCACTTGATAGGCGCCGCGCACCAGCTCTTTTTTGACTTTTCCCGCAAGCAGGTGAACGTCGTCCGCCGCGCAACTCCGGGCTTCAGGCAGTTGGCCCAGCCAGTCCAGGTAATCCGCGACGGGCGCCGCGCAATGCGAGTGGAGGTCGTCGTTCGATGGTTCGCAAGAGGCGGCCGGTTCCCTGACGGCATACTGCCGGCGGGCGCCCGGCGAATGGCGCATCAGCTGCAACCCGTTGCGCTCGGCGGGAACAAGAAAGACGCCCCGCCCTTTTGCCTCGGCGAGGAGTTGCTGAAACCCGCCGGCGCGACCGCGCACTAAGTTGAACTGCGCGCCCTCCAGCGACTGCGCGTCGGCGTTGAGCGCGGCGGGCAAGCCCGCGCTGACCAGCCGGTTGAAAGCGACCCGGCCAGGCTTTTTCGTCTTGTGGTCGGCGGCGAGACTGACTAACCGGCGATGCCAGTGGTACAGGGAGTACATGGCCCAGGTCTTGCCGCTGTTGTTCGGGCCGCAGAACAGGGTGAGCGGCTTTTGCGTGAAGCGCCCGGACCGGACCGCGCCCAGATTCTTTACCTGGAAAACAAGGTCTCTGGTGAATGCAACCTCCCGGCCGTTGGCGGCCTGCTCGTCCGGGGCGCCTGTGCCGGCTCCCGTGGACGGGTTGTCGTAAGCATCTCGCGTGTTGTCGCGCATGGTCATTGTCGCCTCCTCGCAAAGGTCGTCGGTGATATCCTGTTGCCGGTTGTCCCAGCCGCGCTTCCGTCGTGCATTGTACCTTGCCTGTGCGCGGGATGCAACCGTTTTTTGCCCGGCGCACACGGTTGCACCGCCTCCGCCTGGCGCGTCCCGGGACTAACGCACCGGCGGCGGGGGCATTGATTCGGGTTAATCATCTTCTTCGTCTTCCATGCGCTGGTAGTAGAGGTCGTAGAAAATGCCGTTGCCGGTCCGGTTCTGTTCCCTGATCACCTCATCAAACGTGTCGGCGTGGATGCCGCCGACCGGCACTATCCTGGACGGCGCAATGGTCTGCTGGTCAAACAGGTAAGCGCCCACCTGGTCGGGGCGCAACACTTCTTCGGCGGCATAGCCGTACTCCTGTTTCAGGTCGCCCTGCCTGTCTTCGTTCAGCATCAGCAGGATGTTGAACTCCCGCACGAAGTAGTCGCTGTGGGTGCTGATGACGAGGTTGACCCCGGCGTTGACCAGCCGTGCGAACAGGCGCGTCATCCTCAGCTGGTCTCCCGGGTGAATGTTCAGCTCCGGCTCGTCGATCATCAGCAGGTCCCCAAGCCGGCCCTTGCGCTCTAAGTAAGACCAGAGACCAAACAAGCTCTTGACGGCGCCGGGCGCGGTATGCAAACTCATGGGGCGAATTGCTTCGTCGCCCCGCTCCGCCCGATAGGGTTTGAACGCGATGGCCCCGGTGCTTTTATCCAACCGGTAGGCGCCGCGCACCAGCTCCTTCTTCACTTTCCCCGCCAGCAGGTGAAAGTCATCCGCCGCACGGCGCCGGGTTTCGGATAGTTGGCCCAGCCAGTCCAGGTAATCCGCGACGGGCGCCGCGCAATGCGAGCGGAGGTTGTCGTTCGATGGTTTGCAAGAGGCGTCCGGTTCCCTGACGGCATACTGCCGGCGG
>CAZDXS010000160.1:0-5246 GCA_964509455.1 uncultured Enterobacteriaceae bacterium | reverse complement strand
GTGTTGTTCGAGTCGGCGGTGATCAACGAGTACCTGGATGAAATCACCCCGCCCTCCATGCACCCGGCAGACCCGTTGCAAAAAGCCCTCAACCGCGCCTGGATAGAGTTCAGCTCGGAGTTGTCCAGCCTGTCGTTCGCCCTGCTGACGACAGAAGATGCGGCAACGCTGGAGAGTACGGCGCAGTCCTTGCGGGAGAAGTTTCGCTTCCTGGACAACAACCTGGGCGCCGCGCCGTTTTTCAACGGCGCCGCGTTCTCACTGATTGACGCGGCCTATGCGCCGGTGTTCATCCGGCTGGAATACCTGCTGAAAGCGCATGTCAGCGACCTGATTCCGCCCGAATGTGAACGGACGGCGGCCTGGAGCGCGGCGGTGTTGGAGCGCGAATCGGTACAACGAAGCATCATCCCGCGTTTTGTGGAGCTGGCGTCCGAGCGATTCGCCAGGATGGGCGGCATCCTGTTCCAGGGGCGTTAGTCCCGGCAAAAAAGCCGGGCGCCGCGGGCCGCGGGCCGCACCACGCACCATTCACTACACGCAACGCGCCATCCACAGCACCCCTGTCGCCGCGCCAGGCGCCAAGCAGTGCGTCCTGCGGCGCACCGTTGCCGACTACGCGCTCAGGCCGCCTGCGGGTGTTTCTGCATCACCAGGCGATAACACTGCAGGCGATTGCGCAAAAAGCAGTGCGCCGACCCCCACAGGTAGAGGCGAAAACGCCGATAGTCCGCCTCCCCGAACTTGTCGATGATGAACTCCCGGTTGGAGTCGAAGCGCCGCGCCCAGTGGCTGAACGTCAGGTGATAGCTGTCGCGATCGTCCCACACCCCTTTCAGGTCAAACGGCATGGCGGCCAGGCAACGGAGAAAGTCGTGCAACACGAAAAAGGAGTGGTTGCCCGGGTAAATATGCTCGGTGATGAACGAGGACAGCTTGTATTTCCGGGTGATGGCGCTGGCGTCCAGGAACACGAAGCCGCCGGGTTTCAGCAGGCGGTCGAAGCACCGCAACACGTCGGCGTAGTTGGGCAGGTGCTCCATGATGCCCAACAACACGATGGCGTCAAACTGCTTCTCGGACTGGAACTCCAGGATGTCGGAACGAATGGTGGTTATGGGCAGGTTCTGCTCTTCTGCCAGTTGCCGCATGAAGCGCAGGGACTGCTCGGCAATGGTAACGCCCGTTACCTTCACTCCCTGGCGCGCCGCGTATTCTGCGAACGAACCCCAGCCGGGCCCCACCTCCAGCACCTCGCTGCCCGCGCCCAGTCGGCAACGCGCCATGATGAAATCCAGCTTGCGGCGAACGGCAACGCCGATAGGCTCGTCCGGCGACTCGAACACGCCCTGGGTGTAGCACCGATGCCCCTCGTCCAGGAACGCCAGGTAAAAGGAATGGTCCCGCTCGTAGTGGCGGCTGATAGCAGATCGGTTCACCGCCACCTGCCCCAACAATGCGGGCGCGACAAACCGCCAGAGCCACTGGAACAGATGGCGGTCCTGCAGGTGCAAGCGCAGGTCGTAAATCTCGATCAAGTCCCCCTGCACGTCAAACCAGCCGTCAATGTAGGCATTGGCGATGACGCCCTCGTCAAAAGACGCCAGCGCCTTCAAGCCGTGGGGATGGGTCACTTTCAAGGTAAAGCGAGGGGCGCCGGCGCCGAACCGGTGGCGGCTCCCGTCCGGCAACGTCAGTTCAAAGCCGACGGCGCAGTCGCACAGACGCCGCTGTATGAACGCAAGCAGGCGGCTCGCGCCGCGCGGCGGCGCGCCGGCCGCCGTTGCCGCCGCCGCGCCGGGCGCCGTTGCGCCGGGCGCCGCTTCCGCCGCCGCGCCGGGCGCCGCTTCCGCCGCCGTCATATTCATCGTGTCGGTGGTCAACACCTTGTCGCTGTTCTCAAGCATGCTGGTTACCCGTTGTTGTGGAACTCGCCCCCGGTGTGCGCGGGACGGGCACAATGATATACGAAATTGCCCGCGCCTGCCTCATCTCAGGCGGGCGCCTGCTTCCGCCCTTGGCCGGCCGCCATCGCCTCGTCTATTTTCTGCATGAGTTTTTCAGTCTCCACAAGGGCATGGATGACTTTCCGGTAGTGGGCGATCTCATCACTCGTGAGCGTCCTGCCCTTGCGGTAGTTCAACCATTTCTGCGCGGGCAAGTAGCCGCCCAGGCGAAAGTTCCAGGCGGATTCGGGGACTTTGCCGAAAAACTGCTTGCCGTTAATCATCACCCTGCCCGTACCTGTTTTCGGATTCGTGATTTCATAGGAAATTTTTTCGACCGTGTTGTCGCCCGTTTCCGGATAAGTGGTGGTCAAATTAGACAGCGAAGCGCTTTCCAGGAGATGTAGTTCGCGCAGTTTCCCGCCGAGGCCGACCAACCTGCGGAACTGTTTTTTGTCCGTGGGGTACGGCACGCGCGGAAATTCAATTTTCAGAAACTCGTTGTATTTTTCGCGGTAAGACGGCGAATGCAACACTGCGTAGATGTAATCCAACACATCGATGGGGGCGAACGCGCCGGCGGTGTTTTCTTTTTCCGGCGTAAAACGCAACTTCAAGCCGTCCGCAATTTCCTGACAAACATCTTGATCAAGATTAGGCACGCGAGCTTTCTCGCCAGTCAAGGTCATTTGGGTGGTTTCAGAGTAATGATACAAATGAAAGCCACAGCATGCTTCACTGGTTTGGGTGGAAATCAGGGATGAATCATAAATGCCGTTTGCAACAAACACATGCTGCCAATCGCCCGAAGCTTGCGACAAGGTTAAAGCAAAGTTTTCTCCCGCCAACATCTGCCGCATTGTACTGTGGCGGGGACGCCCGAAAAAACCACCAATTGCGCCGGTGTACAGCGTGTGTCTCAAGTCAAAAGGCCGGTACAGCATTACGCATTGCCGGGGATTATTTTCCGCAATATCCTTTTTTGCTTCCTCGATGCTCCAGGTTTTGTTATCGGCGGGAAGGCGGTACTTATGCCTGATTTCCTCTGCACCGCATTCCAGCATATCTTTCCGGACTTGATCCATTTCATCACTGCTGAAAGCAACAGTGAGTTTATCACGGTGCGTTTTTACTCCAGAGTTGTATTCCAAGAACAGGTCGGCGAGGGAAAATCCTTTTTCGTACTCCTCTTGCCCAGAAAAATCCTTGTCCGCGAAGAAAAAATACGGCTCAACCAGGTCGATTTCTTTATACAGCGCAGGGGTAAAATCATTGCCCCACAGAAACTCGTATTTGGATTTACGGTCACCCCACAAGTCCAAATGGAAAACGCGCCCCAGCTCCTCCGGCTCTTTATTGCCGGTTTTAACAAAAATGTTGATCGAGACGCCGACCTGGATATCAAATACATTTTTATCCGGCGCGCCATCGGGCGCAGTTTCCGCGATGTTCGAATTACCGTGCAAATCCAGTATGTAGATTTTGTCAAAAGCCTGAAGCAGGCGTTTCCTCATCTGTCTATGGGTTTTCCGCGTTAAAAAACCGTTGTTGGAAACATAAGCAAGAATTCCCTCGCCGGTACTCTCGCTGATCATATACTCGCCATAACGGATGAATTTCATGTAATCATCGTTCAGATTATGGCTTTGATCTCGCAAGTCTTTTTTGTAATCGTCCATCATTTCCTGTATCCACTCCCCCTGGTTGCTGCTCTTTACCGAGTACGGTGGATTGCCCAGCACCACCATTACCGGGGTTTCCCGCTTGATGCGGTTTGCCTCGTTAGCCTCCGCCGCGAGCCAAGTGGCAAATCCTTCTTTGCGGGGGTCATCGTCTCCTTCTCCCAGCGCGTTTGTGAGAAAAATATTCAATCGCTCATCCAATTCACAGCCGCTTTCCCGCAGTACCATTTCTAGCTTTATGTGTGCCATCGTGTAAGGCGCCATGAGCAGCTCAAAGCCGTTCAGTCGGGGGATTAAATGTTCTTTCACATACGCAGGCCAGGCGCCGGCTTGCCTGCTAAAGTATTTTTCGTGCATGTATTTTATTACGTGCGCCAGGAAAGTTCCCGTCCCCGTGGCCGGGTCAAGTATTTGCACCTTGTGAACTCCCTTGCCGGTTTTAGCCGCGCTCGCCAATCCTTCCGGCAGTTTGAATTCTGTTTGCAGAATTTCATCAACCGCCCGCACGATGAAGCTCACAATCGGTTCCGGCGTGTAATACACCCCGCGTCCCTTGCTGGTTTTGGGGTCATATTCGCGCAGAAACGTCTCGTAAAAATGAATGAATGGGTCATTGCGCTGGGTGGACTTGCCGTAATCTTTCATCAGTTCGCCCACGTCAGCGGCGCGAAAAACATCAACAAGATTCTCCATGACCGGTCGTATGCGTTCATCAAGGTCGTAACCGGCCGCGTGCTGAAAGAATTTCCGCAGAAACGGGTTGGTTTTGGGGATCAATTTCAGCGCCTTATCACGACTGAATGTGCTCGGTGATTCATCATCGTGCAGACGCGCCGCGAACATTCCATAGGCGACGGTCTGGGCGTAAATATCAGAGAACTGTTCGGGCGTTATATCCCTGAGCAAGTTCTCCTTGAAACTGTCAAGCATGCCTTGGAGCGAAGCCGTTTTGTAGCGAACAGCTCCACCTTGGCGACCAGCGTCAAGGCCAAGCGCCCTAACGATAATATCTTGCAGAAGCCGCGCCTTTTTCGCCATACACTCTGCCAGGTCATCGGCGGTCGTGATGGTGCGGCCCTCATACCCGGCAAAGGAGTTGAACAAATCATCGAGGCGGTCAAAGTTGTCCTTTTCAGCCGCTACGTTGCCGTTTCGAATTTCACCGATGACCACGGTGTTCCGCAACTCCCCCTCCCGCAACCAGCGAAACTCCAGGTAGTTGGTGAATATCAGGTTGTCAAGCGATTCCCGGTAGCGATTTAACTGCTCCCTGTGCCCTGGGTCGTCAAGGTTGTCCCCTAGGTCTTTTGCCTCGAGGTACCCCAGCGGAATTTCGTTTCGGGCAACGAGGTAATCGGGCGAACCACAAGCAACCTGCTTCGGTTCGTTGGTTGCCTTGACGCCGGGCAACAACGCTTCAAGCAGGGTCTTCAAGTAGCCGCGATAACTATGCTCGGTGGCTTGCCCCCTCTGGTACTCGTCATTCAGTTGTTTTATGTACTTGTTGAATGTCATGTTGGCCGCGGTGGTTGCCGGGATGAACCCTGTCATTATCACCCATTCGCGGGAAATACGCAAAAACGGCGGCGCGGGGCGGGCGGCGGGCGCACAGCGGCGG
>CAZDXS010000159.1:0-7632 GCA_964509455.1 uncultured Enterobacteriaceae bacterium | reverse complement strand
CATAGTCTGGGTCTGCAACAACTGCGTTGCTTGTCTGCATTATACATGATTGCGGAGCGCAAGCGCGAATCGCCGGCGCCCCTGGCTGTGTTGGCGAGATTGTCCTCTCTGTGCCTGGCGCTTGCCGCCCCGCGATTAGGCAGAACCGGTGCGCTGGTGCTACCATAGCCTCTCGGATAACGACTGGGGGCAATCCACAATCCATGGCGAGACTATTTCCTCCGCAAAACCCGGCGGAGATTGACAACGACGGCGAGCGCGCGATGGCGCAAGCCTTGGTCAGGCAGTTGCCGGACCGGGTGGAAATCTTTCACAGCATTGACGTCCTGGACCGCAAATCTGACGGCGCCCTGCGGGAGATGGAGTGCGATTTTATCTTGCTGGACCCGAAAAGGGGCATGTTGTTCGTGGAGGTGAAGGGCGGCCCGATTCGTTTGGAGGAGGGGCGCTGGAGGCGGAACGGGAAAGACATCAAGGACCCGTTCAGGCAGGCAAAGGGCAACATGCACGCCATCGTGAAGAAGTTGAGGGAGAGCACCCCGATTTACAAAAACGGCGTGCCGTTCACTTTCGGGTTCGCAGTTGCGTTTCCCGACTGCCGCTACTCCGGCGCCCTGCCGCCCAACGTAACGCACGAGCTGCTCCTGGACTCGTCCCGGCTGGATGACCTGGCGAAAGCGGTGAATGACTGTTTCAAGGCATGGCAACGGCCCAGGCATCTACCCATGCACGATCTCGAAGTGCTGAGGATACGGAGGGTGCTGTATCCCGGCTGGGCTGTTATGCCGATACCCGGGCGTCAGATTGAAAAACAAGAAGAGCGGCTGGTGCGGCTGACGAATGAGCAGAAGAAAATCCTGGAGTTTCTCTCCGGGCATTCCAAGGCGGCAATCCAGGGGCTCGCAGGCTCCGGCAAAACCCTGCTGGCGCTGGACAAGGCGCTGGAAATGGCGCACGCCGGCTACCGCACCGCGCTCCTTTGTTTCAATCGGCAGCTTCAATACTGGTTGCAACTCTCGTTGCCGCCGGGCGTCCACGGAGAAAACCTGGTGATAAACACCCATTGGGACTTGACCGCCGAATTGTGCGCGGCAACCGGCGTATCGGTGCCGTACATTCCCGATGATGTACAGGCAATCGATGACTGCGAGGATGAGCAAGAATATCAAGCCGGCCTCAAGGACGGCCAGGAATTCTGGTTTAGCGACAAGGCGCCGCAAGCATTGCGGGACGCCTGCGAGAAACTGGGGGCGGAGCACAAGTTCGATGCCGTCATCGTCGATGAGGGGCAGGAGTTTGACGATCATTGGTGGCGCAGCCTTGTTTCGCTCTTTCGCGACCCGGACGACAAGGCGTGCTTCTACGTTTTCTACGACCCTGAACAGTCCCTGTACATCAAGTGCCGGCATTATTTGGAAAGCGCTGTTTCCGGGCAAGCCCCGGCTCCGCTTCCTGCCCCGCCCGAAGAATTGGGGCCGCCCTACATCTTGAAGCAAAACTGTCGCAATACCAGGCGCATCGCCAAGCACTGCGCCAAGCTGGCCGGTTGCGAGAGCCAACAGCGGGACGGCGCACCCGAGGGCGTGGAACCTGAGGAAATACCGGTTGAAAGCCCGTTAGCCGCTTTCCGGGAAGCGGCCAGGATTGTGCGGAGGTGGTGCGCACCCGAGGGCGACGGACTTGAAATGTCGCAGGTTGCCTTGCTCTCGCCCGATGATTCCACTCTGCCACATCACGAGCTGTCTCTTTCCCTAGATTATTCGTGGAATGAAGAACCCAACAATCCTCGCTTAACTTTCAATTTGGAGGAATGGGTGCGGAACGAGGGCATACTGCATACATCGTTGTTCGCGTTCAAGGGGGTGGAGGCCGATGCCGTCATAGTAATTGAGTCCCCTCCTCCCTTTCTCCACATTCTCGATCTTTTTTACCCTCGAGGGTGGGTAGGTCCTTTTAAAATCGACATGCCGCCGCTCGGCGCCGGGTATTATGGCGAATTGGATAAACTACAGCGCTACGTGGCGTATTCCCGGGCGAAACACCGCTTGACCATCATCAGGGCATTGAATCCCGCTCCCATAATGAGCGAAGAGAGCCACCGCAAGCTGAAAGAAGCTGGCTATTTCGTCAAGTTAGCAGAGCAGTTGTTTGGCCATGATGCTACTAAACGCGACATCGAGCTGACAGAAATAATTTGCGTTGGACCGGGGGAATCTGATTATTCAGATGTGCTTGAGAAATTACTTGATGGGGGAAAAGCAACAATGGGCGAAGACGAGTACCGGCGGTTCGAAGCAACCATCAACCAATTCAAGGGGTTGTATCCCTCAAAGGATAAAGGGGAACCCCCGGTGGGAGACGAGTAGTCCCATGGCCAAACTCTTTCCCACGCAAGACCCGGCGGAGATTGACAACGACGGCGAGCGCAAGATGGCAGAGGTCCTGGTCGAGCAGTTGCCGGAGCGGGTGCTGATCTTTCACAGCAGAGACATGCTGGACCGCAAACCCGGCGGCGCCCTGCAGGAGATGGAGTGCGACCTTATCCTGCTGGACCCGCAACGGGGCATGCTGTTCGTGGAGGTGAAGGGCGGCCCGTTGCGTTGCGATGATGGGCGCTGGACGCGGAACGGGTCGCCCGTCAAGGACCCGTTCAAGCAAGCACAAGGCGTTATGCGCGCCTTGGTGAAGCATGTGAAGAAGAATATCCCGATTTACAAAAACGGCGTGCCGTTCACTTTCGGGTTCGCAGTCGCGTTTCCCGATTGCCGTTGCTCCGGTGCCCTGCCTCCCAATATGAAGCCCGAGTTGCTCCTGGACGAGCCGCGGCTGGAGAACCTGACGGAAGCGATGAACGGTTGCTTTGACGCGTGGCGGCGGCCCGGCCATCGCGCCTTGGGCGAGCTCGAAGTGATGAGAATAAGCAGAGTGCTGTATCCCGGCATAATTGTGAAGCCAATACCCAGAATTCAGATCGAAAAACAGGAAGAGCGGTTTGTGCGGCTGACGGATGAACAGAGGAAAATCCTCAAGGTGCTCTCCAAGCATAAAAAAGCGGCAATCCAAGGGGTTGCAGGTTCCGGCAAAACCCTGCTGGCGCTGGATAAAGCACTGGAGACGGCGCACGCCGGCTATCGCACCGCGCTCCTTTGTGTCAATTGGCAGCTCCGGGACTGGTTGCGGCTCTCGTTGCCGCCGGGCGTCCATGGAGAAAATCTGGTGATAAACACCCATTGGGCATTGACTGTTGAATTATGCAAAAAAGCCGGCGTGGAGGTGCCGGATATTGATGACGATGGTCGTAGCATTCCGAACGATCTCCCTGCTTACAAGGGCCACCAGAAGTTCTGGTTGAGCGATAAGGCGCCGAAAGCATTGCAGGCCGCCTGCGAGAAACTGGGGGCGGAGCACAAGTTTGAGGCCGTCATCGTCGATGAGGGGCAGGAGTTTGACGAGCTGTGGTGGGTCAGCATCGATTCGCTCTTTCGCGACCCGGCTGACAAGGCGTGCTTCTACGTTTTCTACGATCCTGATCAGTCCCTGTACATCAAGTGCCTGCGTTATTTTGACAGTTTTGTTTCCGGAAAAGCCCCGGCGCTGCTTCCTTCCCCGCCCGAGGAGTTGGGGCCTCCTCTCACGTTGCATGAAAACTGTCGCAATACCAGGCGCATCGCCAAGCACTGCGCCAAGCTGGCCGGTTGCGAGTCTCAACAGCGAGACGGCACCCCCGAGGGCGTGGAACCTGAGGAAATACAGGTTGAAAGCCCGTTGGACGCTTTTCAAGAAGCGGCCAGAATTGTGCGAATGCTGTGTGCGCCAGCGCCGGCAGGCGGCGGGCTTGAAAAGTCGCAGATTGCCTTGCTTTCGCCTGAGGGTCCCATTGCGCCGCCGTCTTTGTGCCTGGCGTATTCGTGGGCTGAAGATCCCAAAAACCCTCCCTTAACCGGGACAGTGAAAGAATGGGCGGAGAACGAGGGCGTGTTGCATGCATCGTTGTTTTCGTTCAAGGGAGTGGAGGCCGATGCCGTCATAGTGATAGAGGTTCCTCCCCCCCTACTCATAATTTTCGGCGGTGGTTTCCCCGTAGGATGGGTAGGCCCGTTTTCAATTGTGATGCCGCCATTAACTACAGGGTATTACGGCGAATTGGATGCGATACAGCGCTACGTGGCGCATTCCCGGGCGAAGCACCGCCTGACCATCATCAAGGCGTTGAATCCCGCCCCCCTGATGAGCGAAGAGACACTCCGTAAGTTTGAACAGTCTGGTACAATTGAGGAAAGCGATTCGTGGATTACTGTTAACCATGAACTCGACCCCGCGGTGTTGAAAGACAGGGTCCGGCGATTGGTGGAATCTGGTTATTTCGACCTGCTTGAAGCAGGCATTAACTGGGTCAAATCAGCAGCGAGCGAAGAGCAGTACCGTCAGTTCGAAGAAGCCTTTATCCCGCAGAGACCGTCTCAAGAAGAGCGCGAAGCAGCAATTTATCTGCTCAAATCAGAAAGCAATGACGAACGGAAACTGCGCCTTATTTCTCTTTTGTCATGGCTTTGGGGAATTCCGATGGGCGGAGAGAACCCCCATGGCTAAACTCTTTCCCACGCAAAACCCGGCGGAGATCGACAACGACGGCGAGCGCAAGATGGCGGAGGTCCTGGTCGAGCAGTTGCCGGACCGGGTGGAGATCTTTCACGGCTTCAACTGGCTGGAGCGCAACAACGGCGGCGGCCCCTTGCAGGAGGGGGAGTGCGACTTCCTGTTGCTGGACCCGCAACGGGGCATGCTGTTCGTAGAGGTGAAGGGCGGCTACCTGCGGTTTGACGGGGCGGGCTGGGTGCAAAACGAGGTTCCCACCGACAAGGACCCGTTCGCCCAGGCGAAAAAGGGCATGCACGCCATCGAGGCCCTGGTGAAAAAGCGCTTCCCGCGCACCGGCGAGGCCGCCGACCTGCCGTTCACCCGCGCCTTTGCGGTCGCTTTCCCCGGCTGTCGCTTCGCCGGCGCCCTGCCGCCCAACATCAGGCGCGAGTTGATCCTGGACGCGCCCCGACTGAACCAGCTGGAGGATGCGGTGAACCGTTGCTTCGCGGCGTTCCGGCGTCGCAACAAGCACCGCCCCCTGTCCGAGCGCGAGACGCAGGCGATACGAGAGGCGCTGTATCCCCGCTACGAGCTGATGCCGGTGACCTGGCGCAAGCTGGAGGACCAGGAAGCGCGCCTGGTGCGGTTGACGGCGGACCAGAAGCGCCTGCTGGACCTCATCACGCAACATCCCCGGGCGGCCATTCGCGGGGTCGCCGGCTCCGGCAAAACCCTGCTGGCGCTGGCGAAGGCCCAGGAGACGGCGCGGGACGGCCGGCGCACCGCGCTCCTGTGCTACAACAACCCCCTGAAAGAGTGGCTGCGGCGCTCGGCCCCAGAAAGCTACGGCGGCGACAACCTGGTCATCGACACCTACCACGGCCTGATAGACGCCCTGTGCCAAGTCGCCGGCGCGGCGTTGCCCGCCGAGCGGGACCAGGACTTCTGGGACAACCAGGCGCCGGAGGCCTTGATGGAAGCCTGCGAGCGGCTGGGGCCGGAACACAAGTTCGAGGCCGTCATCGTCGATGAGGGACAGGACTTTCACGAGCTGTGGTGGACCAGCCTGGACGCAATCTTTCGGAACCCGGCCGAGAAAGCGGGCTTTTATGTCTTCTACGACCCCCGGCAGAACCTGTACGTTGCCGACCCCTCCCTGCCTGAGGAGCTGGGGGAGGCGTTTGAACTCACGGAAAACTGCCGCAACACCGTGCGCATCGCCGCGCACTGCGCCGGGCTGGCCGGCTACCAGAACCGCCACCTGGACGGTGCGCCCGAGGGCGATGAGCCGGAGGCGGTGCAGGTCGAAACCATGGCGGAGGCGTTCGCAGAAGCGGCGCGGCGCGTGCGCGAGTGGTGTGCGCCGGAGCAGGGCGGGCTGGCCCTCTCGCAAGCGGCAGTACTGGCGCCCGGCTTCACCAAGAATGAGTGGCCCGCCGACCTGGACGGCCTCCCCGCAACCCAGGATTTTGAGCAATGGGAGCGGGGCGAGGGCGTGCTAATCGACTCCTGGCACCGTTTCAAGGGGCTGGAGGCGGACGCCGTCGTCATTATCGAGGTCCCCATGCGCAACGAGGCGAAAGAGAAGATCAACCGCTATGTGGCCCATTCCCGGGCGAAGCACCTGCTAACGCTCATCGAGGCAGCGGGGCAGTAGGGGGCTTGCGGCGGCCGCGCCCGGGCTTGCGCTCGCAAGGCGAGCCTGCCGCAGCGGGAGCGCCCGGCTGGGCGCACCGGCGGACGCGGCGTCGCCCGGCGCCCTCATCGAGGCGCCCGCAACCCGCGTATTCAGGGCGACTCGGCAAGCGCGCCGTGTGTTATAATTGGCCGCTGGAATGAGCAAACCGGCGACGAACGAGACACGGCATGAGGAGCCAGGAATGAACCAGTTGCCCGACAATTTGATGACCACAACAACGGGGCCAACCCACGCGGCGAACGGAAGCGGACGGCGCGATACAGGGAAGTTGCATGCGGATTTCTTTTGCGAATAAGAAGCTGGAGAAGCTGTGCAACCGGCAGCAGTGGGCGGCGCGGAGGTTAGGTCCCAACGTTGCCAGGATTCTGGGAAAGCGCCTGGAGCAGATTGAACGCGCCGCCTGTGTTTCCGACCTGGTTGAGGGCAATCCGCACCAGCTGACAGGGGACCGCGCCGGCGAGTACGCCGTCTCCCTGGCGAGCGGCTCTCGCCTGGTGTTTGCGCCGGACCAAGACCCGGCGCCGGCCGGCAAGGGCGGCGGCATTGACTGGAGCGCCGTGTCAAGTATTTGCATTACATTCATTGGAGATTACCATGGTTGACTTGTCCGGTTTTTTTGAAGCGTATGGGCCCCTGCCGCCGGGAGAGACCATTGCGGGCATTCTGGCGGAGCGGGACTGGTCCCGCGCCGAGTTTGCCCGGCGCATGGGGTGCAGTGCCCGGGATGTGGCACGGTTGCTCTCGGGCAAAGCGCTTGTCACGGAAGATACGGCCCTGAAGCTGGAGCGGGTTGTAGGATCAACCGCACGGTTCTGGCTAAACATGGAGGCCGGCTACCGCAAGCGCCTGGCTCGCGCTCAGGCGCACAAAGACCGCGTCCGCTGGGCGGATTGGCTGGGCCGGTTGCCGCTGGCGGACTTGAAACAAGCGGGCGTCATTCCCAACAGGCGCATCACCGAAAAAGCCCGCCCCGGGCTGGTGCAGAATCTCCTCCGCTTCTTCGGCGTGGCCGACCCGCAACAGTGGGAGGCGCGCTACGGCGCCCTGGCGGGGCGTTTTCGCCGCACCCGGGGCCGGCAGACCGACCTGGGCGCCGTTGCCTGCTGGCTGCGCATGGGGGAGGTGGAAGCCGAGCAGATGCAAGCGCTTCACTACGACCGCCCGCCCCGTTACGACCGGCCGCCGCACTACAACAAGCGACGCTTCGAAAAGGCGTTGCGGCAGATTCGCCGGCTGACCGTGTTGCCGCCGGAAGAGTTTGACCAGCGTCTGGGCGACTTGTGCCTGGAGGCGGGCGTGAGACTGGTGCACGTAGAGGCCCTGGCGAGCGCCCGCGCCGGCGGCGTGGCGCG
>CAZDXS010000158.1:0-12710 GCA_964509455.1 uncultured Enterobacteriaceae bacterium | reverse complement strand
GCCGCTGACGCGGGCGGGGGCGCAAGCCGCCGGCGCGGCGGGGCGGGAAAAACGTCGGCGCCGGGTAAAAAAAAGGGCCGTTCACACGACCCTTTTTTCAGCAAGCAACAAGCTGGATTACTTGTTGTTGATGTACATCGTAACTTCAAAACCGAAGCGGATGTCGCTGTACTCAGGAGTTTCCCATTTCATTTTCAATCACCTCGTAGTTGGTTGGTGTGTAAAATCAAGGACTACGCCTTATACCCTGCAGGTTGTGTGCCACAATTGGCAGGACGTGCAAAAACAAAATAAACGTCTTTTATTTCAAAATGTTATAAGGCAAGCAAATGGTGGGGGAAACCTGATCCGACCCAGTGCCGGCGGTGCGGGTGGTTGTATTTACGCACCATGCCTGGTTGCTGGCAACCAGCCGCGCCGGCGGGCGGGGAGCGGGGGCCCTGCCTGCCGCCGAGGGCGATGCGGCGCCCGCCCGGGGCAACGCCGCGCCCTGCCATGCCCCGGCTTCACCGCGCCGCAGGGAGCGAGGAACCATGCCTGTCGGCGAGGGGCGAGGGCCGCGCCCGCCGAGGGCGAAGCGGCACCCGCCCGGCGCAACGCCGCGCCCTGCCATGCCCCGGCTTCACTGTGCCGCAGAGAGCGAGGAACCATGCCTGCCGGCGGGGGCGAGGGCCGTGTCCGCCGAGGGCGATGCGGCGCCCGCTCGGCGCAACGCCGCTCAGCCGCCGGCCGCAGGCGACGACTCGCAGTCTTCCGGCGGATACGCCTCTTCCGCCGCGAACACCGGGCCGTCAACGCACACCCGGCGCATGGAAACCTCCCCGTTTTTATGCACGGGCACGACGCAACCGGCGCACCCCCCCACCGCGCATGCCATGTACTCCTCCAGGGCGACCTGGCAGGGCAGGGCGAACGCCCGTGCCAGGCGCGCCACGGCCCGCAGCATGGCCGGCGGGCCGCAGGAGAAGATTTCCACCTGGCGCAGCTGCGGCGCGTCCAGGGAGGTCAACCAACGCCGCGCCAGGTCGGTGACAAACCCGTCGTAGCAACCGCCGTATCCCTGCCGGCTGCTGAGGCGGCTGGCTATGCCCCAATCCTCCAGCAACGGCATGCAGGCGATGGCTTCTCCGGGCATCCCTGCGACCATGATTCGCGACGGGACGGGCATGAAAGGGAACGGGATTTCCGAGCCCATGAGAACCAGGGGCGCCGAGGGCTCCGCGGCCGGCGTCTGCTTTTTCAGATGCTCGGCAAGGAACACCATGGGGGGAATGCCCACCCCGCCGCCGATGAGCAACGGCCGGCGCCGGTAGCCCTCCAGCTTGAACGGAACGCCTATGGGGCCCAGCAACCCCAGGCGCTCGCCGACGGCGGCGCTCGCCAGTTTTGCCGTGCCGGCGCCGTGAACCTTGTACAGGAACTCCACCCAGCCGCCGCCGGCGTCCGCGCGCATGATGGACATGGGGCGGCGCATGGGCAGGTCCGCATGGCAACGCAGGTGGGCAAAATTGCCCGGCCGCGCCTGGGCGGCAACGGCGGCGGACTCGAGCCGCAACAGGCGTTGCCCCGCCGCCAACGCCTGGTGTTGCAACACCGGGGCCTCCTCGACGACAATGGTCGCGCGGGTTGCCGGACGCCGCATGACGTTAGGCCGCCGCGTCGTCCTGGAACGCCACGCGCCCGTCGATGATGGTGTGGGTGACCCTGCCGCACATCTCCCAGCCATCGAAGGGCGTGTTTTGGCCGGCGCTCGCCAGTTGCCCGGCGCGCAGGGTCCACGGGCGGTTCTCGTCGAAGATGAACAGGTCCGCCGGGGCGCCGGGGGCCAGGGAGCCGGCATTGACGTTGATGACGGCGGCGGGGCGGCAGGTGAGCGCCCGCAGGACCTGCTCTATGCTGAAACCGTGGGCGACCGCCAGGTTGAACGCCAGGGGCGCCAGCGCTTCCAGGGTCGAGGCCCCGGGCTCCGTGGCGCTGAAGGGCGCGGCCTTGGCGTCCTCGTCATGGGGCTGGTGGTCCGAGCACACGGCATCGATGACGCCCGACCGGAGCCCCTCCAGCAGGGCTTGCCGGTCCTGGTCGGTGCGCAGCGGCGGCAACAAGTGACGCTGGGCGTCAAAGCCGTCCACGTCCGTCTCCGTGAGGTACAGGTGGCAGACGCCCACGTCCGCCGTAACCGGCAAGCCCTGTTGCCGGGCCGCCGCGAGCAACTCTACGCCGCGCCCGGTGGACAGGCGACAGAAATGGGCGGTGACCCCGGTTTGCTCGATGAGCAACAAGGCGCGGCTGACGGCGACCGTCTCGGCAACGGCGGGAATGCCGGGCAGTCCCAGGCGCGTGCTGATTTGCCCCTCGTGCATCACGCCGTTGTTGCGCAGGTAGCTGTCTTCGGGGTGGATGAACACCGGCAGGTCGAACCCGGCGGCGTATTCAAACGCGCGCCGCAACACCTCCGTGTCGACAATGGGCATGCGGGCGTTGGACAGCCCCACGCAGCCCGCCCGGCGCAACGCCGCCACCGCGGTCAGTCCCTGCCCCGCCAGCCCCCTGGTCAAGGCGCCCAGCGGGTAGATTTTCGTGCCGGCCGGCCGTTGCCGGCGCTGGTGAATGAGTTCCACGGCGGCGGGGTTGTCCAGCACCGGGCGCGTGTCCGGCGGGCACACCAGGCTGGTGACGCCGGAGCGCGCCGCCGCCCGGGTTTCCGAGGCGATGGTGGCCTTGTGCTCCGCCCCCGGCTCGCGGAGATGCGCACTCAGGTCGACGATGCCGGGGCAGACGTACTGCCCGTCCAGTTTTATCTCCAGTTCCGGGGTGAAATCCGCCGCCGCGGCGCCCGCGGCGACGATCTTGCCGTCCGCCAGGCACACCTCCCCCGGGCCGTCCAGCCGTTGCGCGGGACAGACCAGGCGGCCGTTGCGGATGCGGATGCGCATCAGGCGGCGGCAGGTTCCCGGGCGGGCGCCGCGCCCATCACCAGGGCCATCACCGCCATGCGTACGGCGATGCCGTGGCTGACCTGTTGCAGGATGACCGAGCGCTCCCCGTCCGCCACCGCCGAATCAATTTCCACGCCGCGGTTGATGGGGCCGGGATGCATGACAATCACGTCCGGTTGCGCCAGCGCCAGGCGCGCCTCGGTCAGGCCGAAGCGGTTGAAGTATTCCTGCTCGCCGGGCAACACGGCGCCGGCCATGCGCTCTCGTTGCAGGCGCAACATCGTAATCACGTTCACGTCCCGCAAGCCCTCGTCCATGTCGGAGAACACCCGCACGCCCAGGCTTTCCAGGCGTTCCGGCAACAGGGTTTTGGGCGCAATGGCGCGAATGTCCGTCACGCCCAGGGCGTTCAGCGCGTGGATCTCGGAGCGGGCCACCCGGGAATGCGCCAGGTCGCCGATAATGGCCACCCGCAGGGAGGCGAAATCCGGATGGCAGCGGCGCATGGTGAAGATGTCCAGCAGGGCCTGGGTGGGATGAGCGTGGCGCCCGTCGCCGGCGTTAATGACGCGCACCCCGGGGGAAACCTGGCCGGCGATGAAATGCACGGCGCCGCTGTTGCCGTGGCGCACGACAAACATGTCGCAGTGCATGGCTTCCAGGGTACGCAGGGTGTCTTGCAAGGCCTCCCCCTTGTTGGCGGCCGAGGTGGCGATGTCTATGTTCAGCACGTCGGCGGACAGGCGCTTGGCCGCCAGTTCGAAAGTGGTGCGGGTGCGGGTGCTGGATTCAAAAAACAGGTTGGCGACGGTCTTGCCGCGCAACAACGGCGCTTTCTTGACGGCGCGGCCGCTGACGCCGGCAAACAGCTCCGCGTAGTCGAGTATGCTCAACAACGTCTCGCGGCTGAGCCCCTCCGTTGTCAGGAAGTGCCTGAGGCGCCCCTGCGAATCCAGTTGCAGGCGGTTGCCCGTCATGACGGCGTTGTGTTCAGCGCCAGGGGCGTCGGCCCCGACAGCTTGATGTGCTGGTTGTCTTCCAGATGAACGACCGCTCCGGTCGCGTCGGCCATGCCCGGCAACGTCTCGCGGCGGCGCCGTTCCGTCGCCAGGAAGCGCCTGAGGCGCCCCTGCGAATCCAGTTGCAGGCGGTTGCCCGTCACGGCGGCGTTATGTTCAGCGCCAGGGGCTCCGGCCCCGACAGCTTGATGTGCTGGTTTTCTTCCAGATGAACGACCGCGCCGGTCACGTCGGCCTGTATGGGCAGTTCGCGGCCGTTGCGCTCCAACAGCACCGCCAGGCAGATGCCGGCGGCGCGGCCGTAGTCGAACAGCTCGTTGACGGCCGCCCGCGCGGTGCGGCCGGTGTACAGCACGTCGTCCACCAGGACCACGTACCGCTCGGCGATGTCGAAAGGCAATCGGGAGGGCAACACGCGCGGGTGCAGGCCGCCGCGGTCGAAGTCGTCCCGGTGAAACGCGATGTTCAACTCGCCCAACGCCGACTCGGGGGCGTACATCCGGTGCAGTCGCTGCGCCACCCAGACGCCGCCGGTGTGAATCCCGACAAACAGGGGGTCCCGGCAACCGCGCTCTTGCAGATGCTGGTCCAGGCGGACTTTCATTTTCCCGAGCAACTGTTGCGGGTCCAGCCCGGCGGGCGTTGCCGCGGTCATTGTTCTCCTCTCGCGGCGGGATCCTCCGGCCGCGCCGCCGCGGCGGCTTGCTGTCGCATCCAGCCCTCCAGGATTACCTGGGCCGCTACGTCATCGACGGGCCCGGCGCCGCGGCGGCGCGCGCGGGCTTCGAAAGTGGAAAGCCGTTCATCGGCGCGAAACACGGGCAAGCCGTAACGCCCCTGCAGTTGCCTGGCGAACCGGTCAGCGGCGGCGGTGGCGGCTTGCCGGCCGCCGTCTAGATGCAAGGGGTTGCCCACCACCAGGGCGCCGGGCCTCCATTGCATGACCAGGGCGGTAATCCGCCCCCAGGCGGGGCGGTTGTTGTAAACGGGAATGATTGCCAGCGGCGTCGCCGTACCGGTGAGGGTCTGACCTACCGCCACGCCTATCCTTTTCTTGCCGAAGTCGAAGCCAAGCAGGGCGGCGCGGTGCGACACGGCAGGTCAGGCGTGCCCGTAGCCCGTGGATAGTTGCTTGTGATCAATGCCTAACAGGGCCGTCGCCGAGGACCAGCGTTGCTCACAGGGCGTGTTGAAGATGACGTCCAGGTCTGCGGAGACGCTCAACCAGGTGTTTTCCTTGATCTCGGTTTCCAGTTGCCCCGCCGACCAGCCGGCGTAACCCAGCGCCACCAGGAAGTTTTCCGGCCCTTTCTTCTCGGCGATGGCGTGCAGTATGTCGCGGGAGGTGGTCACTTCCAGGGTGTCGCTCACGTTCATCGATGAGTCCCAGCGGCTGTTGGGCTCGTGCAACACGAACCCCCGGTCGGGATGCACCGGGCCGCCGCAATACACCGGCGCCTGCTCGATAGACTTGTCTTCCGGGTTCAGTTCCATGTGGGCCAGGATCTCGCCTAACGCACATTCCGTCGGGCGGTTGATCACTATGCCCATCGCCCCCTTGTCGTTGTGCGCGCAGACGTAGGTGACGGTCTGCCGGAAGTCAGGATCCGGCAGGTTCGGCATGGCAATAAGGAACTGGTTGGTGAAGTTATTGGGTTCCATAGTTGGGCATGATACCGCTTTCGGCGAAAAAAATCATCAGAATTTTAATGAGCGCCGGGGCGCGGCGATGCGGCGGCGGGGAATCCTCGCGGCCGGCGGCAACCCAGGGGCGCACCAGCACGGCAACGCGGCGGCGGAAACCCCCGCGGCCGGCGGCAACCCAGAGGCGCACCGGCACGGCGACGCGGCGGCGGAAACCCCCGCGGCCGGCGGCAACCCAGAGGCGCACCAGCACGGCAACGCGGCGATGCGGCAGCGGGAACCCCCGCGACCGGCGCCAACCCAGGGGTGCGCCAACGCGGCGATGCGGCGGCGGAGACCCCCGCGGCCGGCGGCAACTCAGGGGCGCGGCAACGCGGCGATGCGGCGATGCGGAATCCCCATGGACGGGCGGCAACCCTGAGGCACGCCGGCGCGGCAACACGGCGATGCGGCGGCGGGAACCCCCGCGGGCGGCGGAGAACCCCCGCGGCCGGAGGCAACCCAGGGGCGCACCAGTGCGGCGATGCGGCGGCGGGAACCCCCGCGGCCGGCGGCAACCTAGGGGCGTGGCAACGCGGCGGCGCGACAGGCCGCCAGGGCTACCGGATGCGGTTGTCCAGGAACTGCCAGGTCCTGGTAATGTGCAGGACATCCGTCTCGGCGCGAATTTTCTCGGGGAACGGCGCGTAATCCCCCGCCAGCCTCACTATGTTGACCGCGGCCTCGTTCAGCAACCGGTGCTCCGAGGGCCTTAGCACGACAATCTCGCGGATGCTGCCGTCCGCGTTCAGCGCCACTTCCAAGGTCAGACGCCCGGCCAGCCCGCGCCGCTTCAGTTCCTGCGGATAGTTGAGGTTGCCGAAACGCTCCACCTTTTGTCGCCAGGCCTCCATGTATGCCGCGTAGCGGGGATCGCGGTCGGTTGCCGACACGAACCTGCGCCTGGGCTCTGCTTTCATTCCAGTCCCGGGTTGCGCCTGGGCGGACCGGCCCGCCAACTCCATGCCGCGAGTCACCAGCGCGGCGGCGCTGGGCCGGGGCGCGGCGACGGGTTCTGATGCAGATATTGGCGCGACCGGTTCTGCCGGCGGCGGCGCAGGCGGTTCTGCCGCAGGCGCCGGCACGGGCGCCTCTGATGCAGGCGTTGGCGCACCGGTCGCGGGCAGTGCCGCCGCAAGATTTGCCGCGGCCGCCGGCGCCGCCGCACCAGCCGCGGCCGCGCCGTCATCCAGCCTGTCACCGCCGTCCTCCGCCCAGCCCGGCCACGGCGCCAGGACAATCTCCAAGTCAGCGGCGGCGGGCGCGGCGTCGTAGGTCGGCAAGGGCAAGCCCGCACCAATGACCAGCGCATGGAGCGCGGCGGCCAGGCACAACATAACGCCTAGGCGTTGCTCCGGCGTCAGTTGCGGCTTGCGGCCGCCGACAAGCTCGTCAGCCGGATAGTTTCCCATCGATGCAGTCCATCACTTGGTCCGCGATTTGCACATCGTAAATGCGGTCCAGTTCGCGTATGCAGGTGGGACTGGTTACGTTGATCTCCGTCAAGCAGTCGCCAATGACGTCCAGCCCCACGAAGAGCATGCCCATGTCGCGCAAGCGCGGCCCCACCTGCTCGCAGATCCAGTAGTCGCGCTCGGACAGGTCAACCCCCTTGCCGACGGCGCCGGCGGCCAGGTTGCCGCGCGGGTCCCCGGACGACGGCACGCGCGCCAGGGCATGTTCGAAAGGGCGCCCGTCAATCAGCAGAATGCGCTTGTCCCCTTCCTGTATCGCCTCCAGGTACTGCTGCGCCATGATGAAGCGGCGGCCGTTGCCGGTCACGGTCTCCACGATCACGTTCCGGTTGATGTCGGCGCCGTCAACCAGGAAAATGGAGGCGCCGCCCATGCCCTCCAGGGGCTTTAGCACTGCCTTGCCGTGCTGTTCTATGAAAGCGTGAATCCGTTGCTCATCGCGGCTGACCAGGGTGGGCGCCAGGCACTGGGGGAAATGGGTGATGGCGACTTTCTCGCTGAGGCTGCGCAACCCGGCAGGGTCGTTGACGACCAGGGTTCCCGCCGCGGCCGCGTGCTCCAAGATGTAGGTCAGGTAAATGTATTCCATGTCGAAAGGCGGGTCCTTGCGCACCAGGAGCGCGTCCAGGTCCGCCAGCGCCAGCTCCGCCGGGGGCTGGAGTTGATGCCAGTCGGTCGCGCTGTCCGCCACGGCCAGGGGGCGTGCGGCGGCGCGCGCTGCGGCGCCGTCCAAGTAAACGTCCCGCATTTCCATGTAGTACAGGTCCCACTGCCGGCGCTGGGCCGCCAGCAACAACGCCAGGGTAGTGTCTTTTTTGACGTCTATGCCGGCGATGGGGTCCATAATTACGCCCAGTTTGCGAGTCATCTATATGAACCCGTCAGTTGCATCTGCGAAAATCCGCGAGTTTGCACAAAAATCGGCTACCCTGTTAGTGTGTGTTTGGATCGCGCCAGGGGCGGAGGCCCTGCCTTGAACTTATGACAGCCGGAATTATACATCACCGCGGCCGTTGCCGGGCCGCAACAGTCGCCGCGCCGTGACGGCCGCGCCGTTGCGCATCGTCTCCAGGAAAAGCCCGCTGGCCCTGTGGCAGGCGCGCTTCGTGGCCAGGCGGTTGCAGAAAATCCACCCGGACCTTGACGTGGACATACACGGCGCCATGACCACGGCGGACCGGTTCTTGCACAAGTCCCTCATTTCCATGGGCGGCAAGGGCGCTTTTGTGAAGGAGTTGGAGCATGCCCTGCTGAACGACGAGGCGGACCTGGCGGTGCATTCAATGAAAGACGTGCCCGCCGCATTGCCCGCCGGCCTGTCCATCGCGGCCGTCCTGCGCCGGGACGACCCGCGCGACGTATTGCTGTCAAATCGCTACGCCGCCCTGGCGGAGTTGCCGGCGGGGGCGCGCATCGGCACCTCCAGCCTGCGCCGCCGTTGCCAGCTCAACGCACACTGCCCGGGGCTGAACCTGACAGACATGCGCGGCAACCTGGGAAGCCGGTTGCGCAAGCTGGACGAGGGCGCCTGCGACGGACTGATCCTGGCGGCCGCCGGCCTCAGGCGCCTGGGCAAGGAAGACCGGATCAGGGAATCCCTGGACGTCCGGCAGATGTTGCCCGCCATCGGCCAGGGCGCCCTGGGAGTTGAAACCAGGGACGACGACCAGCGGGTGTTGCGCCTGGTGCGCCCCCTGAACCATGAACCAACGCGGCGGTGCGTGAACGCCGAGCGGGCCGTGGGGCGAGCGTTGCAGGGGGGGTGCCACTTGCCCATTGCCGCCTACGCCCAGGAGGCGGACGGGGAACTCTCTCTGGACGCGCTGGCGGGCAGTCCCGACGGCGCTCGCATAGAGCGGAGCCAGGTCCGCGGCCCCGCCGACCAGGGCGAAGAGCTGGGCCGCCGGCTGGCGCAACAGTTGCTGGACCAGGGCGCGGACGTCATCCTGGCGGAGGCGGCGAAAGCAGCGGCGGAGGCGGCCCATGCGGCGCCCTGACCCGTCCCTGGCGGGAGCGGCGGCGGAGGCGGCCTACGCGGCGCACCGACCCGTCCCTGGCCGGAGCGGCGGCGGCCCGTGCGGCGCATCGACCCGTGCCTGGCGGAAGCAGCGACGGAGGCGCACCGTGCGGCGCACTGACCCGTCCCTGGCGGGAAAGAAGATCTGGGTAACCCGGCCGGAGCGCCAGGCCGCGCAACTCTGCCGCATGATAACGGCGTTGCAGGGTGTTCCGGTGCGACTGCCCACCGTGGTAATTCGCCCCGCCGCCCCCGGCGCCCGGTCGCCGGAGAACGCCCGGTTGCTGAGGGCGGCGGACATCGTTGTCTTCATCAGCAAAAACGCCGTCCTCCAGGCCCGAGACCTGTTCCCGCGCCTGGTCGCCGCACTGCAGGGCAAGGTCATTCTCGCTACGGGCCGGGCAACCGCCCAATGCCTGCAAGAGCTGGGACTGACCTGCGCCGCTTACGCCCAGGCCGGCGGCGCCGAGTCCCTGTTGCAGACGCCGCCCTTGTCCCGGGACCGGACCCGGGGGGCGCGCGTACTCATCGTGCGCGGCCGCGGCGGCCGCGAGGCCTTGCGGGACGGGTTGATGGCGCACGGGGCGGCCGTTGATTACCTGGAGGTCTATCAACGGGAAAAACCCAATGTAAGCCGGGCGGACATGGAAAAAATCTGGCAAAATGAAAGGCCGGACGCCGTGGTGGTCACCAGCCTGGCGGGACTGGACAACCTGGTGGCGCTGACGCCGCCTCCCCGCCGCGCGGGATTGTACGAAACCGCCGTGGTCGTGATGAGCGAGCGCATTCGACAACATGCAGAGGCAACCGGTTTTGGCCGCATCGCCGTGGCGTCGGGCAACGACGACGCCGGCCTGGTGGACGCCCTGGTGAACCTGGACGGGAACGACTGAATGGCAGACAAGAAAACCACGGGAACCAGCGGCGCGGGCCGGCGCCGTAGCGGCACGGGCGGCAGTAGTGCGGCGGCTTCTCGCGGCCGGCAAAAACCCGGCAACGCGGCAAAACCGGCCGGACGCACGACGGCGGCGCGGCGCCGCAAGCAAGCGGCGGAGCCCGCATCGCCGTGGCGTCGGGCAACGACGACGCCGGCCTGGTGGACGCCTTGGTGAACCTGGACGGGAACGACTGAATGGCAGACAAGAAAACCACGGGAACCAGCGGCGCGGGCCGGCGCCGCAACGCCCCGGGCGGCAACGCGGCGGTTGCTCGCGGCGGACAAAAACCCGGTAGCGCACCGGCCTCCCGCGGCCGGCAAAAACCCGGCAACGCGGCAAAACCGGCCGGGCGCCCGGCGGCAGCGCGGCGGCGCAACAAGCCGGCGGCTGAGCCGCGCCCGGGGCGCCGCCCCTGGCTCATTGTCATGCTGGCGCCGGCGTTGGTGTTGACGTTGACGGCGGGCGGCGGCGCGACCATCGCCTACCTGGAAGAGCGGCGCACCAACGCGACCGTGCGGCGCGAGCTGGCCGCCCAGGTGGAGGAGCTTCAGCAACGCACCGCGGCCCTTGCCGAACAAAACGGGCGACTGGAGGCCCGCCAGCGCACGGGCGATGAGGCGCTTGAGCGATTGTCGGGGCAACTGGGCAACCTGTATCGGCAACGCCGGAGCGCACCTGACCCACGACTGATGGAAGCGCGGCGCCTGCTGTACGGCGTCTCCATGCAGCTTGCCCTGGAACAGAACGTCGACAAAGCCCTGGCGACGTTGCCGGTCGCCGCCGCCAGGCTGGCGGCAATTCCCGACCCGGCGCTGGCACCGGTGCGCGCCGCGTTGCGCGCCGACATCGAGCGCCTGCGGGCGTTGCCGCGGCAGGACCTGGACGGTACTGCCCGGCGGCTGGGCGAGCTGGCGCGCCAGGCGGAGCAGTTCCCCTTGGGACTGGACAAGACCCGCGCCGCGGCGCCGGCGGCCGCCGTTGCCGCGCCGCCGTCGGAAAGCTGGTGGCGGCGCCTGGGACACGCCGTGAAGCAGGAACTGAAATCCCTGGTGGTCGTCTCCCGCGCAGACCACAACGCCGCCGCGCTGTTGCCGCCGGAGCGCTATTTTCTCTACCAGAACCTGAAATTGCAGTTGGAGGCGGCGCGGCTGGCGCTGCTGTTTCGGAACGGCGGCCAGTTCCAGGCGGCCGTTGCCGGTTGCGCGGACTGGTTGCGCGATTATTTCGACGGCGGCGACCAGCGGGTGCGGGCGGCGCAGGCGGCGCTGGCGCAGGCGGCGCAACTGGAGTTTCCCGAAACCCCGCCCGCCATTGACGGCGCCTTGCAAGCCATGGATGCGTACCTGGCCGAAGAGGATGCGCCGTGACCCGGACCCTGTTCACCGCGTTGGTCGTCCTGGTGCTGGCCGTCAGCGCCGGCCGGTTGTTGCAACATTTCAACGACGGGATGGTGCTGTTCACCTACGACGGCTGGATTGTCCAGACCAGCCCGGTGTTCTTCGCGCTGGCCGTTGTCGTCCTGTTCCTGGCGGCGTACCTGCTGTTGCGACTGGCGGGAAAGCTGCGGCGCTTGCCCGCCGACCTGAACCGCTGGTCTGAGCACCGGCGCCGCCGCCGTTCGGAAAAGTTCCTGGCACGGGGGCTGTTGTCCGCCATGGAAGGAGACTGGACCCAGGCCGAGCGCGCTTTTCACCAGGGCGCCGCCTGCTCCGCCGCCCCCCTGGCCAACTACCTGGGCGCCGCCTGGGCCGCCAGGCAACAGGGCGACGCCGGCGGCAACGACCGCTACCTGCGCCTTGCCCATCAGCACGACAAGACGGATGCGCCGGCGCTGGCCCTCACCCAGGCCCGGTTGCAACTGGAGCGACAACAGGTGAAACAGGCCTACGACGCGCTGACCGCCCTCAATCGCAGACAACCCGGGCACGAGCGCATCCAGGTCGCGTTGCTGGAGACGGCGGTGCGCATGGAGGACTGGTCCCGGGCAACGGAGTTGGTGCGGGAATGCAAGCGCACCGGCGCATTGCCCGCCGAGCAGGTGCAAGCGAAGCAACTGGCATGTTACGCGGGACTGTTGCGCCAGGCCGGCGAACAAGGTCGAGCAGCGCTGGAGCAGACCTGGCGGGACGTCCCCGGCAGGCTGAAAAAAGAGTTGTTCCTGGTGGAAACCTACGTAACGGAATGTCTGCGCCGCGCCGCGGGCCGCGACTGCGAGGCGCTGTTGCGCCGGGCGCTGGATAAGAAGTGGGACGCGGCCCTGGTGCGGTTGTACGGGCTGGTGGACAGCGGCAGCCCGGAGCGGCAACTGGCGGCAGCCGAAAAGTTCCTGACCCGGTTTCCCGAGGACGCGGCGCTGTTGCTGACCCTGGGGCGCCTGTACAAAAGGAACCGCCTGTGGGGCAAGGCCAGGAGTTGCTTAGAGCACAGCATAGCGGTGCAACCCAATCCCGAGGCCTGCCAGGAGCTGGCGATGCTGCTGGAGGAACAGGGCGACTCCGCCGCGGCTGCCAGGTACTACCAAGAGGGGCTGGGCATCGCCACCGGACTGCCCCTGGGCGGCGCCGCGCCGCCCAGGGGCAGCCCGGTGGCGATGCCCCGCCCCTCTTCGTAGTACCTGGCCGCCGCGGCGGCGTCGCCCTGTT
>CAZDXS010000157.1:0-59473 GCA_964509455.1 uncultured Enterobacteriaceae bacterium | reverse complement strand
ACGGCGACGTCTGTTACGTTGTAGTACTCGCCCGCGTAGGAAAAAGACGGCTCGGTCCAGGCTTTTTGCAAGATGTCCAGACATTCCACGTAGCGCCCCATGCTTTCCTCCATGGGCAAGTCTGCCGGTGCGCACAGCCAGGGATGCCCGCGCCCGACGCCGCATTCAATGCGCCCCTTCGTCAGTATGTCCACCATCGCAATCTCGCCGGCCAGGACCATGGGGTTGTGCAACGGCAGGGTGTGACACAAGGCGCGAAACCGCAGGTTTTCGGTGCGCTCCGCCAGGTGCGCGAACACCGCCAGCGGGTTGGGATTGACGGCGAACTTTTCGTAAAACGGGTGCTCCAGCGTGGTGAACACGTGAAAGCCGCTCTGGTCCAGGTGCACGGCCAGGCTCAACACGTCCTCGATGAGCGCGGCGTGGTCATGGCCCGGCGGGCACTGGAATTCAACGTAAGCGCCAAAGCGCAATGATTCGGTCATGGCGGCGTTCCCCCCTGTTGGTCTTGTTGCCGTTCTTGCCGTTGGTTGTTGTTCTTGCTTCGCGCCTGCCGGCGCCGCTGACGCACACTCCGCCGCGGCGGCGACTTCGCGCCCCGTTTCTGCCGGCGTCGACAATCTGCACCCCGCCGTAGCGGAAGAGGCGGGACTGCGCCCCGTTCCCGCCGGCGCCGCTGACGCGCACTCCGCCGCGGCGGGGCGGCGACTTCGCGCCCCGTTCCATTGGCGCGGATTTGCGGCTATAATAACCCACTTCATCACACGCATAAAGGGGGGTGCGCTATTATGTGCGCGACCGCAACCGAAGGGCGGCGCTGGGCCGGGGAGTATCCCTGGCTGGGCGAGGCCCCTGTTCCCGTCGAGTCCTGCATCTCGGAAAAGGTCTATGAGCGGGAAATGGAGCGGGTCTTCAAAAAAACCTGGTTGCACGCCGGCAGGGAGGAGGAGTTGCCGGAACCGGGTTGCTACAAGCTAAAGCGACTGGATTTCGCCTCCACCTCGGTGTTGTTGCTGCGCGGCAAGGACGGCGAGATTCGCGCATTCCACAACACCTGCTCCCATCGGGGAAACACGGTGGTCGTGCCCGAGGGCGAGTGGGACAACTTCGGGCGCCGGGCGGCGTTCAGTTGCCGCTTCCACGCCTGGACCTACAACGACCAGGGCGAACTCATCGGCGTGCAAGAAGAAGCCGGCATGCCGCCCTGCTTCCAAAAGTCCGAAAACGGCCTGGCGCCCATCAGTTGCGACACCTGGGAGGGCTTCATTTTCATCAACCTGGACGAGAACCCCGCCGTGGGACTGCGCGAGTACCTGGGCGATATGGGCAAGCATTTCGCCGGGTTCCCCTACGGCGAGATCAGCCATAACTTCACCTACTACACCTATCTCAACTGCAACTGGAAAGTGGGGCTGGACGCTTTTTCCGAGGCCTACCACGTAAACACCATCCACGCGGGCTCGTTCCCCGGCACGTTCTCAATCGGCTTGCAGATGATCAAACTGCTAGGCGACCATCGCACCACCGCGGTGTGCTTCAACCCGCCCCGGGAGACGCCGCCCGTGGCCGCCCTGGCCCAGGTCAAGGCCCGGGGCTCGCTGGTGAACAACATCAACGAGACCATCCTGCCGCCCACCCTGAACGACGAGCGGCGCGATGATTACGCGTTCGAGCTGAGCGTGTTCTTTCCCAACTGGCTGTTGCACGTAGCGGAAGGCATCTGGTTCACCCACCAGTTCTGGCCCATTGGCTGCGAGCGTTGCCTGTGGGAGGGGAAATATTACGTGAAGGCGCCCACCACCAACAGCGAGAAGTGGGCGCTGGAGCACGCCATGGTGTTGCAACGCAACGCCTGGCTGGAAGACACGGCGACCATGGAGGGTACGTTTTTCTCCCTCAAGTCCGGCAGCAAGGAGTATATGAACCTGCACGACGAGGAGATACTCGTCAGGCACGGCTACCACGTGCTGGAGAAGTACCTGAATGGCGGCGGCTAAGCGGTTGCCCGAGGGCTTCGCCGAGCTGGAAAGCTGGGCGGAGGAATGGGCCTTGCCCACGCAGAACAGCCGCTGGGACAAGCGGCTGGCGTCCACCCGGGAGGAGCTGATCGCCTTTTACAACGCCGTACTGCCGCACCTAGAGCGCATCCTGGAACACGTGGACGAGTACCCCCTGGGGAAGCTGCCCGAGCGGTCCGCGCGCCTGTTTGACCTGGCGCTGATGCAAGCGGAAATCGCGCCCAACGTCGAGTTGTACGACGGCGACCCGGACGTGCCGCACAGCTTCGAAGAAAAGCGCTTCATTGCCGTGCACGGCGATGACCCGCACTGAGCGGCGCCGACCATGACCGAACTGGAGCGGCAAGTGGCGCGGCTGGCGGCGGCGGAAGACATACGGGGCGTCATCGCCCGGTACGCCCGGGCGGGAGACGAACGCAATAATCCTGCAAAAATACGCCCATTATTAGCAGAAAATGCGGTTTGGGAGGCAAAAGGCTTCGGAAAATTCGTCGGAGGGGACATAATTGCCGCAGAACTTGCGAAAATCGGCAGAGAGAGGATCACCTGGTCCTTGCACTTTCCGGTTTCTCCCATCATCGATCTTGCCGCAGACCTGGATTCCGCCCACGCTTTCTGGTGGCTGTGGGAGCTGGCCGCCATGCGCGAGGAGACCGGCGCAGAACGCGACCACTGGTTGGCCGCCACCTACGAGTGCGATTTCGCGCGCGCCGCGAACGGCTGGAAAATCAAGCACCTGGTCCTGGATGTGAAGAAAGTCGTACCGTACCATGATGCGCCCATGCCCGCGCCGCAGCCGGCGCCCTCAAAATAACAACCTGGGAGAAACCGCCCCGCCATGACCACAAGCGCCAACGAGTACATTCGCATTGACCGCGCCCGCGCCCTGGGCGAGGAGCCGGCAACGGGGCACAACCGCTGGCATCCCGACATCAAGCCCGCGGCGGAAGTGGACCCGGGGCAGGTCATCGGCATGGAGACGCGGGACGCTTTCGACGGACAGGTAACGCCGACCACCACGGCGGCGGAGGTGGGCGCTGTCAACCTGAACCGGGTGCATCCCCTGACCGGCCCGGTGTACGTCAACGGCGCCGCGCCGGGCGACGTGCTGGAGGTCAAGATTCACCAGGTGGCGCCGCAACCGTTCGGCTTCACCGTGCAAGTGCCGGGCTTTGGCTTTCTGCGCGATGTTTACACGGAGCCGCACATCGTCCGCTGGAACATTGCCGACGGTTTTGCCGTGTCCGACGACCTGCCCGGCGTGCGGTTGCCGGGCGCTCCTTTCATGGGCGTGATGGGCACGGCGCCGTCCCACGAGCTGCTGGAGCGGATCAACCAGCGCGAGGCGGACTTACAGGCCCGCGGCGGGATGGTGTTGTTGCCCGATGCCGCCGATGCGGTGCCGCAGCAACCCGGCATTGCCGCCCGGGCCATACGCACCGTCGCCCCCCACGAGACCGGCGGCAACGTGGACGTCAAGCAGCTGACCGCCGGCGTCACAGTGCGCCTGCCGGTGTATGTGCCGGGCGCCTTGTTTTCAGTGGGCGACGCCCATTTTGCCCAGGGGGACAATGAATGTTGCGGCACGGCGGTGGAAATGAGCGCGACTTTTTACGGCTCGTTTTCCCTGTTGAAAGGCGCGGCGGCCGCGGGCGGCATAACAGACCTGCAATTCTACTGCGACGGCGAGACCGCCCCGGACGCGCCGGCGGCGGCCGCCCCGCGCCGGTTTTTCGCTACCACCGGCCAGTCCTGCCGCAAGGACGGCACGGCGGAAGCGGAAGACGCCACCCTGGCGGCGCGCAACGCCCTGCTTAACATGATTGAGTACCTGGTCGGCGAACGGGGTTACAACGAGCAACAGGCTTACGCTATATGCAGCGTCGCCGTGGATTTGAAGATCTCCGAGATGGTGGACGTTCCCAACTTCGTGGTCTCCGCCTTCCTGCCGCTGGACATATTTGACGAGACCTGAGGGGCGCGGGCGCCGCGAGCGCCCAGGCGCCGGGCGTCCGCCGAACGCGGGGGCAACGCGAGGGGCCAGGCGACAGGCATCCGCCGAACGCGGGGGCAACGCGAGGGGCCAGGCGACAGGCATCCGCCGAACGCGGGGGCAACGCGAGGGCCCAGGCGACAGGCGTCCGCCGAACGCGGGGGCAACGCGAGGGCCCAAGCGCCGGGTGTCCGCCGGGCGCAGGAGCAACATGAGAGCCCAAGCACCGGGCATCCGCTTGGCGCAACCGCGGCTACGGACACAACAAGCGCCGCCAATGCCGGCAGGAGCGCCCCCGGGCATTGCGCCGCGCCACAGGCACGGGCGCGGCCGCAGGCGCAACGAACGCGCCAAGGTAGGGGGAGACCCCGCGCAGGGAGATGTTGCCCGGCATCGAAAACGGGAAAAACTGAATACGCTGTTTGCTGGAGTCTGCCCGGTCGGGTTATCTCCACAAAGCCGCCTTGGGGCGCGGTTCCGGCCGGGGGCAGTATCATGGCCGCGCCCCGGGGCGCACTTTTTTGACGCCGCGCCGCGAGCAAGGTTGTTACGGGTGCGGGCGCAACAGCCGCCTCGTTAATGCGAGCAAGAGCGCACTTTCGCGCCGCATCTCGCCGCGAGCGCCTTCACTTCCCGACTTTCTCCCGCGCCGCACGACTACTCGTGCCGCCGGCCGCCCTTATGCCGCCGCGGTCACAACGCGCCGCCTCGCCGCAAGCGCCGCGAGTGCGGCCGCAGCCGCCGGCGCCTGCATCAGACGAGGGCGCAAGGGCGGGCGCCGCGGTCACCCGCCCGCACGCCCCTGCCCGGCTACCGCGCCTGGTTACATAAAGCGCTTCTTGATTTCGGCAAGGCCGGCATCGAAAACACCGGAGATGACGTCCGTCGCCTCGCTGTCGCCGGCGCCCTCGGCGGCATGGAAAGACGTCTTCCAGGTAATTCTCGCGCCCTCGCCCTGCTTGTCGATCTCGAAGCTGGCGTTGTAGTTTTTCACCGGCAACGGCCCTTCGATGATCGAGTAGGCGTAGCCGTTATCCAGATCTTTCAGGTGTTTTTCCTTGATCTGGGCGCCGTCTCCCAGGGTGAGAATCCGAAACGAGGAACCGTTTTCATCGCGTTCTTCGCAACCGGTCACGGCGGGATGCCAGTCGCTGATGGCGCAGAAAGGGCTCAGTTCGCTCCACACCCGGTCAAACGGGGCGTCGACGTACACGGACTTATCCACTTTCAAAGCCGGCGGCCCTGATTCCGTGCAACCCGAAAGCGCCAATACCGCGGCGGCAAGAACAAGATTAGATAGCTTCATCTCATGCTCCTTACATTAATGTGTGTTGTTGGGTTTACAATGGCGATGCTCCAGGCAACGCATTGTGTCATTATAATCCAGGTATGCGGCATATCATACAAAAATTTGCTCCGCTTCCAATCCGCGCGCTATGACGGCGCAGTTGCACCTGCTGGGACTGGCGGCCGCCGCCAGGGGCATTGCCGCCGGCAAGTTCACCTCCGTTGACCTGGCAACCGCCTGTTTGGAGCGCATCCACGCCAGGGAGACGCAACTCAAGGCCTGGGCGTACTTGGAGCCGGAGCAGGCCCTGGCGCAGGCGCGGGCCTGCGATGAGCGGCCGCCGTCCAGTCCCGTGCACGGCGTACCGGTGGGCGTCAAGGACATCATCAACACCGTGAACCTGCCCACCGGCTACGGGTCGCAGGCGTACCTGGACCACTACCCCGCCGCGGACGCGGCCTGCGTGCGCCTGCTGAAACAGGCGGGCGCGGTGATCATGGGAAAAACGGTCACCACGGAGTTCGCCTTTTACGCGCCCGGCAAAACCGCCAATCCCCATGCCCTGGACCACACGCCGGGCGGTTCCTCCAGCGGCTCCGCGGCGGCCGTGGCGGACTTTCACGTGCCCGCGGCCCTGGGGACGCAGACCGCGGGGTCCATCATCCGCCCGGCGGCCTATACCGGCATCTTCGGCTACAAGCCCAGCTACGGCGCTTACTCCCTGGACGGCGTGCATCCGCTGGCGCCGGAGTTGGACACCCTGGGCGGGTTCGCCCGCGAGCCGGAGGACCTGCGCCTGTTGCACGGCGTGCTGTCCGGCCGCCGCCCGGCGGCGCCGCCCGCGGTGCGCCCCGCCGCGGTCGCCCTGGTGCGCACGCCGGCGTGGGACGAGGCTTCCGCCCACACCCGGGACAGCGTGATCGGCTTTGCCCGGAAACTGGCGGCGGCCGGCGTGGAAGTCATTGAGCCGGACGAAGACCTGCTCCAGGGGCTGGCAGAAGCCCTGCATGCATGCCTGGCCCGGGGCGCCGCCCGCTCCTTGGGGCCCGTCGTGGACCGATGCCCCGACAAAACCAGGCCGGAGACCCGGGACCTGGTGGCGCAGGGGCGGCGACTGGACGCCTCCCTTGACAAGGAGCCGGCGGACGCCCGCGACCGGGGCCGGCGGTTTCTCGCCGCCGTGTTCGCCCGGGCCGACCTGTTGCTCACCCCCAGTGCGCCGGACACGGCCCCGCCGGGGCTGGACAACACGGGCGACCCGACGTTCAACCGCATCTGGACCCTGTTGCAAACCCCCTGCCTGAATCTACCGCTGACCCGGGGGGCGCAGGGACTGCCCGTGGGCGTGCAACTGGTCTGCGACCGAGGGCGGGACGAACAGCTGTTCGCCTGGGCGGAGGGGCTGCGGCCGTTCACCGACTACGACATCGAGCAACCCTGACGGAGACGAGTTGCGGTGCGAGCAGAGCCGCCCATGCGCTTGGACGGGAATTTTTTCTGTTGTAGAATCCGATAGCAACGCAAGACCGAAAGGAGCCCCGTAGCGGAACCCATGCCGACGGCGATGCCGACGCCCGGTGCCGGCCGCCCGGCGCTTCGCCGTGGCCGGGGCGACCAGGGCTTCGTCCGCCTCACGGCCGCGCCGGCCGGAGGAGTGTTGCGCGGCGCCGGCAAGAACGATATGAACCAACCGAGACAATATTCCGCACGAATGGCAGGGCGGGCGGGGCCGTGGCCGTGCGCCAGGCTCGCCGCCGCACCAGGCTACGATGTGTGTGCGCCCTGCGAGGCGCACGCAACCTGGCGGGCGGGGGCGTGAGACTCCTCCCGCCGCGGCCCCTGGGTACGGCGGCGCGAACGGCGACGGGGCGCCCGCCCGCCGGTTGCGCCGGCTGTTTCTCCGGCATTACACACTAGTATAGTTGCCGCGATGAAAGATAAACACGCAAAAGTCGTCATCCTGGGCTCCGGCCCCGCCGGTTACTCCGCTGCCGTCTATGCCGCCCGCGCCAACCTGCGCCCGTTGCTGGTCACCGGCATCGAGGTGGGCGGGCAACTGGCGACTACCACCGACGTGGACAACTGGCCCGGCGACGTAGAAGGCTTGCAAGGGCCGGAGCTGATGGAGCGCATGCGCCGCCACGCCGAGCGCTTCGCCACGGAAATCATCCACGACCAGGTTCACGAGGTGGATCTTGCGGCGCGGCCTTTTGAACTGCGCGGCGACTCAGGCACCTATCGCGGCGACGCCCTGATCATCGCCACCGGCGCCTCTGCGCGCTATCTCGGACTGCCCTCCGAACAGGCCTACATGGGCAAGGGCGTGAGTGCTTGCGCCACCTGCGACGGGTTTTTCTACAAGGGCGAAAAAGTCGCGGTGATCGGCGGCGGCAACACGGCGGTGGAAGAAGCCCTGTACCTGTCCAACATTGCCTCCGAGGTGGTCCTGGTTCATCGCCGCAACAGCCTGCGCGCGGAGAAAATGCTGCAAGACCGGCTCTTCGCCAGGGAGCAAGCAGGCAAGGTCGCCATCCTCTGGGACCACGTGTTGGAAGAAGTGATCGGGGACGACCGCGGCGTCACCGGCATCCGGGTCGGTCATACGCAATCTGGGGAAACGACGGAACTGGCGCTCAAGGGCGTGTTCATCGCCATCGGGCATACGCCCAACACGGGCGTTTTTGCCGGCCAGCTGGAAATGGACAACGGCTACATCGTCATCAAGAGCGGCCTTGCGGGCGGCGTCACCGCCGCCAGCGTGCCGGGCGTGTTCGCCGCCGGCGACGTGTCCGACCAGGTCTATCGCCAGGCCGTGACCTCGGCGGGCTTTGGTTGCATGGCGGCGCTGGACGCAGAGAAGTACTTAGAGGAGCGCGCCGCCGCAACCGGGTGAGTGCGCCTGCGGTGCGCCGGCGGGCAATGCCGTCGGCAAGACGCCGCGGCGCCGTGCGCCGCCGCCCGCCGCGCCGCCGACTACTGCAACGGCAGGCAGTAATGACGCGAGAGGGGTGGGGGCGCACCGCAACAACGGACTTCGCCGCGGCATCGGAGCAAGCGCCGATTCAGCGCCGCAACCAGGTAAGCACGCCCGCGCCAGCGGGCCATGCCGGCGGCGGAACGCCGCGGCGGCGCCGACGTTGCCGCGGCGACGCGCGCCTCCCGCCCGCCGCGCCAAAGTCCGCTTGCCCAAGCGCGGCAATTCGTCTATGATGGGCGCACCCAAAACGACAGGAGAACCAGTCCAAAATGGCGAAAGAATTTGCATCCAAGGCGGATACCGAGGAGAAACAGGTCACTTTCAGCCGGCTGGCGGACGGCGCCTACGCCTACACCGCCGAGGGCGACCCGAACACCGGCGTGATCGTCGGCGACGACTGCGTAATCGTGGTGGACACGCAGGCCACGCCGCTCATGGCCCAGCGCGTGCTGGACTTCATCCGCGAGACGACGCCCCTGCCCGTCAAATACGTGGCGCTGACTCATTACCATGCGGTGCGCGTGTTGGGCGCCGCCGCCTACGGCCCGGAGCACATCATCGCCAGCCAGGACACCCGCGACCTCATCGTGGAGCGCGGCGAGCAGGACTGGCAATCCGAGTTTGAGCGCTTCCCCCGGCTGTTCAACGGCCATGAAAGCATACCGGGGCTGACCTGGCCCACCATCACGTTCCGCGGCGAGATGTCGCTGTGGCTGGGCGACATGGAGGTCAGGTTTTTACAACTGGGGCGCGGCCACACCAAGGGCGATACCGTGGTCTGGTTGCCGCAACAAAAAGTGCTGTACAGCGGCGACCTGGTGGAATACGGGGCCACCCCCTACACCGGCGACGCCTACCTGCTGGACTGGCCCGCCACCCTGGACAACATCCTGGCGTTAGAGCCGGCGGCCGTCGTGCCGGGGCGCGGCGATGCGCTGACCACGCCCGAGACGATCCGCGACGGCGTCCAGGGCACCCGCGATTTCATCATCGCCCTGTACGACGAAGTCAAGGCCGGCAGGGACCAGAGAAAAGACCTGAAAGAGATTTACCAGGATACCTACGATGCACTGAAGCCGCGCTTTAGCGACTGGGTGATCTTCGACCACTGCCTGCCGTTCAATGTGGCCCGCGCCTACGACATCGCCGGCGGCACAACTGACCCGCAGATCTGGACGGCCCAGCGGGACGCCGAGATGTGGGAGGCGCTGGAAGGGAACTGATGGCCGGCAGGCTGCGAACCGAACTGGGCGTTTCCAACCCGGACGACTTCTACGCCCGCCTGATAGCGTTGCACGAGGGATTGTCGTCCGAAGAAAGCCACAAGCTCAACGCCAAGGTCATCTTGATGCTGGCCAACCACATCGGCGACATGGAGGTGCTGGACGAAGTGCTGGAATACGTGAAAAACGCATGACCCGGCGGCCGGCGCACCCGGCGGCCGCAAGCAAACACACATCCGCGACAACAGGCAACCGGCGACAACATGAGACAGGCGCCGCCGCGGGTCCGCAAATGACAAACCTGCCGCTGTTCGAGGAGCCCGGCGCATCCGTCCCGGGCAACAAGGCCGCATCGCTCTCGGGCGGACAGGCCGCCGCCCGCCGCGCCCTGTACGAGCGTTTTGCCGCCAGGCTGTCCGTCGATGAGCGTCTCACGCGAACGCTGGTGTCCTATCAGGGGAACCGCGCGGTTCCCGGCTTTCGCTGGGCCAAGTACAAGGAGGGATTTTCGCTGGCGCTGGTGGAGCGTTTTCTGAACGAGCATCGCCCGCGGGAAGTGCTGGACCCGTTCGCCGGCATCGCGACAACCCCGCTGGCCGCGGCCTGGAACGGGCTGAACGGCACGGGCATTGAAATCATGCCGGTGGGCATCCAGGTGGGGCGGGGGATCGCCCGCGCGGCCAACGGCGCATCGGCGACGAAGTTGCGCCGCGCCGGCGATGCGCTGTTGCGGGAAGTCGCTTCTGCGGAACGCGCCCCGGCGCGGTTTGCGTTCCCCCATGTCAACATCACGAAGCACGCTTTTTCCGACGCCGCGGAAGCAGAGATAGCCAAAGCCCGCCGCTTCCTGGCCGGGGCGGATGATCCGGAAGTCAAGTTGTTGCTGGACCTGGCGTGCATGACGGGACTGGAAGCCGCCAGTTTCACCCGCAAAGACGGGCAATACCTGCGCTGGGACTATCGCGCCGGGCGCTCGTTGCGCGCGAAGTTTGACGTTGGCCCCATCGTCCCTTTCCAGCAAGCGCTGAAAGACCGGCTGTCCGACATCTTGCAGGACATATCGGTTTTCAAAGAGATGCGTCGGCGCGGGCGCCCGGACCTGCTGAACGGCTCCTGCCTGGAGTTGCTCAGACAACAACCGACCGGCCGGTTCGACATGGTGATGACCTCGCCGCCCTACGCCAACCGGTACGACTACACGCGAACCTACGCCCTGGAGCTGGCATGGCTGGGGCTCGACCAGGCGGGCTTCTCCCGGCTCCGGCAAAGCCTGCTGACGGCGACCGTCGAGAACAAAAGCAAGCGGGAGTGGCTGCGGCGCATCTACGCCGACGATGACCGCATACTGCAACAAGCCTGCGCCATGCACCAGGAGCAGCCGGCCCTGCAGGAAATTCTCAGCATCTTGCAAGAAAAGGCCGAGGAACTGAGCAACAAGCACGTCATACGCCTGCTGGAAGGCTACTTCTTCGAAATGGCGATTGTCATCGCGGAGCTGGGCAGGGTGGTGCGCCCCGGCGGCGTGGTCGTCATGGTGAACGACAACGTGCAGTACCACGGCGAGGAAGTGCCGGTTGACTTCATCCTGTCGGACTTTGCGGAGCAGTGCGGGTTTGCCTGCGCCGACCTGTGGATGTTGCCGCGCGGCAAGGGGAACTCCAGCCAGCAAATGGCGAAATTCGGCAGGCGGGAAATCCGCAAGTGCGTTTACCGCTGGGTAAGAAAGAATGACTGACTTGCAGGACGCGCAGTACCGCTCGCGCCTGCTCTCGGATCTCATACGGCAACGCACGGATGAAACACTCAGGGAACTGGTGGATGGGTACGACAAGCCCCTGGATTTCCAGCCCCTGGAGAACTTCATGATCTGCCCGAAAGCCTGGGAACATGTTGCTGAAAACGGGATACGCCCATCCCGGGTATTTGCTCACCCCGAGGTATTGTCGGCCCATCCGACCGCCTCCCAGTATTACCGGGGCATGGCGCTGTTGTCGCAGAAACAGGTAACGCAACTGGCGGTATCGGTGGCGGACTGGGAGACCGGCGCCCGAAAACGGGCCATTTCCCCGCAAAGCGCCATTCGAGTGGATCGCGTCTATAACTCCGTCATTTCATCGATCATTACGGGATCAACGGACTGGACGCTGGAAAACGGCTATCGGAGCATCCTGGCGACCATGGGGATCCGCCTTGACGGCATGTTCCGCAACAAAATTGGACAGGCGGCGGAACGCCTGATCAAAACAAGGGTCGCGGACCGGCTGAGGAAACAGGGGATGGTGGTTGCCGAGGACCCGGACGGCGCGTTCACGCTGAAACAGGACACCCTGATGTTTTACGGGTCCGAGCCCGACATCAAGTTTGAGAGAAACGGCGCCGCCATCGCGACCGTCGAGATAAAAGGCGGCAAAGACCCAGCCGGCGCACTTGAGCGCCTGGGCGCCATGCAAAAAAGTTTTGCTGAAACGCCCCCCGGGTGCGTCAACATTTTAATTGCGGGCGTGGTCACGCCCGAAATGCAACAACGCCTGGAGCAAATCGGCGCAATCAAGGTGTTTCTGCTGGATGAGCTCGCGTCCGACGGCGAGCAATGGGATGCTTTTACGCAGGAGCTGTTTCACCACGCCCTCAGAATAGCGTAGCAACCGGGCCGGTCGGCCGGCCTCGACATTTCACCGCGCCCCCGGGCCGGCGCAATGGCCTGGTCAAGAACCGGCAAGGGGCACGGAGCTCAGCCCGACGGCGCATTGCTGCGCGGGCATAACCGCACCGCCTCGCGCCGCACTCGCCGACAACCGGCGCCGCGACAACGGGCAAGGACGGAAGGCTCAGCCCGTTGCTACGACAACCGCCGTCGCGGGAAACCGACAAGGGGCGCGGGCCTCAGCCCACCGCCGCATTGCTGCGCGGGCATAACCGCACCGCCTCGCGCCGCACCCACCGACAACCGCCGCTGCGACAACCGCCGCCGCGACAACGGGCAGGGACGCAGGACTCAGTGCCCCGCCGCCGCGACAACCGCCGCCGCGGGTCTCACCCCGTCTCTTTCCGAGGTGCGTTGTCGGCGTGGTATTTTTGGACGTATTCCTGGATGGACGCCACGCCGCGTTCTTTCGCCTCGAACAGGCTTTCCAGGTGCTCCCGGGAGTTGACGATGCCCATGGTGACGACCTTGCCCTGCTCGTCCACCAGTACCGCGTAAGGCAACTTGCCCACCCCGTAGCTGCGTCCCAGCAGTTCCGACAGCACGTAGTCGAAGCGCGACAGCTTGTGGCGCTCGATGAACTCCCGGTGCTGCTCCGCGGCGCCGTCGCTGGCCAGCACGACGTCCAGCCAGTCCTTCTCCTCCCGGTGCGCCGAGAACAGCACCGGCAACAGGGTTTTGCACACCGGGCAATCGGGCGCCAGGAAAAACAGCAGGGTGCTCCTGGCGTCCTGCCGCGCACCGCCGACATGGATCTGCCGCTCATCGATGGTCACAAGGTCCAGCTCGGGCGCGACGGCGCCGGGACGCAGGGACTGGTTGACCATCAAAGCGCCCGCCGGCGCCACCCGTTCATACAGCACGCCGATTTGCCGCGCCAACGCGAAAACCACCACCAACAAGACCAGCACGATGACCCAGAGCGCCAGGTTGGAGACAACCAGGGCGTCAAGCATGGCGGCGCTCCTCTTGCAGGTTCTTCAACAGGTCCCGGTTCGCCAGCAACTGGTTGACGATGTCATAGCACAGGCAACCCGCCGCGGCTGCCAGCAACGTGACCGCCCAGTCCAACCAGAGCATGGGCCGCGGCTGCACCGGGCAGGCCGCGATGAACGCCAGGAGCAACAGCAGGGCGTTGCGCGCCAACATCCATTCGCCCAGAGTCTGCTTCTGCCGGGGGCCGCCGCAACCGCAGTCCATGTCGCGCCGCCCGCGCCGCAGGTTGACGCCGATGGCCGCCGTGTAGGCGCCCAACAATACGGTTGCCGACCACGCCGCCGGGCGGGCGGTGGGCGGCAACGCCAGGGCGGCGCCGGTCATGATTTCCGCCACGGGAATCAGGTAAACGCACTGGCGATTCAACCAGCCCGGCAACACCCGGTAATTTTCCAGGGTGAGCGCGAACTCTCGCGGGGCGCGGCACTTGTGCAGTCCCGCCAGGATGAAGACGTAAGCGAGCGCCAGCGCGGCGGCCTGGTGAATGACCGGGTCAAACGCCATGGGAGACGTCCCCGGCGCCGGTCGTGGAGAGCACAAGAGCCATTATATATGCATTGCTTTGGTTGACGGGTTGCAGTTCCATGCCGATTCTACAACGTTATGCGCGGCGGCAGAAACGCCGCGACCGGCGCTCTCGACACAGCACGGCCGCCAACCGGCGGCATGACATGGATGCGGCACCGCCCTGGCGCTTTCCCACCTGCCTCCTTATCGAAGCGCGGCGGCAGAAATACCGCGGCCCGCGGCGCCGCGACCGGCGCTCTCGACACAGCACGGCCGCCAACCGGCGGCATGACATGGATGCGGCACCGCCCTGGCGCTTTCCCGCCTCCCCCTTTCGAAGCACCGCGCCGCGCCCGGCGCTCTCGACACAGCGCGTCTGCCAACAGGCGACAACACGCAGAAGCGCCGCTCTAGTGTTCCCCGCCCCCGCCAAGGCGCCGCGCCGCGACCGCCGCAACACGGCGCCGCTGGAGAGTCGTCCCGTTTTGTGCGATGATGGCCGGGTCACAACAGCAACCGGGGGGAGGCGCAATGAATCCGGCGCCGTTTACCGTGCGCCGCCCGGGCAGGTAATGAATAATGAGCGCTGAGCAACAACGAATGAACCGGCGGCGTTTCATCGGGCAATGCGCCCACGCAGCAGGCTCCATGAGCGTCGTGGGGCTGTTGCTGGGCGTGTATTCCCGGCAGTCCGCCGCCACGCCGCCCTGGGCCATTCGCCCGCCCGGGGCCCTGCCCGAGAACGACTTTTTAGGCGCCTGCGTCAGGTGCGGCCTGTGCGTTCGGGATTGTCCTTACGACACCTTGAAGCTGGCCGCGTTCGGGGCGCCGGGGCCGGCGGCGGGCACCCCTTACTTCATCGCCCGCGAGATTCCCTGCGAGATGTGCGAGGACATTCCCTGCGCCGCGGCCTGCCCCACGGGCGCCCTGTCCCAGGAGCTGGACGACATCAGGGACGCCGACATGGGCGTCGCCGTGCTCACCGGCCCGGACACCTGCTACAGCGTCACCGGCACCGCCCATTGCCGCGCCTGCTTCCTGGCGTGCCCCGTCAAGGGCGAGGCCATCACCATGGAGCAAAAGCGCACGGACAACCGCACCTACTTCGAGCCCACGGTGCATGCCGAGCACTGCACCGGTTGCGGCAAGTGTGAGCGGGACTGCGTGACGGAAAAAGCGTCCATCAAGGTGTTGCCGCGGCGACTGGCCAAGCAGGATGCCGGCGGCATTGCCTGAGCGCGCACCGCCGCCTGAGTGTGCGCCGCGACCGACGCCGGCGGCCGGGCGTCGCGGCCCGCTGGCGAGAAACAAGTGGCTCTTGTTGCGGCGGGCCGTGCAATTCTCCACCCTGGCCCTGTTCCTGGCAGGCCCCTGGCTTGGCGTCTGGTGGGTGAAGGGCAACCTGGCGTCCAGCTCCATCCTGGGTACGGTCTCCCTGACGGACCCGTTCATCCTGGCGCAATCCATGGCCTCGGGCCACGCCGTGGAAAGCGCCGCCCTCAGCGGCGCCGCCATTGTTTTCGCCTTTTATTTCCTGGTCGGCGGCCGCGCCTACTGCTCCTGGGTATGCCCCATCAACGTGGTTACGGACGCGGCCCACTGGTTGCGTTGCCGCCTGCGGCTCAACCTGAACTGGCCCATCAAGAAGTCCGCCCGCGCCTGGCTCCTGGCGACGGCGCTGGCGGTCTCCGCCGCGGCCGGCGTGATTGCCTGGGAGGCGGTGAACCCCATCACCATGTTGCAACGGGGGCTGGTTTTCGGGCTGGGCATGGCGTGGGCCGTCGTCGCGGCCGTGTTCTTGTTCGACCTGCTGATAACGCGCCGCGGCTGGTGCGGCCACCTGTGCCCGGTGGGCGTGTTTTACGGCTTGATTGGCCGGTTCTCCATCGTGCGCATGAACGCCGCCCGGCGCACGGCCTGCACCGACTGCGGCGATTGTTTTCGCGTCTGCCCGGAACCGCACGTGATCATGCCGGCCTTGAAGCCGGAACGCGAGCAGGACACGACGGTCATCCGCCACGGCGATTGCACCAACTGCGGCCGTTGCCTGGACGTGTGCGAGGCGCAGGTATTCAGGTTCTCCACCCGCTTTGCCGGACGCGCGGCCTCTGGGCCGGGCTGAACGTGCCCGCGGCAACCCCTCATTCCGCGGACGGGCGTCCCCGGCAACCGCCGCACGACCCCCGGCCCGGGTCGGCGCCGCAACGGGCGCACCGGGCAACGCGGCGCAACCGCCTAGGTCGCATGCCCGCCCCGTGAGCGGGCAACGGCAATCCGGCTGCCGCCGGGCCGGCATCTTCCAGCAACGCGGGCGCGCGGCGCTGGCGGCCGCCTGCCTGTGCTGTTTCAGCGCGGCAACGCACGCCCAGGACCCGGCGCCGCCGGCAGCCCCGGTGAAATACACCGAGGCCGTGGCGCGGCCGGTCGAGCAACTTGTAAAACTGCCGGGCTACGTAGAAGCGCCTTACGTCAGCATGCTGGCCGGCGAAACGGCGGGGCTGGTGGTGGCGCTGGAAGCGCGGGAGGGAGACCGGGTCACCCAGGGTCAACCCCTGGTGAGGTTGCGCACCACGGCGCTGGAGCTGCGCCTGAAAGCGGCGCAGGCGCGCCTGAAAGAGGCGCAGGCCCGCAAAAACCTGGCGGAAAAAAGGCTGGAACGCTCGCGGCAGTTGATCGAGGAGAACACCATCTCGCAACAGGTGATGGACGAGGCGCAATACGAATTCGCCGCCTGGCAGTGGAACATTGAAAGCCTGCGCGCGGAAATCGCCGGCATCCGCTTTGACTTGGAGCGCAGCGTCATTCACGCGCCCTTCAACGGCGTGGTGGTCGCCCGCCACACCGAGGTGGGGCAATGGAGCGGCGTGGGCGATGAGGCGCTGGAGATCCTGTCCACGGAAACGCTGGAAGTCCACGTTGACGTGCCGGAAAAATACTTCGGCGACCTGGCGCCGGGCGCCGCGGCCGCCGTTGCTTTCGACTCGTTGCCGGGCAAGGAGTACGCGGCGACCATTCGCGCGGTGGTGCCGCGCGCCGACCCGCAGGCCCGCACCTTTCCGGTGAAGCTGCGCCTGGAAAACCCCGGCGCCGGCATCGGGGCGGGCATGCTGGCCCGCGCCGCGTTTCCGTTGCGCCGCGCCGCGTCCGGCGTGCTGGTGCCCAAGGACGCCGTTGTGCAACAAGGCGGCAACGACCTGGTATACCTGGTGGGAGAAGACTCAACCGCCGTGGCGGCGCCGGTGACGACAACAGCGGCCATGGGCGTATGGTCCGTGGTGGAGGGCGACATCGCCCCCGGCGCCCGGGTCATCACGCGCGGCAACGAGCGCCTGCGCCCGGGGCAACCGGTGCGCGGCGAGCCGTTGTCCTACCCCCTGCCGTGAACCTCATACAGGCCTGCATTCGCTACCCGGTCTCCACCTCGGTGGGGGTCATCTTCCTGGCGCTGTTCGGTCTCATTGCCCTGTTCAACCTGCCCGTGCAGCTGACCCCGGACGTGGTCAAGCCGGAAATCACGGTGACCACCGAATGGCCCGGCGCCAGCCCCCTGGAAATTGAACAAGACGTCATCAACGAGCAAGAAGAGGAGCTCAAGTCACTGCCGGGACTGGTGAAAATGGAAAGCGAAAGCCACGACGGCTACGGCGAAATCACCTTGCGCTTCCAGGTGGGGACCGACAAGGACGCCGCCCGCCTCAAGGCGTCGAACCGCCTGGACCAGGTGGAATCGTACCCGGCGAACGCCAAAAAGCCGGTGATCTCGGGGCAGTCGGGCATTTCCGGCGCCATCGCCTGGTTTCAGCTGGACCCGACCCCGGACAACGGCTTCGCCGGCGACATTTCCACCGTGTACGACTTCATCGACGACTACGTGGTGCCCGAGCTGGAGCGGGTGGAGGGCGTGTCGGCGTCCTACGTGTACGGCGGGCGCGAGGCGGAGGTGCACGTCGTCGTCGACCCGGCCAGGCTGGCCTTGCGGCAGGTGACGCTGCTGGAATTCGCCGCCGCTGTTGAGCGGGAGAACCGCAACTACAGCGGCGGTGATTTTGACGAAGGCAAGCGCCGCTACGTGGTGCGCACCGTGGGCGAGTACCGGTCGCCGCAGGACCTGGAAAACATCGTGATTGCCAGCCGCAACGGCGTGCCCGTCTATCTGCGGGACGTGGCCCGGGTGGAGCTGACCCACGAAAAACCCACCAGCGCCCTGTTCACCCTGCGCGACCGCACCATCGCCCTGAACATACAGCGCGAGCCGGGCGCCAACGAGCTGGACATCATGGCGGCGGTGACGGAAAAAGCGGCGCGCATCAACGAGGAGTTGCTGGAGCCGCGCGGCTTGCGCCTGGTCCTGGCATGGGAGCAGACCGGCTACATCAAGAGCGCCGTGAAGCTGGTTCGCAACAACCTGTTGTTGGGCGGGGCACTGGCGGTGCTGGTGTTGCTGGTGTTCCTGCGCAGCGCCGCCAGCACCTTGATCGCCGCCCTCGCCATTCCCATCAGCATCATCGGCACGTTCTTGATGATGGCGGTGTTCGGCAGCACCATTAACGTGATCAGCCTGGCCGGCCTCGCTTTTGCCACCGGCATGGTGGTGGACAACTCCATCGTGGTGCTGGAGAACATCTACCGCCACCGGCAAGGCGGCAAGTCCCGGTTGCGGGCCGCCCAGGACGGCGTGACGGAAGTGTGGGGGGCGGTGCTGGCCAGCACCCTGACCACGGTGGCCGTGTTCGCTCCGGTGGTCTTGATCGAGGAGGAAATCGGCAGGCTGTTCGCCGACATTGCCGTGGCCATCAGTTGCGCCGTCGCCCTCAGTCTGCTGGCGGCCGTCACCGTGATTCCCACCATGGCGGCGCGCATGTTGGGGGGCGGCGCTGGTGGGGGCGCGGGCGCCATCGCCGGCGGAGCCGACGCGGGCGGTGCCGGCGGCGGTGCCATTACCGACACCGGGGGCATTGCCGAGGGCACTGGCGGCGAGAAAGATACCGGCGGCGGTGGAGGTGTTGCCGGCGGCGCCGGCGGCGAGGGAAGCGGCGGAGGTATTGCTGGAAACGCCATCGCTGGAGGCATTGTCAGGGCCGGCGGCTTTCACGGGATCTGGGGCGGAGCCGCCCTGGCGCTGGCGGCGCGGGAGCGCATCGTGACCCTGGCAGACTGGATCAACGCCTCGATAGCGCGGCGGCTGGTTGTCGTGGGCGCGGCGATGGCGCTGGCGGTCAGCGTCAGCATCGCCATCATGCCCAAGACGGAGTACCTACCCATGGGCGACACCGACTTCCTGTTCGGCCTGATCCTGCCGCCGCCGGGGTACACGGTGGCAGAGCGGGCCGACATTCACCAGCGGTTTTACCACGCCCTGAAAGAACTCAAGACCCACCCCCGCAACTCGCCGGCGGCCGCGGCGCAGCCCGGCGGCGGGCTGGACACGTTCTTTTTTGGCTTCCAGGGCCCCATCCTGTTCCTGGGCGCCACCGTCAACGAGCCGCGCCGCACCCGCGAGCTGATGCCGTTGCTGTATGAAACCATGGCGGGCGTTCCCGGCGCCATCCCCATATTGCAACAATGGGGCATCTTCGAGGATGAAAGCGGCGAGGGGCGCAGCATTGACATTGAAATCAAGGGGCCGGACCTGTCCCGCCTCATCGCCCTGGGGGCGGAAATATTCCAGGCGGTGGGCGCGGCCATGCCCGGCGCCCAGGCCTTCCCCATACCGGGGCTGGACCTGGGCAACCCGGAGGTGCGGGTGGAAATTGACCGGCGGCGGGCGGCGGAGCTGGGCGTCTCCAACCGCGACCTGGGCTTTGCGGTGAGCGCCCTAGTGGACGGCGTCAAGGTCAGCGACTACCAGCACGAGGGGCGGGAGCTGGACATCCGGGTGCGCGCCGAGAAAAACTTCGCCCACAGCACCCATACCCTGGAACAGATGCCCATCGCCACGCCGGACGGGCGCCTGGTCACCCTGGGCGCCATCGCCCGGGTGTCGCCGGCCGCCGGGCCGGTGCAAATCAACCACCGGGAACGGGAGCGCACCATCACCATTCGCGTCCTGCCCGTTGCGGAAATGCCGACGGAAACGGCCATTGAAATCATTCAGCGGGACCTCATCGCTCCCATGAAAGACCAGGGGAAGTTCGGCGGGCTGTACCGGGTGGAGCTGAGCGGCAGCGCCGACAAGCTGGCGGCGGCGGGCGCGGCGCTGAAATGGAACCTGTTGCTGGCCCTGCTCATTACCTTCCTGCTCATGGCCGCGCTGTTTGAAAGCTTTCTCTATCCCGTGGTCATCCTGCTCAGCGTACCGTTGGCCGTGTTGGGCGGCTTCTTAGGGCTGGCCCTGGTCAACGCGACCCTGGCCTATCAACCCCTGGACGCCCTGACGATGCTGGGCTTCATCATCCTGCTGGGGACGGTGGTCAACAACCCCATCCTCATCGTGCACCAGTCCCTGAATCACGCCCGCAAGGAGGGCATGGCGCCGCGCGCGGCCATTCGGGAGGCGGTGCGCAACCGCATTCGCCCCATCTTCATGAGCGCCGGCACCTCCACGTTCGCCATGCTGCCCCTGGTCCTGGCCCCCGGCGCCGGCTCGGAGTTGTACCGGGGCATAGGCGGCGTGGTGATTGGCGGCCTGCTGCTCGCCACCTTGCTCACCTTGTTTGTGGTGCCCGCCATGCTGAGCCTGGTGTTTGACCTGCGCCTGCGGCTGACCGGCCGGGCGGCGGGCGCGCCGGCGGACGCGGCGGCGCTGGATTAGGCGGCGCCGTGCAGGTGTTACGGCGGAGACGCCGGCGAGAGGACGCTGTCCCTGTCCGACACGTGCGGCGGCGCCCATGCGGCACTGGGAAAGCCGGGGCGTCAGCGCACCGCCCCATGATTTGCCTGCTGTGGTATCATCCTGCGTTTCCATCACAGAATAAAAACGATGAACGGACAGGAACAGCCGCACTACGTACAGCACCGCCGGCGACTGCGCGAGCGCTTCCGCAAGGGAGGATTGGCGGGATTTGCGGAGTACGAGGTCATCGAGATGCTCCTGACCCTGGCCATCCCCCGAAAAGACACCAAGCCGGCCGCCAAGGCCCTGCTGGCGCGTTTCGGCAGCCTGCGCGGCATCCTCGATGCGCCCCTGGCGGAACTCCAGTCGGTCAAGGGCGTGGGCGAAGTGGCCGCCGTCAACCTGCAGGCCGTTCGCGCCGCGGCAACGCTCTACCTGCAACAGGCGTCCGAGGAAGGGGAGGTGTTGCTCGACCCCGGCCGGCTCAGTGATTTCTGGCGCGCCAAAATCGGCATGCTCCAGCACGAGGTGTTTGCCGTGGCGTACCTGGACTCCGGTTGCCGACTGCTCCGCGACGGCGTGGAGACCTTGCAGGAAGGCACGGTCAATCGCGCCGCCGTGTATCCGCGCCGCGTGGTCGAGGCAGCGCTACGGCGCCGGGCGGCGGCCCTGGTACTTGCCCACAATCATCCGAACGGCAACGTCCAGCCCAGCGAGCAGGACAAGGTGACCACGCGCGCCGTCGTCCTAGCCGCGGAAACCGTCGACCTGCGCATCCTGGACCACCTGATTGTGTCGCAACAAGAGACTTTCAGTTTCCGCAAAGCCGGGCTGTTGTAAGCACTCCGAAGCACATGGCGAAAATCGACATAACCAAGACCGAACTGGTATGGCCGGGCAAGTACGACGAGGACGGCCGTCTCAAGGAGACGCCGTGCGTCAGCCTGCCGTTCCAGGTCATCGAGACCGTGAACGAGAGCCGCGCCACGCGGGAGGCGAATAAGGGACGGCTCGGCCCACAAGACACGTTCTACAAAATCTGGGGGGGGGGGGTGCGCCCGAAAGCGACAGCGTCGAGGCGGAGAGTTGGCGCAACAAGCTAATCTGGGGCGACAATCTGCTGGTGATGGGGTCGTTGCTAGAGAAGTTGGCGGGGAAAATTGACCTCATTTACATTGACCCGCCGTTTGCGACGGGGGCGGATTTTTCATTCAAAACGCAGGTTGGCGAAAAGGGCCCCGAGTTAAAGAAAGAGCGATCTGTTATCGAGGAAAAAGCGTATCACGACACCTGGGGGAGCGGCCTTGCCGGCTATCTGGAGATGATCCGGGATCGCCTCACCCTTATGCGTTCTCTCTTGAGCCCGCGAGGTTCAATTTATGTTCATCTGGATGCCACGGTCGGCCACTACGTTAAGTCCTTGATGGACGAAATTTTTGGCATCGACTCATTCCAGCGGGAGGTCGTCTGGCGAATCGGCTGGATTTCAGGCTACAAGAGCGCCGCAAAGAACTGGATTCGGAATCACGACACGATTCTCTTCTATGTTAAGGCGCCTGATGATTTCACGTTTAATAAAGAGTACGTTCCGTACCCCTCTGGCTACGAACGAAGGGGCGGTGAGACAGAAGGCAAGGGCTATCCCATAGAGGACGTATGGAATGCTAACTCGTTCGAGTTCGAGCTCAGGGGGGAAGATTCACTTGATTCGATTCAGATCAAAAGCTTCTCGCAGGAGAAGACAGGATACGATACCCAGAAAAACGAAAGCATCCTCAGGAGAATCATTCGGACATCGTCTAATGAGGGAGATCTGGTCGCTGACTTTTTCTGCGGTTCCGGTACCACCCTTGCCGTTGCCGAAAAGTTGGGCCGCTGCTGGATCGGTTGCGACCTGGGACGCTGGGGCATCCACGTCAGCCGCAAGCGCTTGCTCGGCATCGATAACTGCAATCCATTCGAAGTGCTAAACCTCGGAAAGTACGAACGCCAGTACTGGCAAGGCGTGACTTTCGGTGAGGCGCAGGACAAGCCGCTCACCGAGCGGGCCCTCTACGAGTACTTGGCTTTCATTCTGAAGCTTTACGGCGCCCAACCGCTGGCGGGCATGGCGCACCTGCACGGCAAGCAAGGCAAGGCGATGGTTCACATCGGCGCCGTAGATGCCCCGGTAACGATAGACGAGATCGATGCCGCGGTAGAAGAGTGCGTGAAGATCAAGCAGGGCGAGTTGCACGTGCTCGGCTGGGAATGGGAGATGGGACTCAACAAACTGGTGGTGGGGCTGGCGAAGCAAAAAGGCGTAAAGCTCCAACTCTTGCGGATCCCTCGCGAGGTGATGGAGGAGCAGGCCGTGGCCAAGGGCGACGTGCGTTTCTTCGAGCTGGCGTATCTGGAAGCCGAGATCAAGCGCCCGAAGGAACTCACTGTACAAGTGGCGCTGAAAGAGTTCGTCATCCCTGACACCGGGCTGCTTCCGGAGAGCGTGCGCGACAAGGTGCAGAAGTCGTCGGACTACATCGACTACTGGGCGGTGGACTGGGACTTCCGCAACGACACTTTCATGCAGGGCTGGGTGACATACCGCACGCGCAAGGAGCGCAATCTGCCGCTGGTCTCCGACCTGCATGCCTACGAGAAGCCGGGCAAGTACCGCATCCTCGTCAAGGTGATTGACATTTTCGGCAACGACACCTCGCAGGTCTTCGACGTGGAGGTGAAGTAGCCATGCCGGGGTCCGTCATCGCCATCGCGCCGGGAGCGGCTTGGGCGATGCGCCCTTGGCTTCCCATAGACCCTGGCGGGGAGTTGTATTCCCACTAACAGGGAGAGGCGAACCTGTGTTACAATCCCAAGCAATTGCGAACCCATACAAGACATCAGAGACCATGACAACAATCAACGCCGTAGAAAAAACCGAACTGGTGTGGCCGGGCAAGTACGACGAGAATGGCGCACTCAAGGAGGTGCCGCGCGTCAACCTGCCGTTCCAGGTCATCGAGGCCGTGAACGAGACCCGCGCCACGCGCGAGGCTCATAAAGGACGACTCGGCCCACAAGACACGTTATTTAAAACCTGGGGGGGGCAACCCCGAAAATGGCTGGCAAAACAAGCTGATATGGGGCGACAACTTGCTGGTGATGGGGTCTTTGCTGGAGAGATTGGCGGGTAAAATTGACCTCATCTACATTGACCCGCCGTTTGCGACAGGGGCGGATTTTTCCTTTAAGGCGCAGATTGGTGAAGATAGCCTCGAGGTCGAAAAGGAGCAATCTGTTATCGAGGAAAAGGCGTATCGCGACACTTGGAGTAAGGGGGTGGACAGTTATGTCGCGATGATCTGGGAGCGCCTCGTCTTGATGCGCGACTTGCTCGCTGATAACGGCAGTATTTACGTACATTGCGATTGGCGTGTGAATAGCTTCGTTCGGTTGTTGATGGATGAAGTTTTTGGGAAAGATAATTTTAGAAATGAGATAATTTGGCGGATGGGCGAAGCAGTTAGTGGCTATAAAGCCAGGGCAGATAAGTGGATTAGGAATCACGATGTTTTGTTTTACTACCACAAAGGTAGTCCAGTATTCAACAAACAACTTGTTCCGCATTCGCAAGAGTGGGTCGATAAACACGATCAAGTGGACGAGAATGGGAGACAGTATTATGTTCTTGCTGGCCGCCGCCGCTATTTAACCGAAGGCAAAGCGGTTTCTACGGTCTGGGCAGATATAAATTCTATGCAGAATCAACCGATGAGTAGCGAGCGAGTTGGCTACCCCACCCAAAAGCCCGAGGCCTTGTTGGAACGCATCATCAAGGCATCTTCCAACGAGGGCGACCTAGTCGCCGACTTTTTCTGCGGCTCCGGCACCACCCTCGCTGTCGCCGAGAAGCTGGGCCGTCGTTGGATTGGTTGCGACCTGGGGCGCTGGGGCACTCATGTCACCCGCAAGCGCTTGCTCGGCATCGAGAACTGCAAACCTTTCGAGATCCTCAATCTCGGCAAGTACGAGCACCAACACTGGCAGGATGTGACTTTCGGCGAAGCGCAAGGCAGGCCGCTCACGGAGCAGGCGCTCTACGAGTACCTGGCTTTCATTCTCAATCTTTACGGCGCCCAGCCGCTGGCAGACATGACGCACCTGCACGGCAGGAAAGGCAAGGCCCTAGTCCGCATCGGCGCGGTAGAAGCGCCAGTAACCATAAACGATATCGATGCCGCGGTGGATGAATGCGTGAAGCTCAAGCAGGACGAGTTGCACGTACTTGGCTGGGAGTGGGAGATGGGCCTTAACGGAAACCTGATGGTGTCAGAGGCAGGAAACCGAGGCGTGAATCTTCTGCTCTTGCAGATTCCTCGAGAGGCGATAGAGGAGCAGGCCGTGGCACAGGGCGACGTACACTTTTTCCAGCTGGCGTATCTGGAAGCCAAGATCAAGCAACCGGAGAAACTTACCGCGCAGGTGGCGCTGAAAAATTTCGTCATCCCCAACACCGAGCTGATTCCGGAGGACGTGCGCGACAAGGTGCAGGAGTCGTCGGACTACATCGACTACTGGGCGGTGGACTGGGACTTCCGCAACGATACTTTCATGCAAGGCTGGGTGGCGTACCGCACGCGCAAGGAGCGCCAACTGCCGCTGGTCTCCGACCCGCATGCCTACGAGAAGCCGGGCAAGTACCGCATCCTCGTCAAGGTGATTGACATTTTCGGCAATGACACCTCGCAGGTGTTCGCCGTGGAGGTGAAATAGTCATGGCAAAATCCGTCATCGCCTACGACAAAGACCTGCCGGAAATTCCGGGCCGTTGCCCATGGGAAAAGCCCACTTCCCACTTGGTGAAAGACGAGGCGGCCGCTACCGGCTGGCGGGTGGAAGCCGGCCGGCGCGACAGCCAGCGGTTGCTGGTGCCGAAGATCCGTACTGCTGTGGATGCGTGGCGGGAGGGGGGCTACGCCGGCGCCTCCGCCGTGACGCGGCGCCTTTTCGGGTACTGGTTCGAGGAGGACCATGAAGTCCCGGGGTTTGATGACACGTTCCGCTATCACTTCTGCCAGCGCGAAGCCATCGAGACGCTGGTGTGGCGGGTGGAGATCGCCGGGCAACGCGATGTACAGGACTTGATCAAGAAGTATGCAAGCAAGTTCAAAAAAGACCTGCTAGCCGACGACATCGAGTTCCAAACCACCATGGATGGCCGACGGCAATTGCGCCGCTACGTTCCCGAGCTGAATAATGATGGAGTGCAGGATCTCCCGCCGGAGGATCTGCGCCGCTTCGCATTCAAGATGGCGACCGGCTCGGGCAAGACCTGGGTCATGGCCATGGCCATTGTCTGGGCCCGGCTTCACAAACAACAAGTGGCGGACTCGGGGCTCTCGACCAATTTCTTGATTGTCGCGCCCAACGTAATTGTTTACCAGCGGCTGGAAAAGGACTTCAGGGACAACAGCATCTTTCACAGGCTACCGCTGGTCCCGCCGGAGTGGAAAGGGGCTTTCAGCCAGAACGTAATCCTGCGCGGCGATGCCGCGGATCCCGCCGCCTCGGGCAACCTCTTTCTCACCAACATCCAGCAACTTTACGAGTCGCGGGACAAGGAGTGGATGCCCGCCAACCCCATCGATGCGCTACTGGGCCCGCCGGCGAAAGACCTGGCATCTTCAGGTCAACGCTCGATGCTGGAAAGGATGAAGTCGCTAAACGATCTGGTGGTGCTGAATGACGAGGCCCACCATGTTCACGACGAGGATCTGCAATGGAGTCGATCCCTGCTCGCCATTCACGACGCGTTGCCGCAGGGGCTCGCAATGTGGTTGGACTTTTCCGCCACGCCGAAAGATCAGAACGGGATGTACTTCCCCTGGACGGTATGCGACTACCCTCTTGCCCAAGCGGTGGAAGACCGCATCGTCAAGGCGCCGCTCATCGTCACCAAGGAGGACGATCCTAAGCAACCCCAGGAAGATCCCGACGGCATCACCAAGGAAAATGTCGTCGAGAAGTACGGTTACTGGTTGCAGGCCGCGGTGCTACGCTGGAAAGTGCATCATGAGACCTACAAAAAACTCAACACGCGCCCGGTGCTGTTCATCATGACCGAGAAAAACGTCTATGCGGACGCCATCGGCAACTACCTGCGGCAAACCAAAGAGTTCGGCTTCAAGCAAGATGAAGTGCTGGTGATTCACACGGACACGGCGGGCGAGATCACCAAGAAAGACCTGGACAAGGCCCGGGCGGCGGCGCGCGACATCGACGCGGCAGAGAGCAACATCAAGGCAATCGTCAGCGTGATGATGTTGCGCGAAGGCTGGGACGTGCGGAACGTCTCCGTGGTGCTGGGTCTGCGCCCGTTCACCGCCAAGGCCGAGATCCTGCCGGAGCAGGTCATCGGCAGGGGGTTGCGCCTCATGGCTGGGGTAAGCCAGGACCGGACGCAAACCCTGGAAGTTCTGGGCACACGCAACCTGCTGAAGGTTCTGCGCGAGCAACTGGAGGCGGAGGGCGTGGGCGTAGCCGTCACCAAAACCGACCCACCGGTGGGGGTCATCATCGAGCCTGTGCAGGAGAAGATAAAGTACGACATCGCCATTCCAATCACCAAGCCAAGCCTGGCGTACGACATTCGCAAGCTGGCGGAACTTCGCGTCGACGAGTTGGAGGCGATCTACGATCAGAAGGAGCTGGACGAGCCATTCCGCGTTACGCTCAAGATAAAATTCGCCCCCACGGAGACCGAGATCCACGTAGAACCCATCGAGGGCGAGTTGCTCCTTGCCCAAGAGTTGCTGGCAAGCATTACCAACAAGGTCATCGGCGAGGCTAAACTGCCTAACCGCTTCGCAGAGCTATACCCCATCGTGCGGGACTACGTGACGACGCGTTGTTTCGGCAGGGAAGTCGACATTAATGCTAAAGCGGTGCGCTCGCACCTCAACCGCCTGCCTTTGCGGGAAGGCATCGCCAAGTACCTGGCGCGCAAAATCGCGGAGTTGACGGTCGTGCGGCGCGTCATTGAGTTCGACAAGGAGGACCACCATCTTTCCGAGACCAAGAAGTTCCTCTGGCGGCGCGACCTGCCGCCGCCTCGAGCAAAGAAGACGGTCTTCAACTACGTGGCGACCTACAACGGCTTCGAGCGCCGCTTCGCCCAGTTTCTGGACATCGCAAAAGACGTGGTGCGCTTCGCCGCGCTGGGCACCACCGAGCAAGGAGATTCCAGCAGCCAGTTTCGAGTGGACTACCTGAAAGCGAGCGGCGCCATTGGCTTCTACTATCCGGACTGGGTGGTGGTGCAAAAAACCGATGCCGGCGAAGTGAACTGGATCATCGAGACGAAAGGGCGTGTCTGGGAGGGAACGGAAGCAAAGGACAACGCCATGGCGCAGTGGTGCGAACGGGTGAGCAAGGAAATCGGCATCCCCTGGCGCTACCTGCGAGTGAACCAGGTCGACTTCGACCGCGGCGGTTTTAGCACGCTCCAGCAATTTGTGGAACTGGATAAGCGCCTCACCACGGGCGGCGACAAAACGTGACGCCTCCGTAGTGATGACGCGGCGCGGCGGGCGGCGGCAACAACGCCCTCGGTTGCGCCTATGATTTCCCCCGCGCGGCGCCGGGAACGCCGAACCATCCGCTCTCTGCCCCCGGTGGCATGGTGGGCGGCGGTGGTAGCGCCCTCCCCCGGTTGCGCCCCATGATTTGCCTGCTGTGGTATCATCCTGCGTTTCCATCACAGAATAAGAACGATGAACGCACATAACGACGACACTATTTACTTGGTTTCCTGCGTCTCGGTAAAACAGGGCTACCCGTGCGCAGCCAAGGACTTGTATCAATCCGACTGGTTCCTCAAGGCGCGGCGCTACGTGGAGGCCAAGGGATGCCCCTGGTTCATACTCTCGGCGAAATACGGGCTGGTTGACCCGGAAAAGGAGATCGAGCCGTACGAGAAAACCCTGAACAATATGGGTGCACGGGAGCGGCGGAACTGGGCGGCCCCGGTGCTTGAGGACTTGCTGAAACTGGATCCCTGCCGGTTCGTCTTCCTGGCGGGCGCCAGGTACCGCGAAAACCTGGCGGCGCCGTTGGAGGATGCCGGATACGAGGTGGACGTGCCGATGGAGGGGATGAGAATCGGGGAGCAACTGAGCTGGTTGCAAAACTGTTGTGCCTCCCGCGCCCGGGATGACTGAGCGGGAGCGGTTCTACCAGTGGCTGGAATTGCTGGTAGCAAATCAGGGCGGCTATCGCTACCTGGCGGATGCCGGCAGCGGGACGGGGTTGCCGCGGCGCGGCGTGTATTTCTTCTGGGAGTCGGACCGTTCCCGCGTCGTGCGCGTGGGAACGCATGCCTTGAAAGCCGGCTCGAAGTCCACGTTGTGGGGGCGACTGTCGCAACATCGGGGGACCCTCGGATCCGGCGGCGGCAATCATCGCGGCTCCATCTTTCGGTTGCTGGTGGGGAAAGCGCTGATGAAGTGCGGCGATCACAAACCGGTGAAATCCTGGGGGTACAAATCAAGCCCGGGAAGCGCCGCCAGGGCGCTGGGCATGGACCGCTCCGAGCTAACTGAGGGGGAGTTGCCGCTGGAACGCCTGGTCTCCGAGTACATTGGCAAGTTGCCTTTCGCGGTGGCCTGTATTGATGATGCACCGGGGCCGGACAGCGACCGCGGCTACCTGGAGCGCAACAGCATCGCGTTGCTGTCGGCATATCACGATAAGCCGCCGCCGTCCTACCCGCAGTGGCTGGGCAACCACAGCAACCGCGGTGCGGTGCGGCGCTCGTTGTTGTGGAACCAGAATCACGTCGATGAAACTCCCGACCCCGACTTCATCCCGTGGCTGGAGCGGTTGCCGATTAAATGCGACAAGCAATGAGCGACAAGAAGTTCGGGTGCGAGGACGAAAACCGTTGTCAGACCTCGTAGCAAGGTGGTGCCGCCCGCGCCAGTGACAACTGGGCGGAAGCAACGTTGCCAATGGTGGAAGCGGTTCCGCCAATGGCTAAAACGCTTGGTTGGTTGCAAACCAGTCGCACCACCCGCGCTCGTGACGACTGAGCGGGAGCAACTCCGCCAATGGCGGGAGCGGTTCTACCGCTGGCTGGAGCGCTTGGTCGAGGCCCAGTACGGTTATCGCTACCTGGCGGATGCCGACGGCGGAATGGGGTTGCCGCGGCGCGGCGTGTATTTCTTCTGGGAGCCGGACTGCTCCCGCGTTGTGCGCGTGGGAACGCATGCCTTGAAAGCCGACGCAAAGTCCACGTTGTGGGGCCGCCTGTCGCAACATCGGGGGAGCCGCAGGTCCGGCGGCGGCAACCATCGAGGCTCCATTTTTCGCTTGCTGGTGGGGGATGCACTGATGGGGCGCGGCGACCACGAATGCGTAGAATCCTGGGGGGTTAAATCAGACCCGGGAAGCGCCGCCAGGGCGCTGGGCATGGACCGCGCCGTTCTGGAAGAGCGGGAGTTACCGCTGGAGCGCCTGGTCTCCGAGTACATCGGCAAGTTGCCTTTCGCGGTGGTCGGCATTGACGATGCGCCGGGGCCCGACAGCAAGCGCGGCTACCTGAAGCGCAACAGCATCGCGTTGCTGTCGGCATACCATGATGCGCCGCCGCCGTCCTATCCGCAGTGGCTGGGCAACCACAGCGGCCGCGCCGCCGTACGGAACTCCCTGCTTTGGCACAATCATCACGTCGAGGAGAAGCCCGACCCCGACTTCATCCCGTGGCTGGAGCAATTGCCGATTTAGGCGGCAACGACAGTCGCTACGGGAGCAACGCCGGGCGCCCCCCTTCCTTGGGCAACTATTAGGAATTTCCTAATAGTTGCCCGCAACTAGGGCCGGCGCTTGCTTAAATCCAGCGTCGGGCGCCCGGCAGGTGAACTCAGGAAATTCCTGAGTTGCCCGCGACCTAAGGGCGGGCTTTCGCGGCTCATTTTTTTGACGCGCGGCGCGCCAGGTCCTCCAGTTGCTTGACGCTCTCCTGCGCTCCCGTTTTTTCCAACGCCTGCCGGCGGCGCTCGGCATAGACGGCATACTCAGCGTTCGCTTTTTCGTCGGAGTCCTGCTTCTTGACCCTGCCGGCATCGGGCAGGACGTCCCGCTCGTTGAAGCGAAGAAAGTCGTCCAGTTTTTCCTGCCACTGGGCAAGAAACACTTGTTTGCGGCGCCGGGCTTGGTCTTCGGCAAAATCCAGCCACATGACGACAATGCGGTTCAACTCGCTGATTTCATTTTCGTTCAGGTAGTTTTTGGCGATGGTGATGTCGCCCTTGCACACGACCTCTCCTTTCCAAGTGGCGAGCCCCATGTTTGCCTGGGACGCATCGGCGCGCTCGGCAATTATCTCGACGGCGGTTCGGCCGGTAGCGGCAAAGTGCAGTTTGTTCTGGATGAAACGAAAGAACCGCGCGGTTTCAGCGTCCACCGGATCATAATCGGCGGCCAGTGCGAAAATTTCCCGCACGCGCAGGTACATCCGCCGCTCGCTGGCGCGAATGTCGCGGATGCGCTCGAGCAGCTCGTCGAAATAGTCAGGAATCGGGGATGCGCCGGGAACGGCGGGGTTCTTGAGCCGTTCGTCATCCAACACGAAGCCCTTATGCAGGTATTCCCGAAGTTGTTCATTGGCCCAGCGCCGGAACTGGGTCCCGCGAGGGGAGCGCACCCGAAAGCCCACCGCCAGAACGGCCTCCAGGTTGTAATGCTCAATGGTGCGGGCGACCCGGCGGCCCCCTTCCTGGCGAACTATCTGGAATTTCCGGATGGTTGCCCGAGGAGACAATTCCTCCTCCTCGAACAGATTCTGCAAATGCCCATTGATGGTGCGCACATCCCGGTCAAACAACTCCGCCATCAGGACCTGCGACAACCAAATCGTCTCGTCCTGAAAGCGGCATTCCACGCGGGCCCGCCCATCCTTGGTGACGTAGAGCAGGACCTCGCCGTTGGCGTGGTTGTCGTCGGTCATGCTCGAGACCTCCTCGCCCATGGACGACCGGGCGTCTTCTGGGCGAATTTCATCGGCTTCGTCTTCCGGCGCATGATCAATCCTCCAGCAACCCCATCTCGTAGAGGAACCGGGACGGCCGGCGCGGGCGCCCAAGCACGTTGCCCGAGTACGTCAGGGTCAGCGTTTCCTGGGTGCGGGTGACGGCCGCAAAACAACTGCGGCGCTCTTCTTCCATCTCGCGGCTGTCGTCCCCTTGCTGGATTGCGTCCCAGTGCGGCAACTGCTCTTCGACCATGCCCACGAGATAGACGTGGTCAAACGCCATGCCCCGGGCCTCGTCAATGGTGAGACAGGGGACGGCGCCCGGCGGCGGCTCCGGGGACGAAAAGCGCAGGTCCAGCTCCCGCAACAACAGGCGCAGGGTTATCTCCCGCCGGTCGTGTTGCGCGATGATTTCGCTCATCAGTTGCTTCCAGATTTCTTTCTCTTCCTCGTACGCGGCAAGCCTGTCCGCGTCATTCGGGGCAGCGCCGGGGAGGGCATCCAGCCACTGGGCGGCGTCTTCCTCGAAGCCCAGCGCCTCCAGCCTGTCGACCAGCTTCGGCGCCAGCGATTGCTCCAGCAGGTCGCGGCTCCTTTTACTGAGGTTCTGCCTCAGCGCCGCCTCCGTCCAGCTGCGCAGGCAGTCGCCGTCGCCGACGGCGGCGTGGGTTGCGACATCTTCAACATCGACCCGGACGCCCTCGATCATGGAAAACGCATCGCAGACTCGCCGCAAATACTCGCGGCGGTTTCGCGAGTGCGCCAGTCGCAGAACGGCGTGAAGCCAGCGCAGGGGTGCGCTGTCAAACGGTTCCCGGTGCGGGGCGAGGCAGCCGTCAAGGCCGTGGGCGCCAAGGGCCGCGGGAACCTGCTCGATGAGCCGCCGGGTGCGCGCCAGCACCACGCACCGGGCTTGGGCGGCGCGGTCCCGCGCGGCGATGTGTTGCGCCACCCAGTCCGCCTCTCCGGCAAAGTCGTCAAATCCCTGGCAGTGAACGACGGGGGCAGGCTCTTTTCGGCCCGCTTCGGGAACGCCTTTTTCAGCAACCCCGCCCGGGTTGCGGACCACGAGACGGTGCGCCAGTCCCACAACCTTGGGCGGACATTCGTGGTTCTCCGGCAGTTGCAACAGCTCCGCGTCGAAAGGGCCTGGCGGGGCGTCCCGCCGCGCCGGGTATGCGCCGTTCCATGCGGGCAGGGGCCGCCCGTCCGTGGTCATGAAAATGTTCTTCGTGTCCGGACTGACAAGCCGGCAAAGCGCCTGGTACTGCAAGAAGCTGACGTCCTGGAACTCATCCACGCAGATGTAGGGATAGACCACCCGCATGTGCTTGCCGACAAAGCCGGAGCGGGAATCCAACACGGCCAGCCCCTCGGCCATGGCGCCGCAGGAGTCCAGGCATTGTCGTTCCATCATCAGGGCCCGGTACTGCTGGTAAACGGCCGCCGGCGCTTCGGGGTTTTCAACAGATGCTTCCCGCAGCGCAGGCAGGGCATCGCCTGGGGCAATGTCCCTCTCGGTCAACCAGGCAACCAGCGGCAACATTTTCTCGCTGGGCTGAAAGGCCCCTGCCCGTTTCATCGCCTCATCGAGCAACCCATGCCGGTCCGTGTCCCGGGTAAGCATGGTGAGCTTCCTCCAGGCAAGGCCGATATGGTGTCCATAGGAGCGCAAGAGCCCCGCGAGGAACGAGTGGAACGTCTCAAATTCCACCCGCTGGTCATAGAGGGAATACAACCTGTCGTAGTCAGGCGCTGACTCCATAAAACGCTTTTTCATCTCCGCAACGGCCTGGCCGGTGGCGGACAGGGCCAACACCCGGAAGTTATCCCTGGGCTTGTCGAGAATCAGGCGCGCTATCCGGTAGACAAGAACGCGCGTCTTGCCGGCGCCGGGGCCGCCCCGAACCAGCAACGGCCCGTCCTGCCATTCAACCGCCCGGCGCTGGCCGCCGCTGAAATCGGACACATCCACCATCGCCCTGCGTCTCCTTGTGGGGGTCGCCCTGCCGGGGGAAGCACCGTCGGCGACGCCGGCGTCCGCAACCACTACCCCGCCCCCCTTGCCTGCTCTCGCACCCGCTCTATGACCTCGTGCAGAACCGCGGGCACGCCGCTTTCTCCCCCGGCGGCAATCTTCTCCGCCACCCGCAGGGCATTGCGCGGCTTCGAGGTTCCCTGGGCCGCCAGCACCTGGCTCCAATAATCGGGCGTTCCCGCCGCGGCGGTGATGCTGTCCCGCTTCTGGGCCGCGATGGACGCCTGGTACACGTCGCCGTAGCCTGCGCGGCACAGCAAGAGTTCGATGCTCGCATGGTCATGTGCGCGAATATGCCCATCCCGTTCACGGTCCTGCAGGCGGCGCTGGGCGGCCCTGGCGTATCTCTTCCCGCTGTCGTCGCCGTCGACAAACAAGAACCATTCAATGCCCAGGCTGTCGGCCAGCCGGATGAACTGGTCAACGGCCAGGTTCTTGCTGAACTCCACGCACGAGACGCCGTCCGCATACAGGTCGCACCCCAGGGCGCGGGCGCAACCGGCCAGCAACAGCGCCTCCGTCTCCCCTTCGACCAGCAACCAGCAACGGGAGAACAACAGGCTGCCCCGGGTGGCGCGTATGTGGTAGTCCAGCCGCTTGCGTTCAGCGGCGGTGAACTCGTCATAGGGCTGGTGCGCGGTGATTTTGCCGTTGCGCCGCCGCAGCCTGCGAATGTTGCGGAACGGGACGCTCGCCAACAAGTCGCCGGAATGGGTGGATATGAGCTTTTGCCCGGACATGGCCCGCAACATTTTGCCGGTTGCCGCGGCCGCCGCCGGATGCAAGTGCGCTTCTGGCTCCTCCAGCGCCAAGATGGGCGCCGCATGCTCCCCGTACCTGGCTTTCAGGTAACTTCGCAAAAAGGCGTCAAACAGGCAGAGGACGGCAACGCTTTGCGTGCCGCCGCCATGTCGGGCCAGGGGAATGTGGGCGCCGGTCTGGGAAGCAAGAGTAACCTGGGTGCGGGACAAAAGGTCAAAAACCCTGGACGGGAGCGCATTGATCAAGACCGGGGTTGCGTCCCCGTGGGGCAGAATTTTTGCTGCCTCGCCCAGGCCCGCCCTCACTTTGCCGAAAGCCTTGTGTCCCTCCATGATCTTGTCATTCAGGGCGAGCAGTGCTTTCTCGAGTTCCGCGCGGCTCTCGTCATCCAGCTCCAGGGACTTGACGAACGGCCCCCAGAACGGTGACTCTGGGTGAAACGCCTGGACGGCGTCGCGCAGGGCCGAAAGATGAAAAACCGGAACGTTGCGGCGAAGAACGCCTAACGCTCCGCGGCTTTTTGTTGGAGACAACGGCTTCCCGTTCAGATCCAAAAACTCATGTTTGGGAACATGGTCATTGGCCCCGGCACTGTATTGACTTGTTGCCTGCAGGGCAACAACCCGCAAGTCATCCTCATCAAATTGCACAACGCCAACAAGGGCTTGATCGGTGTCGTCCGGCCACCTCTCCAACGCACTCTCGGCGAAAGTCAGCGTGATTTTAATGGGCGCGGCCGTGGTCGGGTCGGCGCCCGGTTCCGCCAGGTGGTAGTCGTAGTCAGCGAAAGACAAGGAGCCCGCCAGACAACAGCGTACGGCGTCCAGCACCGACGACTTGCCGGCGTTGTTTTCCCCAATCAAGACGCACAACTCATTGAGATTCAGCGATAATTCATTGATGCCGCGAAAGTTTTTGATGTCCACCTGCGTCAGGCGCATTTTCCGTTCTCCTATTCTCTGTTGAACAAATCCCCGCCATTCTCGCAACCCCGGCGCCGCCGCGCACCCGCCGATGCGCGATGGCTTCCCAGTTGCTCCCAATGGCGGCCGCGCACCGCGCGCGGGCGTAATTTCCACTCTGGATGATACCCCGTAAGGCGCCCCGATGCAAATTTATCGGGCGGAGGCCGGGGAACGGTTCAAGCGGGCGCGAGCCGCAGTCAAGCGGCCCAGCGCGCGGCCAACGCCTCGGCCTGTTGCAACACCGTCTGCACCGCGGCATCTTGCAGGTCCGGCGGATAGCCGTGCTTTTTCAAGATGCGCTTCACCCGCACCCGCATTTCGGCGCGGGCGGCTTCCCGGTGTTGCCAGTCGACGGGCACGTTGGCTTTCAGGCTGTTCAGCAACTCTTGGGCAATGACGCAAAGCTGCTCGTTGCCCATCACCTCCACTGCGCTTTCATTCTGCGCCAGGGCGTCATAAAAGGCGATTTCCTCCTGGCTGAGGCCCTCTTCCTCGCCGCGCTGGTGGGCGGCGCGAATATCCTTGGCCAAGTTGATCAACTCCTGGATCACCTCCGCCGCCGTGGCGGCATTCAGGTAGTAACGGGCAACGGACTCTCTCAGCCGCTCGGAAAAAGCCTGCGATTGCGCCACGTTTTCCTGGCTGCGGGAGCGAATGGCGTCGTTGAGCAGCTTGTGCAACACCGCCAGGGCCAGGTTCTTTTTCTCCATGTCGCGCACCTCCGCCAAGAACTCGTCGGAAAGAATGGAGACATTCGGCGTTTTCAGTCCATCCGCATTGAGAATGTCAACAATGTCGGTGGAGATGACGGCGCGGCTGACCAGTTGCTGAATCGCAAACTCCTGCTCGGCGGTGGCCGCGTCCGCCATCATCCGGGTCTTGGCAAGGGCCGCGCGCACGGCCTGGAAGAACCCGACTTCGTCCCGGATTTGCCGCGCCAGGTCGCTAGCGGCCGCCAAGGCGAAAGCCTTGGAAAGGGCCAGCACCGCATCATCGAACCGGCGCCGCGCCCGCTTCTTGTCCGCGGCGGACTCCGCCGCCGCCGTGTCGCGCCGTTGCATGGCCAGGATCCACTCCATCGCTTCCGCCAGGGTCGCCAGGCGCTCCTGCGGCGAGCCGGACAAGGCCGCCTGGTAATCAAACCCGTGGAACATGGCGCACACGGTTTCGTACTTCTCTTGCAACACCCGAACGGCTTCCGCCTCATCTATGCCCGCATGTTGCCGGTCCGCGTGGGAATACTCCCCCAGCGCGGATTTAAGCTTCTGGGCAATGCCGATGTAGTCCACGATCAGCCCGCCCGGCTTGTCTTGATGGACCCGGTTCACGCGGGCAATGGCTTGCATGAGGTTGTGCCCGCCCATGTACTTGTCAACATACATCGTGTGCACGCAGGGCGCGTCAAAGCCGGTCAACCACATGTCCCGGACCAGCGCCAGCCGCAGCGGGTCTTCATGGTCCCGAATGCGCCGCGCCAGCAATTCCCGGCGGCCCTTGCCGCCGACGTGCGCTTGCCACTCCGCCGGGTCGGACGGCGCACCGGTCATCACCACCTTGATCTCCCCGGCGTTGTCGTCATCGCTGTGCCAGCCGGGGCGCAACTTGGTAATCTGCTCATACAGGGCGACGCAGATGCGGCGGCTCATGCACACGACCATGGCCTTGCCGTCCATGCCCGCCAACCGGTCCTCGAAGTGCTGAACCAGGTCTTCCGCAATCATGGCGAGGCGCTTCTCGGCGCCCACCACGGCCTCGACCCGCGTCCACTTGCGCGTCAATCTTTCCTGCTCCTCCTCCGCCAACTCAGCCTGGCCGGCGCCGTCCTCCTGGTAAGGAGGCGGCTCGTACTCAACGCCCTGGGAGGCGGCGGCCTCGGGATGGTCGCCCGCGCCGGCAACCTCCACGTCTCCTTCCATGACCCGGGCGATGTCCTCGTCAAGACGCGGCATCTCGGTCTCGCTCAGGTCGATGCGGACGAGACGGCTCTCGTAGTAGATGGGGACAGTAATCTCGTCCTCCACCGCGCGGTTGATGTCGTACACGTCCAGGTAGTCGCCAAAGACGGCGGGCGTGTTCGCATCGTCATGCTCGATGGGCGTGCCGGTGAAACCGATGAACGAGGCCCCGGGCAGGGCCTCGCGCAGGTAGCCGGCGAAGCCGTAAGAGACCCGCCCCGTTCGGTGGTCCACGTTCGCCCTGAATCCGTACTGGCTGCGGTGCGCCTCGTCGGCAATCACGACCACGTTGCGGCGGTCGGTCATGGCGGGGTAATCCGCGGCGTCGGCGGCGGGCGCAAACTTCTGAATGGTGGTGAAAATCACGCCGCCGGAGGGACGGGACAGGCGCTGCCGCAGGTCTTCCCGGTCCTGCGCCTGATGCGGCGTCTGGCGCAACAGGTCGCGGCAGGCGGAGAACGTCGCAAACAGCTGGCTGTCCAGGTCGTTGCGGTCGGTAAGCACCACGATGGTGGGGTTCTCCATGGCGGGGCAACGGATGACCTGCCCCGCGTAGAACACCATGAGCAGGCTTTTGCCGGAGCCCTGGGTATGCCAGATGACGCCGACGCGCCGGTCGCCGTCGGGGGCGGACGCCCGCACGGTGCTTTCCACCGCCCGGCGCACGGCAAAGAACTGGTGATAGCCCGCCAGGATCCTGGCAGGGCCGGAATCCTTGTCGGCAAACACCGTGAACCCCCGCACCAACGCCAGGAAGCGGCTCTTCTCGAACACGCCGCTCACCAGCGTTTCCAGCTCCGGCGCGGCGCCCGGGACCGGCTCCTCTCCCGCCACCGTGCGCCAGGGCATGAAGCGTTCGCGGGGCGCGGTGAGCGAACCGATGCGCGCTGTTACCCCGTCCGAGATGACCAGCGCGGCATTGGTGCGAAACAGCGACGGCGCCTGGTCCCGGTAGGTGCGCAACTGGTTGAAAGCGCTTTCCAGCGTGGCGTGTTCATCGCCGGGATTCTTGAGCTCGATGACCGCCAGGGGCATGCCGTTGACGAACACCACGACGTCGAGGCGGCGGTTGTTGCCGTTTTCAATCATCGTATATTGGTTGACCGCCAGCCAGTCATTGGCGTCCGCCCGTTCGTAGTCCAGCAAACGCACCGCATCGCCGCCGAGGCTGCCGTCCTTGCGCCGGGTCTCCACTGGAACGCCCTCGACCAGGAAGCCGTGCAGGCGGCGGTTTTCTTCGACCAGGGAGGGCGTTTCGGATTGTTGCAAACGGCGCAACGCCTCCTCCAACGCGGCGGGCGGCAAGTGCGGATTGAGGCGCTCCAGGGCGGCGCGCAGGCGGCCTTCCAACAGCGGCTGGTCATAACTGACCCGCTCTTGTGCCGCCCCGTCTGGAGCGATGTTCGGCCCGTGCAACACGGCGTAGCCAAGCCCCGCAAACCATTCAAGCGCCGTGTTTTCTACGTCGCTTTCCGCCAGGTAGCTCATGGGGTTGGCGGCGCCGCGTCCCTGTTCAAGTTGACGGCGCCCGGCGCCCGCCGGGATGAATCGGCGACCATGATGTGCGCCGCGGCGCAGAACCAGCGCAGGATGACTTCGTGCCGGGCATCGCCGGCGGCAGTCGCCGCCTTGACGCCGGCTTCGAAATGCTTGTCCAGCGAGTTGAACGGGGTTGCCTGCCCTCCCCGCAACAGGCAACGGGCCAAGATTTCCGTCCCCCGCGCCCAGTGATAGAACGCCGCGAGCCGCAACGCCGGCGCCTGGTTGGCCGCCGGTGCGCCGTTGGCAAACTCCCGTGCTTCAAAGGTCTTTGGCGCCCTGCTAACCCTGGCGGCCTGCGGATTCTTTTGCCGGCGCTCCGCTGGCATCCGGCATGGGCGGCGGCTGGTCCTGGGATGTGGCCGACATCTCCCGGGTTAGCAGTGACGGCGCTGGCGTAAACTTCTTAATGAACGCCACCCCATCGTGGTTTTCAATAATTTTGAAAGCGGGGGTGTAAGTAAAGGCGAGCATGCACGCATGGTGCAACGACAACACCGCCTCCTGGAGATCATCGTCATCCTCCAGGGCGCTCACCTTGAGGCCCATATCTACACAACGATCAAAAGCCAGGTGTCGTTCATGGGACTTCGTCAGGGCATGATCGCCCAGCTGATCAAGTATTTCCTGAATCTTCTTGCCAACATTGCTTTCTCCCTTGAACATCCCCGTGCGCAACCATTCCTCGGTCATCTCCGTGGACCAGGCGATTGCTTTCTCACATTCTCCAATCAGGGTGGGGTGATATTTGTTGATTATGGCTTGCCATACCGGAATGGTGCTGGGGTTTGCTTTAACCTCCTTTTTGGCGCGCTCAAATTCCTCAATCACGCCATGAGCCGGAATGCCCCTTAACTGAGGGTCAATCGGCCCCAGGCTGGAGTGCTTCCCCATGATGATTTCCTTGCAGGCACAAGCAATCACCGTGCCGCCGGACATCGCCAATTGTGGAATAATCGCCCGCATGTCCGTTCGGAACATTGCCCGCAAGTAGTTGACAATGGATTCGACCGCCGCCACCTCTCCACCCGGCGTATGCAGGATAAGGTCCAGCCCCTTGTCCCTGTCCATTTTATGAATGGCGGCCATGAAACCATTCTTGTCATCATCATTGATCTCCACCCCCGGCATCATCCCCTTTTGAAGCCAACCCGAGCTATAAACGATCACGTTGCGGCCGGTTACCTTATGAAGCTTGGCTAAATACCTACGGAGGATTGCATCGTATGGGCCTTCGGCATTCTGAATTTCATTTAGCAGTTCATTCCAACTTGGCATTACTTGTCTCCTGGATTTCTCCCCACGAAATTTCTTCTGTTGATGGCGAAGCGGTCGTAATATTCCCGCCTTTTCCAGCCGCTGGACCAGCCCTCAAATTCTGAGAGTTGCTGGAAGCGGCGGCGCACCTCCGGGTCATCGAGACCCAGATCGCGAAAGGTCTGCTCAATTTCCTCCTGACTGAGGCGCTGTCTCTTCTTGGTCGTGGCAGATTTCATAGTCGGTTACCCAGCATGGCGGCGGACGCGGTTCACAAGCGGCCGCACTGTTAGCGGCCGCCATTATCCCAGTATCTACGGGCGGAGTCCAGAAAAAGTTGAAAGTCCCCCAAGTTCCAACATTCAACTTGGCTGTCTCTAATCAGCCAGTGCAAACAATTCGCGCAGACCAGTTTTTCCGAATCACACTGCTCCAACCACCGCAGGCAATTCTCAATGGTCGGCTGGTACTGTACGCCGAAATATTGATCAGGAACATTGTACAACATCCCCTCGAGAAAGTAGGAGGGCGCGACGCCATCCGGCAGATAGCCCTCATCTGCCATGGCTTTGCGCATGTTCTTCAAGATGCGAACACTCGGCTTGAATTGCTCCTGCGTGTTCTGGTGTTTGCCCTTACAGTTTTCCTTGTGCTGTTTGGGAAAGTTGATAAACACTCGGCCGTCAGTAGCCCAGAAGCAAATCCCGGTGTAGTATTGAATTCCATTGGGACGGTACGAGACGTATCTACGGTGTTCAACGCAGGCAAGCACATCCGCCTCCCGCCGGCCACCGTTTCCGGGAATGAAAATCGCTTTCTTCCCCTGGCAAACACCGGCCCCGAAATTTTCTCTGAGCCAGATCAAAACGTCATTTTTGAAATGATGAAACCCATACTGCGCCGGCCAGTGGTCAGCATTGTATACGGCCTGTTCTTCCGGAGACAGATTCGATATATCACGGTACCAAACGCCCATAAGACAAATAACAATGTCTATGTCGCTCTCAGCATACACGTTGGTGTGGTTGCCGTATGAACCCTGCAGGTAAACCTCGAAGTGCCTGTGGGCATAAGGCGCCTCTCCAGCTTCGAGAACCGCCTTGATTGAATTGTAGGTGTTGCTGGACTGCGCCACTGACCCTTGGTGGGACCAGGTTTCCAGCTGTTGTTCAGAAATTGCCATGATTATTCCTCCTCCAGGAGCAGTTCTCGGATTTGTTTCTCCCGGGCGGCGAACGAGTGCCTGCCTTGTTGCCAAAGGAGGTTCAACTTTTCCAGGTCGTCTTCGAACATGTCGGTCGCCAATTCCGGCTTTTCGCAAGTATTGCTGATTCGTACCGTCGGCACCGCCGAAAACAGAAGTTGCCGCAACTGGTCCATCGATGTCGAATTTACGTTAGCGACTTTCTCCACAAGTGCTGGAAAAATGATTGCCTTACATAACCGCCGAATGAAACTGCGCCGCGGCGGCGCGTATTGACCACAGCCAATACTCAGAACATGACAATTTTCCGGCGCATGCCCAAGCACGGTGGTCGCTTCGGCGAGGGCGTACAGAGTCGGGTTGTTCGCGCAATACCCGCCATCGAAGAGTTCAACTTTCTCGCCCCCGGACGTGGCAACCGTTTTCCGCTTGAAGAAGGGATACGCCGCGCAGGAAGCCTCCACCGCATCAGCAATGGAGCAACCAAAGCCGGGTTCAAAAGTTGCCCGGCGCCCATGGGCTTGGCTCTCACTGCTCTTGAAGATCATCGGGGTTTCACGTTGCCACCGGGTAGCGACAATCCCGAGGCGGACTTTCACTTGGTCAAAACCCGCATCGCCGAAAATATCCTCCCCCGCCGCCCGCAACGCCGCGGTCCTGGCGCCGGGACATGCCACCCCCATGATGCGGGGGACATACTTGCGGTACGCTTGATGAATCTCGTCCACGGAGCGGCCGAGCGACAGGCACGCCGCGATGATCGAACCGGTGCTGGTTCCAAAAATGAGATCAAACGTCTCGTTGATGGGGCGCGGCAACATGGCTTCTACCTCCCGGAGTACGCCGAGCGTGTAGAAACCTTTCGACCCCCCGCCGTCCAGGCTGAGAATGCGACAAACCCGTTCCATCGCGGGCAACCTCCCGGGCTAACCAGTTAATGTACGACAATTCACTACCAACGAATGGTACCAGATACGGTATGTCAGATCAAGTCCCTGTATTGGATCCTGGCTATTCCACAATATATGGTAGCTTTCACCTGGGCTTACCGCCCATTGGACTCGCGCCAGATAGGACATCCAGGCGCTTGGCGGACGCGCTCCTGCGAATTCAGAAAATTCCGAATAGTTGATGGCGGGGTAGTTCATCCTTGCATCAGAAACAGGGGCAGTCATGTCAGTACCAATCCTTACTCTTCAGCACGAGTCGTAGTCTCGGCATTTTCGGAATCAAGCTTGTTCTTTTCACGGGCGTTTTTCATCATCTCCGGCAACGTAAATAGGTAGAGCAGTACCAAGAGGGTAAATGTGTGCAACTCTTTGGCATCGTCTTCCAAGAAGCGTTCCTCATGCGCAGCTTCGTTGCCAAGAGAGCGTATTTGGTGAGCCCATTCCGCCATCTCTGCCGTTAGAAGACTGTCTTTCTTCGCCTGATCAATACACCTCTGCAAAGACCCTCGGAGTTCAGGAAACTTGATTTTCATTCCTGCTTCCAATGCTTTGCGAAACATCGCCCCAGCTGCCATGTAGCGTTTGTCCCACATACTCTCCTGGCCTTCTCTAAAAATATCCCTCACATCTGGGGGAATATGCCTCAATGTTGGAATGTCGGGTCGAGAAAAGACCTTGGGCTCGAGAATCTCGATACCCGATGCGCCTCTATCGAGCGTAATCCGTGCTTCCCCTGCAACTCCACGGTCACATTGTGCGCATTTTGCAAATATATCTACATCCATTGGTACGGGAAAATTCATCCCACCTATCGTCATAGTTAAACCCCTAAGATCGTCAGGAGTAAAACGCAGAATCTCAAATGCCACCTGTCGAGTGCCACAATAAGGGCAATTGCCTTGGAATATTTCCCCCACCATAACTACGCTATCCTCATCATTTTGGGTGAATCGAGCCATCTTATTTCTTGCGTTTTTTCTGACAAGCTACCCATATCTCTTCGATGGATTCGGTAACCAGAGCATTCTGAATTTTACGAATAGCATGTTGCGAATATCGCTTGTGCACCGTACTACCGATCCGGATTTCCTTGTAGTAATCCTCGTCCGTCCGGATCCCCCGATAATCTACGATGGCGACTAACTTCGGCACCGTGATCCCAACTTTCTTAGCCAATTGCTTCGCACCCAGATTATAAAAATCAGTCTCGTTCACTCGGCGTAGCGCAACGACAGCCCCCATCCTTTCTTCTTTCAGGAGATGGATCGGAACCCCTGCATTTCTGGTAAGACGAAAATTGATAGTCGCCCCCTCAGGTGCAGAAGAGATATTGATAAGCGCCACGCCAGGGAAAACGGATTTCCATGCTTCTCCGCCGGAGATGCGCTTGCATATCTTTTCAAGTTCTCTATCGCCTGGTTGCCCGTAGTTTCCATTCACTGCGTTTTCAAGCGTTGACAGGCTTCTAACCTTTGCCATGGCCTCCATTTTTGTACGAGTACCGGGAGACAGAAGTTTTTTGACTTCGTTGACTTCATTATCGAATAGTGCGGACAAATCTTTCGGTGCAGTTGTGGAAATTGGGAGGACTCTTTCGGGTAAATGAATTATCAATTTTTCTTCAAAAACATCATCATGGATGTCTCGGAATAGAGTAATCCCAGACTGAGCATAGAAGTACAAATGATGTTCGGAAATATCGATAAGGTGGTGATAGGTAGCATTGCGCTGTTCGTGGATTGCCTGGAGTGTGAGCGCCTGCTCGTCATTCAGAATTTTCAGATTTACATCAGTTCGCCCTTTCCGGACGCAATCGCCGAATCCGATTGTTTGCCTTTCACGCGGCTTTCGTATCTTGCCTCGTCGATGCAAGATCGCAGCCTTGAGAAGCATTTCAAACGAATGATCGAACATAATAAGCACGGCTTCGGTTCTACCTTGGTCCCAAGGGCGATTGAAGTGATCAATGGAGAGTATCAGGGCATTGATCGCCTTTTCACGAAATTGACGAACTGCTTTTTTCATACTGCTTCCCCGACATCTCCACCCACGTCCTCCACTCGGATTTCGCCGGAGATAAGCTTGGGAAACAACGCGTCGCGTGTTGCCGCTAGTGCATTGGATTCGATTGCGTTCGCAATGATACGATCAAGGAGAGGCCCTACCATCTGATTGAAACGCATACGCAGGGGCGATGTCGGGACTACGAGCGACGCATCAGCGAAATCCGGCCAACTCACGACTGGCATCTTCGTCCCCTTCGCGACACGCGTTGCCCAGGAAACCGTATCGCTCATTGAGCAGAAGAGCGCGATAAAAGGCCAGTCAGCATTCACTTTTGCCCTAACGACAAACACTGATACATTCGTTACGCCATTTACAGGAGCAACCCCAACCTTGTGGAAATATGGCCGTATGGCCCCAAACAGCGTGTCTCGCAACTGAAATCTTGTGATCGAGGTCGTCAACTCTCCACCAAGGCCCCAATCCATCAAAGCGATTTCTCGCTGTGGCATGCGGCTGAGATCGATAAGAGGCTCTGCTTGCCATTCAGCAAAATGATCAACCTTGTCGATAATTCGATCAGCGAGATCGGCGACCGTGCCAGTCGCCCACCCCTCCGGAATTTGGCCGAGTTCGGAGTTCACGAGGCGGGTTGGAAAGATATCAACGAGGTGCTGGGGAAGGTAGGGGTCGCGGCCTTCCATCTTGGCGCGGGTGGGGCCGAAATCGACGAACCAGTCCTTGAAGATCGTTCGCGCCACCGCCTCCAGCGTCTCGTTCGTCCGCCGGTTCAACTCGATTTTGTCGTCGATGGCACGCAGAGGATTAATCAAATTTGCTCTCTCTTTCTGAGTCCGGGGTATCCGAATTGGCAGGCTATGGACATAATTTCTATTCAGCCCGGGAACCGCCGTATCGGAGTTCATATTTTGTAGTCCCAAGGTAGAAAGCAGGTAACTACAAAATAGATTTTCCGATTTAACTTCGCTAGAAACGTAAAATGTCGTGTCAATTGGCCAAAAGGAGTTGTCGGAATAATGTACACATCCAACGCTACCCTTTCGACCAATAATCACACCGCCACCCTCCACACAGGCCTCGTTGTGGTAGCCGACGATCCCGTTTGATCCATAGACGGGAACGCCACCTCCTTTTCTGTCCTTGGCGCGCAGGGTTTTCCCATACTTGAATGGACAGAAGTTACCAACCGTTGTATCTACCCAGTTCATGGGTTCTCCGGTATTCGTGCCGGGTATTTTATCTGCACAGACAAAAACTCGGGACGGCGAGCGGTGCCTCGCACGAGCGCCGAGCGGTCGGGCCGCAAATCCACCAGCAGGGACGCTTCGTTCATGCCCATGAGAACTACCAATGATCAGCGCCCGGCATCCTTGGCGGCTTTCTCAATCCAATCGCCCATATTTTTGTAACCGTCGTCTCCAAACCAACTGTAGAATGGATAACCTGCCGGGATGATACCGCAACACCGGCTCCTCCCTTTCTTTGGATCCTTTATCTCGCTGATATCAATCCCCAATAGACCGTTGCCTCGTGCTTTGCTCTGTTCGATCTCATAATCGACGTAGTAACTATCGCAAGTATGAGAACCAACCAGCACGACAGTAACAGACGTTCCGTAAAGTTGCTCTCTAATCCACTTCTTGATGGCTTCTTTACCTCTTTTCTCAATTTTCTCGAATTCGGCAGCATCCACAAATCCAGCATCATCACGGTCCTGAGTTAGCCCACTCTTACGGACAACATTGGCCCGTAATACGTCGTGCTTGTACTCGAAACTGAAAAATACTTGTCGCACCATTTTTGCCACCTCTCGGTCCGGTTAGTTAATGAACGCCACCGCGCCGACCAGCGCGGCCAGCACGAGATAAAACGGGACCAATGTCCGGGAGAATACCGCGCCAAGCCAACTGCGCTTGAAAGCGCGGGCGTCCATGGAGAAGTCGATCTCCCGGTCGTCCAGGTTGCGAACGTGGTCGTAAAGGGCGCGGAACAGCCGCTCTTGCCACAGGAAGTAGCCGTCAAGCCCCCAGAATATCGCCACTGACGCAAAGCCCGCCCAGGCAAACTCGAACGTCCCCTCTCTCGCCAGCAAAAAGATGAGCGCCGACACCAAGAGCACGGCCCATCGTTTTACGCTGAACGAGGCGGCGGCAAGGCGGTTAATCACGCCCTGAATGAATTCAAGATGTTTGAGTTTCGCTTCCATCGTCAAGGTTTCCAAATTTGAGTCGAGTATACCATCTCCAGGGCAGGTCTGTACAGCGCCGGCCTGGGTTGACGACCGATGCTTCCCCGTCGCTCACTGGGACTCGCCGGCGGCGTCCAGGAACAGTTGCACGAGCCGCTCATTAATATAGTAGTTGTTGCGCCCCACTCGATGCTTGCGCACGAAGCCCGCCCCCGCCAGGGCGTCCAGGTACTTGGCGGCCGTGTGCCGCGTGACGTCCAGTTCCTCCGCTACGAACTCGATGCGCGTGTAGGGGTGCCGAAACAGGTTGTTCAGCAAATCCTGGGAGTACATCCTGGGGAACTCCGTTCGCATGCGATGCTTGGCGGCGGCCGTCTGCTCCCGCATGCCCTCCACCAGCTCCAGCGTGGCGCACGCCGTCTCCGCGACTCCCTCCAGCATATACAGCACCAATTTCCTCCACGCATCGGCCTCATCGCCGTTGCCGCGCACTGCTTGGAGCAAGTGGTAATAATCATTTTTGGTTCGAATAATGTAGCGGCTGAGATAAAGTATCGGAGATTCCAGCAAGCCGACACGGACCAAGTAGAGGACATTCAGGATGCGCCCGACCCTGCCGTTGCCGTCGGGGAAAGGGTGGATGCTCTCGAACTGGTGGTGAATGAGCGCCATCTTGGTCAGTGGATCCAAGGGGCAGGCATCGTCCTCGTTGACAAAGCGTTCCAGGTCCGTCATCAACGCCACGATCTCGTTAGCATCCTGCGGCGGCGTATAGATAGTTCTCCCGGTGCGGCCGTCTTTTAGCACGGTGCCAGGCGTCTCCCGAAAGCCACCACTCCTTTCTTTCAACAGTTGAAACATCTTGATCAGCGTGTTGTTAGAGATGATGCCTTGGGAATCTTCCAGGCGTTTGAAGCCCAATTTCAATGCTTCACGGTAACGAGCTACTTCCTTAGTTGCTGCAGATTGCGTATTTTCAGGAGACAGCTCCGCCTGAAAGAGTTCGTCCTGGGTGGTAACGATGTTCTCTATTGCAGATGATGCTTTCGCCTCTTGCAGGGTGAGAGTATTGACCAGAATGCTCTGGTTGGGAATGGTAGCGGCACGCCCTTTCAACTCCGCGAGCGCCCGGTGGGCAGTCGTCAGCGCTTTCAGCACCGGGGCCGTCTCCAGGTCAACGGCTGGCGGCAGGTTGGTCAGGGTATCGCTTGACTTTGACATGATAAAAAAGTTGTGGTTATCCTACCAAATTTCCGAGGACATGGTAACAAAACGGTGCTTTGCTTACCATATTGCCGCGGGCATGGTAACGAAACGGCGCTTTCCTTACCACATCGCCGAGGACATGGTAACGAAACGGCGATTTCTTTACCATATCGCCAGAAACATGGTAACGAAACGGCGGTTTTATTACCACATCGCCCAGGACATGGTAAGGAAACGGCAGTTTGCTTACCATATTGCCGTGGACATGGTAACGAAACGGCGGTTATCTTACCATATCGCCAGAAACATGGTAACGAAACGGTGGTTATTTTACCATATCGCCAGGCACATGGTAACAAAACGGTGCTTTGCTTACCACATCGCCGAGGACATGGTAACAAAACGGCACTTTCCTTACCACATTGCCCAGGACATGGTAACGAAACGGCGACTTCCTTACCATATCGCCAAAGACATGGTAACGAAACGGCGACTTCCTTACCATATCGCCGTGAACATGGTAACAAAACAGCGGTTTCCTTACCACGTTACCCGGTCCCAGCGCGGCAACTTACCGAGATGCGCCTCAGCGCATTGGACGGACGGGGGTCGGCGCCTGCGGCGGGGCCGCGGGCAGGGTGAGGCGCAAGTCCACTCCGTCCACCATTTTGAACTGCGCCGGTTTGCCGCTGAGCGCCCGGGTCTCGCGCCGAATAATGGGTATGCCGTCCCCGCGCCGCTCCATGAGATACAACCGGTCGCCGCCGCCGCGAATGCCGTTCACCGGCGCCCTGCCGAGAATCGCAACCAACACCTCGTTGCGTACCGATTGCCGGTCTCCCAGGCTGTCCACGGTCATGCCGTTGGGCAACTGGCCGGGCGATTGAAGCTCCAGCCGGTCGGCAAACATGGACAAGCGAATCCGGCTGCCCTTGATGGCGTAATCGCGGTGGACGACGGCATTGACCACCGCCTCGAACAACGCTTGTTCGCTGTACTGGGGCCGCTCCTCCCGGGTCGGCGCCTTGAGAGCGGGCACGCGCATGTTGCGTACCGCGAAAGCAACGGCTTCCTTGATTTGGCGGGGAAGCGGGCCGCTGATGGTTTGCGCGTCCGCCTGTCCTGATGCCCGGTCCTCGCCGCGATAGCAAACAGCCGTGATGCAGGCGTTGGGAAACCACTCATCAGGCGCGGAGCAACACAGCAGTATGCCCGCCGCCGACGCCCGCAACCTCTGCTTGTCATCATTTATCAACAGGCCCATCCTCTTCAGCGCCGCCCTGGGGTCGGCGGCGCCGGCGGCGCTCAACAACGGTTTCCACAGGCTCTCTTCCAAGGTGTTGAAGCCGGTGCCTGGCACGGGTTGCTTATCGAACCACAGGAAGCGCGCTTGCCCGCGCCGTTGCGCCAGGCGCAGGCGCTGTTCGTCGGTCATTCGCCGCAGGGAGTTGCCCTCTCGCTGAAAGTCGCCGCCGGGGCTTTCATGCACGGCGTCACCCGCTGAAACGCGCACCAACAGCAACGGCTTGCCGCCGGCAACTTCCAAGCGGCGTGTGTCGGGGATTATGGGGGGATGGATGGCATCGGAGCATACATCCACCACCAGCACGTCCAGAGCATCCATTTGCTCCCTGGACAGCCCCTGGGCCGCGCCGGCATCCGTTACGCCGCACAATACCGCGCCGCCGTCCGTGTTGGCGAGGGCCGCGATTTCGTCGGCCAAATCATCCCGCGACGGGCTGACGGGCTTGTCGCCGCGAAACTCCACTTGCTTGAATTCCCAGCGGCTGTCCTCGCCCAAGCACAGTTGGCGCTCCACTTCCTGTTGGTCGATGTTCACGACTTCCCCGCGTCAAAGCCCAGTTTTTGCAGGTTGCGGCGTATTTCCGCGTCCAGCCGCGCCCCCTCGGCCTGTTGCTCGCCCAGGTCCGCGGCCAGGCGCCGCATCTTGTCTGCGAACGGCTCGCCGTCCTCCTCCACCGGCGCCGCCCCCACGTAGCGTCCCGGTGCCAACACGCAGTCGCGCTCTTCGATTTCCTCCAGGGTCGCGGCCTTGCAAAAGCCCGGAATGTCTTGGTACTCGCCGGCGTCTGGTTCGCCGCGCCAGGCATGGTAGCAACGCGCCACCTTCTCAATGTCCTCGTCCGTAAATTCCCGGTGCTTGCGGTCCACCATGCGGCCCAGGGCGCGGGCATCGATGAACAACACCTGGCCGCGGCGGTCGCGCCCCCCTTTTTTGTCGGCATTTTTGTCGCGGGAAAGGAGCCACAGACAGGCGAGGCTCGAGGTGGTGTAGAAAAGTTGTCCCGGCAACTCCACCATGCAGTCCACTTGGTCTGCCGCTACTAGGGCGCGGCGAATGGCGGCCTCGTCGGACTTTCCTGAGGACATGGTAACGTTAGCCAGCACCACGCCCGCCGCGCCGCCGGGCGCCAGGTGGTGGCGTATGTGTTGCAACCAGGCGTAGTTGGAATTGCTCACAGGCACACCAAACCGCCAGCGGGCGTCCTCCCGCAGACGCTCGCCGCCCCAGTCCTTATCGTTGAACGGCGGGTTGGCCAGGATGAAGTCGGCCTTGAGGTCAGGCAGCGCATCCTTGTGGAAGCTGCCCTCGTTGTTCCAGTGCAGTTCCGCGGGTATGCCCCGCACCGCCAGGTTCATTCGCGCCAGCCGCCAAGTGGTGGGGTTGCTCTCCTGGCCGTAGATGGCGATGTCGTCGACGATGCGCCCGCCGTGCTCTTCCACGAACCTCCCTGACTGCACGAACATGCCGCCGGAGCCGCAACAGGGGTCATAGACGCGGCCCTTGTAGGGCTCCAGCATCTCGACCAGCAGGCGTACGATGGAACTGGGCGTGTAAAACTCGCCGCCACCTTTGCCCTCGGCGCTGGCGAAAGCGCCCAGAAAATACTCATAGACCCGGCCCAGCACGTCCCGCGAGCGGTCGCTCTTCTCGCCCATGCCGATGCCGCTGACAAGGTCGATTAACTCTCCCAACATCACCTTGTTCAGCATGGGGCGCGCGTAGATTTTCGGCAACACGCCCTTGAGGATCTTGTTCCTGGACTCTATGGCATGCATGGCGTCATCGATAATCTTGCCGATGGACGGTTGCCTGGCATGGGCCTGGAAGTGGGACCAGCGGGCCTTGTCGGGAACCCAGAAGACGTTGGCGGCCAGGTACTCGTCCGGGTCTTCCGCATCCGCCTGTTTATTTTCCAGCAGGGCGGCGCGGTGCGCCTCGAAAGCGTCGGAGATGTACTTGAGGAAGATGAGGCCCAGGGCGATGTGCTTGTACTCGGAGGGGTCCATGCTGCCGCGCATCTTGTCTGCGGCGGCCCACAGCCGCCTCTCGAAGCCCAGATTCGCGCCGTTGGCGGCGGTTGCGGTGCGGCTCGCGTCGTTTTTTTGTTTGCGCTTGGATGCCATGATGTTGCCTTGTTGCCTGCCAGCCAGTTTACCAGTTTCGCGGGCGCCGTGGAGAGAATGCTGAGGCGTTTGCCGCGCCGGGCGCCGGCATCCGCGCCAGGCCGGCGTTGCTTGCCGCGCCTGCGCACCGGCGCATTCGCGGCGTTGCGACAACGGCAGGTGCGCCCGCGCCGCGCCACGGCGCCGCATGCGGCGCCGCACAAGGTGATGCAGGCGCCGCGCTTCGGGGAACGGCATCCAGGCGAGCGGACATGGTCAACACTGTCACGGGCTGTCCGCGCCCGCCTCCGCGCCGGCGCTCGCGTCCGCGCCGGCGCCTGCGTCCCCGTCCCCCTGCCCCAACATCTCCCGTGCGTGTTCCCGGGAGCGCTCCGAGACCGTGACGCCGCCGGCCATGCGGGCGATTTCCTCCACTCGCTCGTCCCCCGCCAGCGGCACGACGCGGGTCTCAGTAGCCTGCCCGTCGGAGGCTTTCACCACCTGGAAGTGATGGTCTCCCTGGGACGCCACCTGCGGCAGGTGGGTGACGCAGAAAACCTGCCGGCCGGCCGCCAGTTCGTGCAACAACCGCCCCACGATTTCCGCCACTCCGCCGCCGATGCCTGCGTCAATCTCGTCGAAGATCATGGCCTCCAAGGCCCGGTCCCGGTTCACGCTCACTTGCACCGCCAGGCCGATGCGCGACAACTCCCCGCCCGACGCCACCTTGCGCAGCGGTTGCGGCGCCTGGCCGGGGTTGGCGGAGATGAGGAACTCCGCCTGGTCGTCGCCTTTTTCGCGGGGTTGTGCGTCCGCCGCCGTCTCCACCGCGACCTGGAACTCCGCCTGCGGCATGCCCAGGGAGCGAATGAGCTCCGCGACCTGCGCCGCCATGGCCGCGGCGGACTCGCGCCGGTGCTCGCCCAGTTGCGCCGCCGCCGCCCGGTACTCCGCCAGCGCCGCATCTTGGGCCTGCTCCAGTTCCGCTACCCGCTCCCGGGCGCCCTCCATCTCCTCCAACTCCTGCCGCAACGCCAGGTGACGCTGGTACAGTTGCCCGGGCGACACCCGGTGCTTGCGGGCCGTGTCTTGCAACAGTTCCAGGCGTTGTTCCACGGCGCGCAGGCGGGCGGGGTCCTGCTCCAGTCCGTCCAGGTAGGCGCGCAATTCGTCGGCCGCCTCTGCCACCTGTATGGTCGCATTCTCCAGCAACTCGCCCACGTTCGCCAGGCCGGCGTCCAGTTTCTCCAGGGAAGCCAGCTCCCTTTTCACGGCGCCGAGGCGGTCGTTCAGGGACTGGTCGCCGCCGTACAGGTCGTGCAGGGACGCCTGGGTGACTTCCAGCAGGCGGTCGGCGTTGGCCAGCTGCCGGTACTCGACCTCCAGGCGCTCCGGCTCGTTTTCCTGCAGATCCAGCCCGTCCAGCTCCTCCACCTGGTAGCGAAGCAACGCCGCCTGGGCGTCAAACTCCTCTCCGCCCTGGGTCAGCCGCCCCAGTTCGCGAGCGGCCGCGTCCCACCGGGCGAAAGACCGGCGCACCTGCCCCAGCACGGCGCCGTAGTCGCCAAAATCGTCCAACAACTCCCGCTGTTCGCCCCTTTTCAGCAGGGACTGATGCGCATGCTGGCCGTAAATATCCACCAGGCAGGCGCCGACTTCCCGCAACAGTTGCGCCGGCGCCGCCGCGGCATTGACGTAGGCGCGGGAGGGGCCGGCGGCGTTCACCACCCGGCGCAGCGTCAGTCCGTCTTCGTACACCGGAATGGACTGCTCTTGCAACAGGCGCAACAGGTCTTCGTTGCCGTCGATGTTGAACTCGGCGCTGATTTCCGCACGGTCGCAACCGGTGCGGATGACGGCAGGGTCCGCCCGGCCGCCCAACGCCAGCCCCAGGGCGTCCACTAATATGGACTTGCCGGCGCCGGTTTCGCCGGTCAGCACGGTCAATCCTTCCTGAAAGGCTATCTCCACGCGGTCGATGACCGCGAAGTTGATGATGAAAAGACGCGTTAACATCGGGCGGCGCCGGCGCGGTGGTGGTTCATACCCGGTGCAACGCACCCCGCGCCCAAGGCGCGCGCAACGCGAAGAGACGGGCGACGGCGGTTCATCCCCAGTTCAGCTTGTCCCGCAGCGTCTTGAAATGGTCGTGGTCTGCGGGATGGATGAGCCGTATCTTTTTGTCTTTCTTTTGCACGTTCACCTTGTCGCCCGTGGTCAGCTCGCAAACGATTTCGCCGTCGCAAGTCAGGCAGGCCCGGTCCACTTGCTGCGAGCTGATGACGATTTCCACCACGCTGTCGCCGTCGATGACGATGGGACGATTGCTCAACGTGTGCGGACTGACGGGCGCCAGCAACAGAGCGTTCAGGGTGGGGTGCAGTATGGGGCCGCCGCTGGACAGCGCATAAGCGGTGGAGCCGGTGGGCGAGGAGATGATCATGCCGTCGGCGCGCTGGTTGTGGAGGAAGTTGCCGTTGACAAACGTCTCCAGCTCCACCAGCCGGGCCGCGTTGGATTTTTGCACAATCACCTCGTTGAAGGCGCGGCTTTCCAGCAGGATTTTGCCCTTGCTCTCCACCTCGCAGTGCAACTGAAAGCGTTCGTCTTCTACGTAGTTGCCGCTGAGTATCTCCTCCAAGCGCTCGATGACGGAATCGGCGGGAATGTCGGCAAGGAAGCCCAGCCGCCCCCGGTTGATGCCCAGCAACGGCACGTTGTAGTCCGTCAGCAGGTGCGCGGCGCGCAACATGGTGCCGTCGCCGCCGATGGTGATGGCCAGGTCGCAGTGCGAGCCGAAATAGTCGGCGCCCCCCTGCCTGAGGTTCAGGTCCGGCGCCAGGCCGGCGGAGAACTCATCCAGCACCACCTCCACATCTCGACCCTGCAGGTACTCTATGACCGCCTGCAAGGTGTGGATGATTTTTTCCGTGCTGCTGTTGGTGATAAGGGCTATGGTCTTGAACATGGTCGTTGTCCTCTACGCCCCGGGGCAACGCGGGACGGCTTATTTTTCCTTGTTGTCATTGGCGGAAAGCCCGGCCGCGCCCGCAGGCTGCGGCCCGTCATTGGCATGCAGGATACCACGTCGGCGCCGCACAACCAAGATGATTTTACCCCGGCGGACGATTGTGCGATAAAATAGCAGGATATCCAGCTGAGCAAGCGGGGCGTCGCTTGCCCGAACGGCGCCGGTGCAAGATTTCCACAGAAGCGGCCGGGCAGACCGGGCAAGGCATTTGCCCGACAACAGCAATCACACGAGGATAAACGCCTGATGAATGCCCGGAACACCCTGGCTTGCCGCAGTTCCCGCGAAAGGTTTCCCGGCGCACGGCTGACGGGTGGAGTACGGCGGCGGCGCGGCAACAGCCTTTTTAACCCCGCGCCGGGCACGGCCTGCGACAAGCCCGCGCCCGGCGACACGCCATGAGCGCCCGCCCCGTCCCCCAACACGCTTCCGGCGCCGCCGCTCAACCTGTTGCCGGAGAGGACGGCCGCGGCCGCAAGAAGCACGGGCGCCGCCGGGCGGCGCACACCCCCGGCACCGCCGGAGGGCGCGGCCGCGCCCGGGCAAGGCACAAGGTGATCAGCCTGTTTTCAGGCTGCGGCGGCATGGACCTTGGCTTTACGGGCGGCTTCTTTTTCGCGGGAACGCACTACCCGCGCTTGCCGTTCGAGATTGTGTGGGCGAACGACAACAACGCGGCGGCGTGCCGCACGTACGCTGAGAACCTGGGGTGCGTCATCAACGAAGGGGACATCGCCGACGCCATCGAGACCCTCCCTGAGGCGGCGGACGTGCTCATCGGCGGCTTCCCCTGCCAGGACGTTTCCATAAACGGCGCGAAGCGCGGCGCCGGCGGCGGGCGCACTGTTCTCTATCATTACATGGTGGAGGCGATCAAGCGCGTGCAACCCAGGGTTTTCGCAGCGGAAAATGTAAAGGGGCTGTTGCAGGCTCATGGACGCCCATTTTTCAACCAGATGCTTGCGGACTTCAGGGCAACAGGCTACCGGGTAAGTTATCGTCTTTACCTGGCGGCCGATTACGGCGTGCCGCAAATGCGTGAACGCCTGTTCATTGTCGGCGTGCGGGACGGCGCGGCGTTTGCTCATCCAGCGCCCGCCTTGGCGCATATAACCGCGAGCGAAGCGCTGGCTGATCTTGAGGGGCAACCCGAGACGCCCGCATTCGGACATATTTGGAGCAAGGCCAAGCGGAGTCCGGAGCAAGGCGACCGACGGCTCGCGGCAAATAAGCCGGCCACCACGATTCGAGCGGAGCATCACGGCAATATTCAATGGCACTATAGCCTGGCGCGGCGCATTTCCCTGCGCGAGGCCGCACGGTTGCAGTCTTTCCCCGACTCTTTCACTTTTCACGGCGGTATGCGGGAGATGGAGCGCCAGATAGGCAACGCCGTTCCTCCCGCGCTCGCGTGGCACATCGCGCAAGCCGTCAGGGGACGTCTTGAACCGTAAAGAATTTGAACTGGTTCTCGACCGCGCCGTCGAGATGCTGACTGATAGTGTCAGGACGAGCGCACGCTACCGCGATCCGGAAAGTTTTGAGCAAGGCGTTCAGGCCATGCTTCGCGCCGCCGCTGGAGATGCGAACGTCGCGGTTTCTCCAACGTTCCACCGGCACGCTTTCCCAGATATTCGGGTCAACGGCTACGGCGTTGAAGTCAAGTACACGAAACAGGACAAGTGGCTCGCCGTGGGCAACAGCATCTTTGAGGGGATGCGCGACCCCAAAGTAAAAGACGTCTATGTTGTGTTGGGCAAAATCGGGGGAACGCCGGAAGTGAGATGGCGGCGCTACGAGGACTGCATTACCCATGTTCGCGTGTCCAACTCGCCGCGCTTCGCAATCGAGATGGACGGCGACCGCGCCCCGCTGTTTGAACAGCTGGCGGTGGGGTATGACGAATTCGCGGCCCTCGATGACGAGGAGAAAATGCGTCACGTCCGGGAATACTCCAAAAAGCGGCTCGGGGAAGGCGAGCGTCTCTGGTGGCTTGACCCGTCTCATACCCTCCCCATCGCAGTAAGGGTTTACCGAACGTTGCCCGACGAGGAAAAACGGGAGGCGCGAGCAGAGGCCGCGCTGTTGTGCCCGGAAGTCACCCGCTCCGGCAGGCGGCGCGGGAAATACGACCGGGCGGGCCTTTACCTGATCACGCAACGCGCAATATTCGCGCCGCAACTGCGCGATTTATTCAGCGCGGGCAGCGTTGGTGCCCGCGGCGGAAAGCGGGGACACAAGTACATCATCGATGCCTTGCGCGACATAGAGGCGGAAATGGGGAACGCCGCCGCCAGGCTGGACGAGCGGCTGTTCGAGGAATACTGGGGATTTCCCTGTTCCCCGTCGGAACGAATCACCGAGTGGTTGCGCCTGGCGGACCGGGAGGCAACGGACTGGACGCCGTCGGAGGAGTTGTTCAAGGGAAAGCGGAAACCTGGGGCGCATCCCTGACGCGGGGAGGCGGGAAGGCGGGGAACGGGTGCGCTTCGCTGCAAGGACGCAAACCTGGGATATTCGTTCGGCGCCAGGCAACCCTGACCGGCGCGGGTCACAGCAACCAAATCATCAAGGACGCGGCGCACCATGCCGACAACGCGTCGCCCGCCGCCGTTCCCGGCGGCGCAGGCGAGCAAGCGCCGCGCCGACAATGCATCGCCGCGAGGGGAAACTCTGGTAATATGGGAACTTGAAATTCGGAGGATAACCGCAAAACCGCGAAGCAACATGCCAACATTGCCTTGCCGGATGCGCCGGGCGGCGCCTGCTCCCTTAGGGAGGCGCCCCGGGGCGACAGCCCGGCATCGCCGTGCGAAAACCATGAGAAAAAATCACCCCCGTTCCGTTTCCGAGTTGAACGAGCGCAACCTGGCGCTGTTCAAGTCCCTGGTTGAGCATTTCATCCGGGACGGCCAGCCGGTGGGGTCGCGCACCTTGGCCCGCGACACCGACCTGGCGCTGAGCCCCGCCACCATACGCAATGTAATGGCGGACTTGGAGGACATGGGGCTGTTGCAATCCCCCCACACTTCCGCCGGACGCATTCCCACGGCCCGCGGCTACCGACTGTTCATCGACCACTTGTTGCGCATTGAGCAACCGGCGGAGCGGGAGGTGGAGCGCATGGCGCGGGAAATGGCCGCGGAAAGCGGCGTCGAGTTGCTGGTGAAGCGCACTTCCAGCATGTTGTCCGACATCACCCGGCTGGCCGCCGTCGTCATGTTGCCTCGGGTCGGGCAAAACGCTCTGGAACACATCGAGTTCGTCGCCCTGTCGGAGAATCGCATCCTCGTCATCCTGGTGTGGAGCAACAAGGAAATCCAGAACCGCATCATCCGCACGGCCAAGCCCTACTCCCCCGCCCGCCTGCAAGAGGCCGCCAACTACCTCAACTCCGCCTGCCGCGGCAAGGCCCTGGGCGCCATTCGCGGCCAGGTGCTGGGCGAGTTGCACAAGCTGAAAGAAGACGTCAACGAGCTGATGCAAACGGCCATTGAAATGGCGCAACAGGCCTTTGACGCGCCCGCCGCCGATGACGACGTGGTGATCTCGGGCCACACCAACCTGATGGACGTGGCCGACCTCCACGACTTGGAGAAGCTAAAGCGCCTGTTCGAAAGCTTCAACCAGAAGCGGGACATCCTGCACCTGCTGGAACACGCGATCAACGCCAAGGGGGTGCAAATCTTCATCGGCGAGGAGTCGGGCTACGAGGTGCTGGACGACTGCAGCATCGTGACCTCTCCCTACGAGATGGAGGGGCGGGTGTTAGGCGTGCTGGGGGTCATCGGGCCCACCCGCATGCACTACGAGCGGGTCATCCCTCTCGTGGACGTGACCGCCCGCATCCTGGGCTCGGCCTTGAATTCTACAAATCAGCCCCAATAATCCTGTTGGGACGGTGCGCGTCCAAGGCGCCGCACGGACTTTTTTCACTTCACGGGACACATCCATGACCAAGACTGAACAGGCAACAGAACAACAGGACGCAACAGCCGCCGCCGGGGAGTCCGGGGGAAACTCTGCCGGGCGCGCGGCCGCCGGCGCTGACGGCCACGGCGCGGCGCCTGGCGACAACAACACAGCGGCCGCCGGCGAAAACAGCGCCGCAAACGGGGAGACGACCGCCGCGACTGCCAACGACAACGCCGCCGCGAACGGGGAGACGACCGCCGCGACCGCCGCCGACAACGCCGCCGCGAACGGGGAGACAACCGCCGCGACCGGCGGCGACAGCAACGCCGCGGCAATCGACGCGGACGGAGGCAATGCGACCGCCGGTGACAGAAACGCCACCAACGGCGAGACAGCCGCGGCCGTCGCCGACAGCGCCGCCGCGGCCGTGGATGAGTTCGCCGTCCTGGCGCAGGAAAACCAGCGCCTGGAACAACAGGCCCAGGAGAACCTCGACAAAGCGCTGCGCATCACGGCGGAAATGGACAACCTGCGCAAGCGCACCGCCCGCGACATGGAGAACGCTCACAAGTACGCCCTGGAGAGATTTGTAAAAGAGTTGTTGCCCGTGGCGGACAGCATGGAGCGCGGCATTGACGCCGCGGCGGAGGCGGACGCCGCGGCCCTGCGGGAAGGCATGGAACTTACCCTGAAAATGTTTTTCGACTGCCTGGACAAGTTCGGGGTGCGCCCCATTGAACCGCTGGGCGAGAAGTTTGACCCGGAATGGCACGAGGCCGTCTCCATGCAGGATTCCAAGGACCACAAAGCGGGCCTGGTGATGGAGGTGATGCAGAAAGGATACGAGCTGAACGGGCGCTTGTTGCGGCCGGCCATGGTGGTGGTGGCCAAGTAGCCGGGAACGGCGGCCGCCGGCTGTCGTCCCCGCTAACTAAATTTCCGGCGGAGGATCTCTCGAAAAGTCCCTCGCAGCCCGGTCTCCGCCGGGATTTACATATCGCCGGGTTGCGAGGGCGCTATTAACGGGAGGATTTGCGACGACTGGCATGGAGACAATGTGATGGCGCCGCGCAGGCGGCGCGGCATCGGGCGCGGTGGGCGGCGCGGGAGGCGCAGGCGGCGCGGCACCGGTAGTTGCCGGCCGTCATTGCCGCTAACTGAATTTCCGGCGGAGGATCCTCGCAAAGTCCCTCGCGGCCCGGTCTCCGCCGGGATTTACATATCGCCGGGTTGCGAGGGCGCTATTAACGGAAGGATTTACGACAGCCGGCAGGGAAAAATGCGATGATGCCGGGCAAGCGGCGCGGCCTCGGGCGCGGTGGACGGCGCGGGAGGCGCGGCATCGGACAAATGCGGGTTCGCCGGGCAAGTGCGGGCGGCGCGGGAGGCGCGGCACCGGTAGTTGCCGGCCGTCATTGCCGCTGACTGAATTTCCGGCGGAGGATCCTCGCAAAGTCCCTCGCGGCCCGGTCTCCGCCGGAACTACATATCGCCGGGTTGCGGGGGCATCATTGGCGGGAGGGGTTGCGACGACTGGCATAGAG
>CAZDXS010000156.1:0-10420 GCA_964509455.1 uncultured Enterobacteriaceae bacterium | reverse complement strand
GTGAAGCGGAGTACCGCCGTCCTTGTCCCCGGCGTCCGCATTCGCGCCGCCGGCCAACAGCGCTTGTATGACATCGGGGACCTCGTTGCGTCTTGCCGCGACGTGGAGCGGGGTTGCGCCATGGTTGTCCCCGGCGCTTGCGTCGGCGCCGGCGGCCAGCAGCGCTTCGATGATTTTCGGGCTTTCATACTGCCACGGCGACCAGGCCGCTTGGTGAAGCGGAGTTTTGCCCGCTGCGTCCCTGGCGCCGGCGTCGGCGCCGCCGCCTAACAAGGCGGCGATGACCCTGGGGTTGCTGTTTTGCAACGCCGCGTCGTGGAGCGGGGCGCCGCCATAGTTGTCCCTGGCGTTCACCTGTGCGCCGGCGGCCAACAATGCCTGGATGATTTCAGTGCGTTCGTTATAGTGCGCCGCCCGGTGAAGCGGGGTATCGCCGTCCGCATCCCCGGCGTTCACCTCGGCGCCGGCGGCCAACAGGGCCCGGATGACGGCGGGGTTCCCGTTGCGTGATGCCGCTGCGTGAAGCGGGGTTGCGCCCTGGTTGTCCCTGGCGCTCGCCTGCGCACCGGCGCCTAACAGCGCCTGGATGATCTCGGGGTCGTTATGCGCCGCCGCTTGGTGAAGCGGGGTCCAGCCATGCGCGCCCGCGGCATGCACGTCCGCGCCCTGCTCGATCAATTCCGTTATGGCCTCGGCGGTAACATAGCGCTCTTCCAGCGCATCAAGGAGCGCATCGGGCGCCGCCCTGGGGAGCGGCTCCTGGGCGCTTGCCGCGCTTTGCTGGGTTTTCACCGCCGCCTGGCCCTGCGCCGCGGCCGCCGCCAGGACCAGCCCGCCAAGAACCAGCAGGCGCATGACATTCATTCGCTTCTCTCCCGAGCGCACGGCAAAGGGAAACTATACAGGCAAATCCGTGGGAAGTTGCTTTTTGTCGCGGCGCGGGTTGTCAAAATCTCAGGTCGCGACGGCCGGCTTCCTCGAGAACCTGCGCCGCGCCCCAGTTGTTCCTCTCCCGCGCCAGGTCAAGGGGAGTTTTGCCGCGTTCATCCTCGGCTCCTGCGTCCGCGCCGCCGTCCAGCAACGCCTGGATGATGTCGGGATGCTTGTTTTGCTGCGCTGCGTAGTGGAGCGGCGTTTTGTCGTCTTCCTCTTTGGGATTTGCGGCGGCGCCGGCGCTTAACAACATGCGGATGACTGCCGGGGTTTCCTTATACCCTGCCGCCTGGTGAAGCGGGGTCAAGCCATATCTTGTTTTGGCGTTCGCGTCGGCGCCGCCGTTCAGCAACGCCTGGGCGACTGCGGGGTTCTTGTTGCCGCCGGCCGCGTAGTGGAGCGGGGTGAAACCATACTTGTTCTTGGCGTTCGCGTCGGCGCCGCCGTTCAGCAACGCCTGGGTGACTGCGGGGTTCTCGTTTAGCCCCGCCGCCCGGTGAAGCGGGGAGAAGCCGTCTTTTGTCCTGGCGTTTGCGTCGGCGCCGGCATCCAACAGCGCCTGGGTGACTTCGGGGTTTTCGTTGTCCCATGCCGCTCCGTGGAGCGGTGTTGCGTCGAATATATCCCTGGCGTTTGCGTCGGCGCCGGCATCCAACAGCGCTTGGATGACTTCGGGGTTTTCGTTGTCCTCCGCCGCTTCGTGAAGCGGGGTGTCGTCCAGGTTTTTTGTTTTAGCGTTCACTTTCGCGCCGCCGGTCAACAGCGCCTGTATGACTGCGGGATTTTTGTTCTTCCATGCCGCTAGGTGAAGCGGGGTTTTGCCGTATTTCTCCCTGGCGTTCACGTCCGCACCGGCGGTCAACAGCGCCTGTATGACTGCGGGGACTTCGTTTTTCCAGGCCGCTGGGTGAAGCGGGGTTTCGCCGTAGTCATCCCTGGCGTTCACATCGGCGCCGGCGCCTAACAACGTCTCGATGATTTCCGGATGCTTGCTGTGCTTGGCCGCCAGGTGAAGCGGGGCGTCGCCGTCGTTGTCCCTGGCGTTTGCGTCGGCGCCGGCGTCTAACAACGTCTCGATGATTTCCGGATGCCTGCTGTGCTTGGCCGCCAGGTGAAGCGGGGTTTGTCCCCATTTATCCGCGGCATGCACGTCTGCGCCTCGCACGATTAACTCCGCTGCGAGGTCGGCAGCGGCCTCGCCGTTTTCTTTCAGCGCGGAGAGAAGCGCATCGGGCGCCGCTCTGGGGAGCGGCTCTTGGGCGCCGGCCGTACTCCGTGGGGCTTTCGCCGTTTGTTGTCCGGTTGCAACGACATCTTCCCGAGCCGCTGGCCCCTGCGCCGCGCCCGCCGCCAGGACCAGCCCGCCAAGAACCAGCAATCGCATGACATTCATTCGCTTCTCTCCCGGGCGCTTGCGGCGCCTCTTGGGGAGTACGTTCAGATGGCGGCCGGTCATGTCATGGGCGGGCGTGTTCGAGGCGGGCTTGCCCCAGCGTTTTACTAATCGGACGCGATGCCGATGAGCCAGGAAATGAATTGGCCGGCAAGCCACCCAAACGCCAGCAGCCTGGTGCTTTTGCTCACGCCCGGCCGGAGGGTGAACCACGCGAATATGATGGGGAGAATGGCTATCCCCCCGATTATCCAACAGCCGATATGGTCGGCGTAGGGGTTTGGCATTCCGCACTTGAGGCAGTTTTTTGACGCCTGCGCCATCTCGCTTTTACAGCCCGGGCAGAACATCATGTTGGTCGCTTTTCCGCCTGCTTCTCCCTTGTGTTGATTGCCGCTTCCGAAGTCGTTTGCACCCGCCCCGGGGCCCGCTTCCTGGCTTTGCGTCCAGGGTTGCCTTGCTGATTTCGCCGGCGCGGTCGCTTTCTCCGTCGGCGCCTCTTCTTCCCCCAGCAGGGCCGCCCGCCATGCCGCCGCGTCCTGGGGGCGGTCGTCCTCATTCACTTGCAACGCCCAGTCAAGCGCCCGCAGGAACGCCGGCGCCGCCTTACTGCTGCCCGCTTCCACGGCGGGCGTCTGCGGGTCGTTGCGCACCCGCTCCGTCGCCTCTTCCGGCGCGTTGCCCGTCAGAGCCCGGTAACATACGCCGCCCAAGGCGTACAGGTCCGTCCACGGCCCCTGCCGCCCGCGGCTGGAGTACTGCTCTATGGGGCCGTAGCCCGGCGTTACTATGGCGGTCATGGAGCGACTGCGCTCTCCTATTGCCTGGCGCGCCGAGCCAAAGTCCACCAGCACCGGCGAGCCGTCCGCATCCCGCAACATGATGTTGGCGGGCTTGATGTCCCGGTGCAGGATACCTGCCGCATGCACCTGCGCCAGCCCGTCCAGCAACGGCAACAGGATGGCCTTTAACTCGTCCTCGCCCAGTGCGCCCTGGCGCTTCAAGCGCTCCGCCAGGGTCTCCCCCTCCGCATACTCCATCACGATGTAGGCGGTGCCGTGGGCCTCTAAAAAGCGATAGACCTGGATGATGTTGGGGTGCTTGAAGCGCGCCAGGGTGCGGGCCTCGTCCAGGAAACGCTCCTGCCCCCAGGCAAAATCCGCCCGGTAGGCCTCCGTTTGCGGCGCCACGCTGTTTTCAGTGGTGCGCCCCGCCAGCTCCGCCGGCAGGTATTCTTTGACCGCCACCGCCTTGTCCAGGTTGTGGTCATATCCCAGGTAGGTGATGCCGAAGCCGCCATGGCCCAGCACCCGCATCAGCTCGTATTCTTGCAAGCGATGCCCCTTGGGGAGCGCATTCAGGTGGTCGTCGGTCATGTTATGGATGAGATTGTTCGGTGCGAGCGGCGGGCGAACCTGCCCGGCATCGGGTTTGCAGTCCCCGCCCCAGGCATTGCTTGCCGGCCGTCACAAACGACAAATGCTGTGAAGTGGTGCAACACCGCTCAAACTTTATATTGACGCGATTACGCCTATGGCGAGAATGACCACGATGAGTTGAAAGGCAAACAACATAAACGCCAGTTGTTTTGTGCTTTTGCTCACTCCCGGCCTGAGGGTGAACCAGGCGAATATAATGGGGAGAATGATTATCCCCCCGATGATGAAACAGCCGATATGATCGGCGAAAGGGTTCAGCGTGCCGCATTGGAGACAGTTCTTTTGCGTCTGCGCCATTTCACTCTTACAGCCCGGGCAGGACACCAGGAGCGTTGACATCGGTTGTTGTCTCCTCTCTCTCGTTTGCGCTGATTCTTGTTGCCGGAGCCGTCTAATCCTGTCCTGGTTCCCGCTCCTTAAGGTTGTGCGTCCAGGCCGCCGGGCGGGTTGCGCCGCACTACTTCGACCCCGGCCTGGGCAACTCGTTGTCCGTTCCCAAGCTTCTTACCCACTTTTCAACTTCCTCCAGTGACGAGACCCTGCCGGCCCTGGCGGACTCCAGCGCGGGCAGGGTTTCTTGCCAGCGTTTTTCCTCCAGCGCTTCCCGTTCCACAAACACGCGAACAGCGCGGTCGACCAGCGCTTCCTTGTCTTCGCGGCGGCGGGCGGCCAATTCGTCCAACCGCGCGTCAAGGTCGGGGTGAGTGCGGGCGGTCGGCGGGGTCTCCTGCCGGCATTTCGCCGTCGGCGCTTCTCGTTCAACAAATTCACGGACGGCGCGATTGACCAGCGCCTCCTTGTCTTCACGGAGGCTGGCAGCCAATTCGTCCAATGGCGCATCAAGATCAGGCGGAATGTGGAAATTCGTCATAGTGGTTTTCCTCCTACGCTCGGTTCTTGCCGGTCGGCAGGCAGGCCCGCACTGTAACAGAATGAACGGGGCTTTGCCCCAACACAACGGAAAGCCCCTCGCCCGCCAACGCGCCCCGGCATCCGCCGCCGGCAACGCCAGCCCCCGCCGGGCTTCGGTGTAAGCGTGGCATCTGTGGCGACAGCCCACCCAGATGTCCTATAACCGATGGCGCTTATTGCTGATGGACCAGCGGGGCCTCCACAGGTTATTTCGGGGGAGATCTCTATTTTTCCGTGCGGCCGAACCGAGAGCAAAAACGTTCTAACCTGTCTTCAGCACGGGACGAAAGCCGGCTCGCTCGGATTGCCCGGTACAGGGGGCCAACGGGCCTAAAGAATGGAAATCCTTGCGAGGCCAGGAGCTCGCTCATGTCTTTAAAAATTGCCAGGCAGACGGCTTCAGTTGCCTTGTCCAGTTGCTGGTCTTCGCCTCTTTTCTTGTTTGCAAGCAAGTATCCTCCCGCTTTCTCGACTTCGTCGATACTGTGTTTCTCCAGGAAAGTAATCTGTTTTTCGGTGAGGCCGTTTGCTTTGATCCTATCTACTGCGATGATTGCCTGGTCCCAGGAAAAACCTTTCTGCATCCGTGCTTTCAGACGATCAAACATATTATTCCCCGACTTACCGATGTAGACACGGTTGTGAATGGGGCCGCCCGATGTATCGAGCAAAAAATATACGCCGGATAGCTCAGGCACTTTTCTTCTGGCGACCAAGGCTAATAGATACTCATATTTGTCCCTGGGGAACCAGTAGATTCTCACCCTGTTGCCATCCGCCATATCGATACCCGGCAGGTCTTTTTCGCTCAGTGATAATCTCATCGATGCTACGTCGGAGAAGTACATATTTATGTCTCCAGTTTGTGTTGCGTTAATAAATGCCTGCCATCATAAAGCAAAATGTGCAAAAGTCAAACGGTTTTTCGATTGGCGCCGCCCCCGCACGCCCCGCCCCGATTGGTTGTATAATACCCCGCAGTCCGTCCGACACATTAATAACAACCATGCGAGCGACGACCATGCGAACAGCAATCAAGCGCATTCATCAGCCGGCCTGCCCGGCGGCGGCTCTGTCGTGCGCCCGCGCCCTCGCCCTGGCGCTGGCCCTGGCCGCCGCGCCGGCGCCCGCGCTCGCGGCGCTGGACGTAGAGGCCGTGTCCAAGAGCGTCGTGCGCGTGCGCGCCTACGAGAACAACCGCGTGGCGGCGGAGGGCGCCGGGTTCGTGGTCAACGAGGACGGGCGGGTGCTGACCGCAGCGCACCTGGTGAAGGGCGCGGACGGCGTCTCCGTGGTCTCCCTTGCGACCGGCGCCGAGCTCCTGGCGCAGCAGTCCCTGGTGGACCCCGCCGCGAACCTGGCGGTGCTGACGGTGACGGGATTGAACCTGCCGCCCTTGCCCTTGTCCGAGCAGGGCGGCGAGGTGGGCAGGATTGTCCGCACCTTGCAGCTTGACGCGGCGGGCAAGGCCGCGGCCTCCCAGGGCACCATCGGCTCCCACCACGAGCATCCGGCCGCCGGCGCCGGCCTGGCGGGCCTGCGCATGTTGCGCCACAACGCCATGCTCACGGCGTCAGAGTTCGGCATGCCCTTGTTCAACGAGTGCGACCAGGTGGCGGCCGTCAACCTGCCGGACCCGGCCGCCGCGCGGCGCCTGTTTCGGCGGGTGAAGGACCCGCAGGGGGCGGTGTTCGCCCTGCGCGCGGGCGACGTCATCGCCTGGCTGGAGCGGCGGGAAGTAGCCCATACCGTGGTGGACGACCCCTGCCTGTCCGCCGTGGAGCTGGCGGAGCTGGGCGCGAAAGAGAAAGCGGCGGCGGCGCAAAAGGCGGAGGAGGAAAGACAAGCGGCGGAAGACGCCCGCGAGAAGGCCGAGGCGGAAAAACAGGCGGCGGAGGCGGCGCGACAGGCGGCCGAGGCGGAGAAGCAAGCGGCCGAAGACGCCCGCAAGAAAGCCGAGGCGGAAAAACAGGCGGCCGAAGCCGCCCGCCAACAGGCCGAAGATGAGAAGCAAGCGGCCGAGACCGGCAAGGAGGAGGCGGAGACCACCTTGAAGCAGGAACAAGAAGAGAAAGAAGCCGCAGAAGCCGCGCGCCGGGAGGCGGAAGAAAAAGCCGGCCAGAAAGAAGCCGAGGCGGAAGCCGCCCGGCAGGAGGCGCGGCAACGGTTGCTGTGGGGCGCCGTCATCGGCGGCGTCCTGGTGGCGCTGGCGTTGCTGGGCTGGTTCCTCACCGCCCGCCGCCGCAGGCAGGCCGAAGCCGAGAAGCAACAGGCGGAAGCCGAAGCCGAGCAGGAGAAAAAAGCCCGCGAGAAGGCCGAGGCGGCAACGCCCCGCCCGGCGCCGTTCAGTTGCCTGCTGGAGGGCCAAGACGACGGCGGCCGCACCTTCGCCCTGAACATCCCGGCCCTGGACCTGGGCGCCGCGGACGGCGTCGTCATCGGCAGAAACCCCGCCAACGCCGCGTTCATCATCGACCATGACGCCATCTCCCGGGAGCACGCGCGGCTGGTTTGCACCGGGGAGGCGTTGCAAGTGGAAGACCTGAACTCCGCCAACGGCACCCGCGTCAACGGCCGCCCGCTGGGTTACCGGGAAAGTGCGCCGTTGCGGGACCGCGACCAGTTGCAACTGGGGCCGGTCACGCTGACCGTGCGCCTGCAGTGAACGGCCGGGGCGGCGGGCGCGGCTGACGATGTTCGCCAGGCGCACCGCCGGCCGCGCCGCTGGGTGCATCGCCGCGCACACCGCCGGGCGCACCGCTGGGCACACCGCCGCCCGCGCCGCCCGGCTCCTGCCCGTTCTTGCCCTGTGCGGCGCCGGCCCCCTGGCGGCCGCCCCCGACTTTGCGGCCTTGGAGCAGAGCATCGTTCGCATCGTGACGATCACGGCGGACGGGCAGTCCCTGGGCAGCGGCACCGGATTCGTCATTGATGCCGCCGGCCGCGTGGCGACCAACTACCACGTCGTCGATGACTCCCGGGACGTCCGCGTGGTCGCCACCAACACCGCATCGTTGCGCCCGGCCCAGATCGTCGCCCGGGCGGAAGATCTGGACCTCGCCGTCTTGCAGGTCCCCGGCCTGGAGTTGCCGCCGCTGGCGCTGTCGGCGGCGGAGCCCAGGAAGGGGCAACAAGTGTGGGCCATCGGCTATCCCGGCGGCGCGGACCGGGAGAGCCTGGCCGCCGATCCCACCGTGCAGGACGGCGTCATCGGCCGGATCTTCTCCGGCAGCTGGAACCCGCGCCACAGCCGCAACCTGGACATCATCCAGCACAACGCGCCCAGCAGTCCCGGCAACAGCGGCGGCCCCTTGCTGGACCATTGCGGCCGCGTGGTCGGCGTCAACACCCAGGCGTCCATGGTCCCCGTCGAGGTGGCCGGGGGCGTCACCCGGGTGCCGCACGCGGCGGGGATCTACTGGGCGTCCCACGTCAAGGAGGCGATGAAAATGCTGCGCCGCGGCGCGATCCCGTTCCGCCAGGACGACGCCGTCTGCGCCGCGGCCGGCGCCACGGCTCTGGAAGATGCGCTGGCACAAGCCGGGGCGGACGCCCAGCAGTTGCGCCAGTCCATGGAGGAGGGCGCCCGCGGCCTGTTCATCCTGCTCCTGTTGTTGTTCGGCGCGGTGCTGGCGCTCTTGCTGTTGTTGCTGAAAAAGCCCCGGCAGCAGCTGGTCTATGCCGCCGAGCGGGCGGGAGAGCGCCTCAGCCGGAGCGTCGGCGGCGGCCGCCCCGCCAAAAAAACGCCCCCGGCGCCGTTGCCGCCCCACGGCCTCACCCTGGCGGGCATAGACGGGAGCGGGCGGCGCGTGCACCTGGCCCTGGCGCCGGCGCGCTTCGCCGGGCAGCGCCTGGGGCTGTCCCTGGGACGGCATTCCGGCCTGGTGGACGAGGTGGTCAGCGACCGCAACGTGTCGCGCCGCCACCTGCGGATCGCCTGCCGCCGCGGGCGTTTTTACATAGAAGACCTGAATTCCGCCAACGGCACGTTTCTGAACGAGCGCCGCTTGCGCCCGTTCCGCCCGGAGACCCTGGAGGCCGGCGCCCGGGTGTCCCTGGGCGGCCTGCAACTCAGCGTGGACCGCCTGTTGTGACGGGGGATACGCCATGAGATCCCGCAACCGCGAGATGAGCCTGTTCAACATGTCCGCCCTGGACCTGTTCGCCTCGGCCTTAGGGGCGTTCATCCTGATCACGGTGGTGTTGTTCCCGTTCTTTCCCAACACGGGCGACTCCCAGGAGCGGGTGGCGGAGGTCAAAGCCAAGTTGGCGGCGGCCACGGCGCGGCTGGCGGCGGTCCTGGACGCCCTGGCGGGGCAGGACGAGGCGCTGGCGGCGGCCCAGGCGGCGCTGGCGGCGGCCCAGCAGGAGAACCAGGACCTGAAAGAGGCCGCGGCCGACCAGGAGCAACGGGAGGAACAAGAGGAGGCGCTGGCGGCCGCCCAGGAGGCGTTGGCGCAGGAGAAGCGCCGCCGCGCGGCGGCCGAGGCGGCGCTGGCGGGGTTGCAAAAAAACAACGAGGGGCTGTGGGACGAGTTGCAAAAAGCCCGGCTCCCGCCCCTGGACCTGGTGATTGCGGTGGACGTCACGGGCAGCATGGCGGAGTTGATTGACGAGCTGAAATACGAGCTGTCCGAGATGGTGGAGATCCTCACGCTGCTGGCTCCCTCCCTGGGCGTTGGCGTGGTGGGCTTCAACGACCGGCACCAGACGCCGGTGCTGCGGGTGCGGGACTTGGAAGAGACGGCGCCCGGCGGCCCGTCGCTGGCGCGCCTGCAAGGGTTCATCAACACCCTGGAGGCGGGCGCCGCTCTGGGGAACAATCCGGACTACCCGGAGGCGGTGGTGCTGGCCCTGGAGCGGGCGGTGGCCATGTCCTGGCGCCGCGAGTCCAAAAAGCGCATCATCGTGGTGATTACCGACGCGCCCGCCTACTACGACCGCATTGCGGACGGGTTGCGCGCCGCCGCCGCCTTTGCCCGAGGCCCGGGGCAGAGCGTCTCCGGCGTGTGGGCGCAACGGCAGGGCAACCGCCAGCCGGCGGCGCGGCGCTTCTTGGAGGAGTTGTCGCGGCACGGCGAGGGGCGTTTCGTGGAGGCATCCGGCTCGGTCACCTCCAGCATCCTGCTGGCGTTGCTGGACAGCTGACGCCGTGGCGCCGCACCTCCCCCGCCGCATGACGCGCCAGGGCCGCATTGCGGACGGGTTGCGCGTCGCCGCCGCCTTTGCCCGAGGACCGGGGCAGAGCGTCTCCGGCGTGTGGGCGCAGCGGCAGGGCAACCGCCAGCCGGCGGCGCGGCGCTTCTTGGAGGAGTTGTCGCGGCACGGCGAGGGGCGTTTCGTGGAGGCCTCCGGCTCGGTCACCTCCAGCATCCTGCCGGCGTTGCTGGACAGCTGACGCCGTGGCGCCGCGCGTTCATTTCCGCCTGCCGGTCCGGCGCCGCACAAGATGAGCGCCGCCCGCTTCCAGGTGTATCGCATCGGCCGCGGCCGCGACGCCGACATCCGCATCAACGACGCCTCCGTGTCCCGCACGCATGCCGAGCTGGCGCTGGCGGCCGACGGCGCCTGCCACCTGGCGGACTGCGGCGGCGCCGGCAGCTACCTGGAGAAGGGTGGGCGCTGGGAGCCGTTGCGCCAGGCGCTCCTCAAGCCCACGGACGTGCTGATGTTGGGGCGCTACCGGACCACGGCGGGGCGCCTCCTGGAGCTGGCGGAGCAGGCGCGGGCCGCTCGTTTGGGT